>NZ_JBHXUW010000051.1:10798-59561 GCF_042672475.1 Streptomyces sp. NPDC127177
GTGTTGGAGGCGTTGTTGGGTGTGGTGGCGGAGAAGACGGGTTATCCGGCGGAGATGTTGGAGCCGGGTATGGATCTGGAGGCTGATCTGGGGATTGACTCGATCAAGCGGGTTCAGATTCTGGGTGCGTTGCAGGAGCGGTTCCCGGTGTCGGGTGATGTGGATCCGGAGCGCTTGGGTGAGTTGCGGACCCTGGACGACGTCGCCGGCTTCCTCAGCTCCGCCGCCGCGCCCGCCGCGGTGAACGTCCCCGTCCCCTCGCAGGCCCTCCTGGTGGTGGACTACCCGAGCGCCCCCGGCGTCGGGCGGACCTTCGCCTCGGTCCAGGAACTGCCCGCTCCCTACCGGGTCGTTGAGGCCTACGCGGACAACCGGACCGCGCTCGTCGTGGACGACGGGTCGAAGCTTGCCAGGCCGGTGATCGGTGCGCTGCGCTCCGAGGGCTGGCGGGTCGAGGTCGTGGGGCTGCCCGGTGAGGTGGCGTCCACGCAGGGCGCCGACTCGGTGCAGCAGCTGCGGACCTGGGACGCGGCCGAGCTGGCCCGTACGGTGACCAGCGGGCGCATCGACCTGGTCGTGCAGCTGGTGGCCGCCACCGGTCAGGAGTGGGCCGACGCGGCTCAGCGCCTGGCGCACACCGTGCTCGTGGCGAAGCAGACGCAGCCCGCGCTGAAATCGGCCGCCGCAGCGGGCAACAGGGCCGGCTTCGTGGCCCTGACCCAGCTCGACGGGGCGAACGGCTATCGCGGGAGCGAATCCGGGTCGCCGCTGCTGGGCGGGGTCTCCGGGCTGGTGAAGACCCTGGGCATCGAGGTGCCGGAACTCTTCACCCGTACCGTCGACTTCGCACCGGGGCTGGACGACCGGACGATCGCCGACCGTTTCCTGGGCGAGATAGGCGACCTGGCCACGGACCTCGCGGACGTCGCCCATGACGCCCACGGTCGTCGCACGGTCGTCCCCTCGGCCGAGGCCCCCGCCGGGAGCCTCGCCGCCGTGCCGGAGATCGAAGCGAGTGACCTGCTCGTGGTCACCGGCGGGGCACGCGGCATCACGGCGGACTGCCTCCAGGCGCTGGTCGACGCACGGCCCGCCGGGCTGCTGCTCCTCGGCCGCAGCCAGGTGGCGCCCGAGCCCGAGTGGGCGGCCGGTCTGGAAGGGGCCGGTCTGAAGGGCGCGATCGCCAAGCGGATCGCCGCGGCCGGGGAGAAGCCCACCCCGCGCGGGGTCGAGGCGGTCTACCGGGAGGTGACCGGCAGCCGGGAGATCACCGAGAACCTGCGCCGGCTGCGGGCGAGCGGCTCCACCGTCGAGTACGTCGTCGTCGACATCACCGACGCCGCCGCCGTACGGGCCGCGCTGGCACCGTACGCGGGCCGGATCACGGGTGTGGTGCACGGAGCCGGTGTGCTGGCGGACCGGCTGATCGTGGAGAAGACCGCGGAGGAGGTCCACCGGGTCCTCGGTACGAAGATCCTCGGCCTCGGCCATGTGCTGGACGCGCTGCGCGGTACCGCGAACCTGCGGCACCTGGTGTTCTTCTCCTCCGTCGCCGGCTTCTTCGGCAACCGGGGCCAGTCGGACTACGCGGTCGCCAACGAGGCGCTGAACCGGCTCGCCGTCCGGCTGAAGCACGAGCTGCCGTCGGCCAGGGTGACCTCGGTCAACTGGGGCGCCTGGGACGGCGGGATGGTCACCGACGACCTGCGGCGGATGTTCGCCTCACGCGGTGTGGAGCTGGTCCCGGTACGCACCGGGGCCGGGATCTTCGCCGAACAGTTCACCGCCGAACGCGGCCACGACACGGTCATCGTCGCCGGTCCGCTGAAGCCGCTCTCGGCCGCGCCCGCCGCCGGTGCCGCGGTCTCGCTGCTGGCCGACCGCGATCTGGCGGAGCTGGCGGCGGACACCCTGCTGAGCGATCACACGATCGACGGCAAGAAGGTGCTGCCGGCCACCGCCGCGCTCGGTGCCCTGATCGGTGCCGCCGAGACGGCGAGCGGGAAGACGGTCTCCGAGGTGAGCGGCTTCCGGGTCTTCAAGGGAGTGGTCCTGGACGGGGAGGACGAAGCCCCCTCGCGGCTGCGGCTCTTCCTGGAGCCGGGCCGGGACTCCCGGCCGGACACCGTGGACGTACTCGCGTCCGCCGTGGACGGGGCCGGACAGAGCCGGCCCGCGTACGGCGGCAACGTCGTCACCGGCGACGCCGGAGCCGGCCTCGCCGACCGTACGGACCTGGCCACGACCGCCCGTGGGGCGGCCGGCACGGACGCCGGCCCGCTCTACCGCAACGGCACCCTCTTCCACGGTCCGAGCCTGCGCGGCATCCGCCGCGTCCTGTCCTCGGACGCGCAGGGCCTGCTGCTGAGCGCCCGGCTCACCGACGGGCGGCCGGCCCGCGGCGCGTACCACGGAACGCTGCACAGCCCGGTGCTGGCCGATCTGCTGCTCCAGGCCGCCCTGGTCTGGGTCCGGCAGCACCGCGGCCGGGCATGCCTGCCGATGGAGATCGCCAGGACCCGGTTCTTCGCCGGACTCCCCGCCGACCAGGACTTCCTGATCGCCGTGGAGAACATCGAGGAGGTCCGGACCGGCATCACCTGCTCGGTCACCGCGCTCGACCGTGAGGGCCGCGTGCTCCAGGTCATGGACGGGGTGTCCGTGGTGGAGGACCCGCAGCTGGAGGGCAAGTTCGGGCAGCCCGTGCAGGTCGCCGCCGGCACCGTCGCGGTCTGACACCCCGCGCGGTGCTCCCTCACCCACGGCCCCTCACCGGGCCCCCGACCGGACCCATTCGGACAATCGGAGGCTGACCCCTCATGGGCAAGTACGCGATCGTCGGCCTGGCCTGCCTCTTTCCCGGCGCCGGGACCCCCGACGACTACTGGCGGAACCTGATCGGCGGCGTGGATTCACGCACCGACGGAGACAGCCGGGTCTTCGGGCACTCCCCGCAGGCCAGGGAGACCGATCCGGAGGACAGACACCGTATCTACTGCCTCCGGGGCGGTTTCCTCGACGAGCACGACGCGAGTTCCCCGTCCGCGGGGACCGCGACCGGAGCCGACGACGCGGCCCGGGGCGACGGCGCCCCGGGCACCGGCCCCGGGGACCTCAGCGAACCGAATGGGTACCTTCTCCCACCCGACTACCTGGCCGGCCTCGACCGCTCGTTCCACTGGGCGCTCGGAGTGGCCAGGGACGCGCTGGCCGACGCAGGCTATTCCCCCGTGGCCGCGGACGGTCGGAGCAGGCGGAGGACCGGGGTGGTGTTCGGGAACTACCCGTTCCCCACCCCGGCCTCCGGCCGGCTCGTCGGAGAACTCTGGGACTCGGCGGTGGCCGACGGACTGGCCGGCGCGGGCTTCCCCGGAGACACCGATACCGCCGTACAGCCGGGCGGCTCGTCCGGAGACACCGATACCGCCGGCCAGGGGGACGGCTCGTCCGACGGCGTGGCCGCCGCCCACAACCTGTGGGCGGGCGGCATGCCCGCCCAGGTGGTGGCAGCCGCGCTCGGTCTGGAGGGCCCGCGCCTCACCCTGGACGCGGCCTGCTCGTCCGCGCTGTACGCGCTCAAGCTGGCCTGCCTCCACCTGGAGACCGGCCGCGCGGACGTGATGCTCGCCGGTGGCGTCTGCGCCCCCGACCCCACCGTCGTCCACCTCTCCTTCTCCGATCTGCGGGCCTACCCGCAGGACGGGTTCAGCCAGCCCTTCGACGCCCGCTCCCGCGGCATCGTCACCGGCCAGGGCGCCGCGATGATCGCGGTGAAGCGGCTCGCCGACGCCGAGCGCGACGGCGACCGGGTGTACGCGGTCATCGACGCGGTCGCCCTCACCAACGACGGCCCCGGCAAACACATGCTGGCGCCGAACGCCGCCGGCCAGCACGCCGCCTACGAGCTGGCCTACCGCGAGGCGGGCGTCGCCCCGTCCGCGATCCAGTACCTGGAGTGCCACGCCACCGGCACCCCGCTCGGCGACAGCACCGAACTCGGCAGCGTCGAGGAGTTCTTCGGACGCGGCCCGCTGCTGGGCTCGGTGAAGGCCAACCTCGGGCACCTGCTGACCGTGGCGGGCATGAGCAGCCTCATCAAGGTCGTCCTGGCGCTCGCGCACGGCACCATCCCGCCCACCATCGGAGTGCGGGAGCCCCTGCCCGGCACGGTCGCCGACCGTGTCGTACGGGAGCTGCGGCCCTGGCCCGAACCGGAGGCGGGAGCCCCGCGCCGTGCCGGCGTATCGGCCTTCGGCTTCGGCGGTACGAACGCCCACGTCGTGCTCTCGGCCCCGGCCGGAACGGAACACCTCGCGGACGACCGCGAGGACCGGGACGCCCCCGCCGACCCGCCGGCCCTCGCCGTCATCGGCATGGGAGCCCACTTCGGTTCGTTCACCACCCTCGACGCCTTCGAACGCGCCGGATACGAAGGGCTCGACGCCGTACGCGAGCTGCCCGAGCAGCGCTGGCGCGGTTTCGAGACCGTCGACGGCGGGCCGCTCGACCGGGCGGGACTCGCCAAGGACGGTGTGCCCCGGGCCGCGTACATCGAGGAGTTCGAGGTCGACGCGACCTCGTACCGCATTCCGCCCAAGGACCTTGACCACTTCAACCAGCAGCACCTGCTGATGATGCGTGTCGCCGAGGAGGCGCTGCGCGACGCCGGGTACGAGCGGCCCCGCCCCGGCCGCGGCGGCGCAACGGACCCGCGCCGGGTCGGTGTGGTCCTCGGCATGGAGATGGAACCCAGCGCACACGGCCACGGCTCCCGGTACGAACTGGGCCGCAAGCTCACCGAATGGTGCGAGAGCGCGGGCGTGAAGCCCTCGCCCGAGCAGCTGGCCGAGCTCACCCGGGCCGCGCGCAACGGCATCCACGACTCCATCGAACCCAACGAGGTCCTCAGCTACATCGGCAACATCATGGCCAGCCGGGTCTCCTCGCTGTGGAACCTCAACGGCCCCTCCTTCACCCTCTCCTCCGACAGCGCGGTCGGGGTCGACGCCCTGGACGTGGCCCGGCTCCTGCTCATGGACCCCACGGTGGAGGCCGTCCTCGTCGGCGCCGTCGACCTCGCCGCCGGACCGGAGAGCACCCTCGCCCGCGAACTGCTGGAACCCGGCACCGTCACCGGCGGACTCCGCGTCCTCGGGGAGGGCGCCGGCGCGGTCGTCGTGACCCGGCCCGAATCCGTGCCGGACGAACGGACCGTGTACGCCACGGTGGAGGCCCTCGCCGTCCGCCACTCGGCGGGCGTCGCCCCGGGCACCGACCCGGAGCTCGTCACCGCCGCCGCCGAGGACGCGCTCGCCGCCGCCGGGCTCACCCCCGGCGACGTCGAACTCGTGGAGGCGGGGGCGGCGGACCCCGCCACCCTCGAAGGCCTGGCCGCCACCTGGACCACCGACCGCTCCGGCGGCGAGCTGCGCACGGCCCTGTCCGGTGTGCACGGCTCCATCGGTGACAGCGGCTGCGCCTCGGCGCTCGCCTCCGTCATCCGGGCCGCCCTCTGCCTGCACCACGGCTACTTCCCGGTGGCGCCCGGCGGTGTCGACACCGCTCGGCTCGAAGGGTCCGCCTTCTTCCTCGCCGCCGACTCCCGGCCCTGGCTGCGGGCCCACCGCGAAGGCCGCAGGGCCGCATCCGTCAGCGTCACCGGTACGTCCGGCAGCCACGCGCACGTCGTGCTCACCGGCGGCCAGGTGCGCGGCGAGGTCACCGAGACCGACTGGGCGAGGTCCGGTGGCGGACTGGTCGTTCCCGTCGGCGCGGACGACATCGCCGGGCTGCTCCGTCGGCTCGGCGAGCTGCGCACGGCTCTGGACGGCGACTGGGCCGCCCGGGCCGAGGACCGGCCCGCACCCCTCAAGGCGGTGCTCGTCGCGGAGGACGCCGACGGCCTGGCCCGGCAGATCGACCAGGCGCTCAAGGACCTGCCCGGTGTGTGGGGATCCGGCGGCGAATGGCTCTCCCCCTCCGGCAGTTACTTCACCGCGCGGCCGCTGGGCGCGCAGGGGAAGGTGGCTCTGGTCTTCCCCGGGGCGTTCAACTCGTACCTGGGGCTCGGGCATTCACTCTTCCGCTCGTTCCCCGGCCTGCTGCCGCGCTTCGAGGCCCAGGCCGAACTCCCGGCCGAGCTGCTGCGCAGTGCCTCCCTGTACCCGCGCTCGCTCGCCCCGATGGGGCGGCGCGACCTGATGAAGCGGGAAGCCGAACTCGTCGAGGACATCCCGCTGATGCTGGCGGCCGGCACGAGCTACGCACTGCTCTCGACGGATCTCGTGCGTGAGGTGCTGGGCATCCCCGTGGACGGGGCGTTCGGCTACAGCCTCGGCGAGAGCAGCATGCTCTTCGCCACCGGCGGCTGGATCAAGAGCGCGCGCGGCGACGAGAAGATCAGCGCCTCGCCCCTCTTCGACGACATGCTGCGCGGCCCCAAGCGGACCGTGCGCGAACTGTGGGGTCTCGGAGACGAGGTGCCCGACAACGAGGTCTGGTCCACACACGTGCTCCTCGCACCCGCGGCGGACGTGCGGGCCGTCGTCGAGCGGTTCGAGCGGGTCTTCATCACGCACGTCAACACCCCGCTGGAGGTGGTCGTCGCCGGTGACCCGCGCCAGTGCAAGGAGGTCATCGCCGAACTGGCCTGCCGCAGCGCCCGCTCCCCGGCCAACCACGTCATGCACTGCTCCGTGGTCGACGGGGTGCTCACCGACCTCGCCGACCTCAACCACTATCCGACGGGCGACGTCGGGGACCTGGTGCTCTACAGCAGCCGGCACTACGCCCCGGTGACCGACTTCGACGCGGACACCGTCGCCGGGAACATCGCCGTGACGCTGCGCGAGACGGTGGACTTCCCGAAGCTGGTGCGCCGCGCCTACGAGGACGGCTTCCGCTCCTTCATCGAGGTCGGCCCGAGCAGTACGTGTGCGCGCTGGATCCACGAGACGCTCGGCGACGAGCCCCATCTGGCGGTCTCCGTCGACCGGCGGGGCGCCCGCGGCTCGACGGACATCGCCCGGCTGGTGGCCCGGCTCGCCTCCCACGGCGTACCCGTCGACCTCGCCCCGTTCGCCCCGCCCGTCGCGTCCTCGGACGCCCGGGGCGCCCTGGGGCTGCGCACCTTCACCGTGGGCGGGGCGCCGGTCCCGCCGCTGGTCGCCGAGGGCGCGGCGGCCACGATCGCCACGCTGCCCAAGCCCACAGCCACACGCGCACCCGCGGTCACCGCCGCAGCGGCGGTCACCGCCACACGCGCACCCGCGGTCACCGCCGCGGCGACGACGGACGTCGCCGTCGCCGCCGAAACGCCGGTGACCGTCCAGGCCACCACCGCGGCCGCACCGGGGTCGGGGGCCCCGGACGCAGCCCTCACGGCAGCCGCCCCGGTCACCACCGCGCCGGCCACGGGCGGCACGTGGACCGCCGCCGCGGCCGGACCCGGGCTGCCCCCGGCTCCCGCCACTCCCGCCCCCGCAACTGCAGGGGGCGCCGAAACCGCCACGGAATGGGACTCCGCGATGTCGATCCGCCCCGCCGCCCCACCGTCCGCATCAGCAATCGAGCTGGAGCGGGAGCCCATCACGATGATCCCGGCCGCAGCCGCGCCCGCACCACCTGCCGCCCCGTCGCAGGAGCCGCCGCGGCCGGCCATCTTCGGAGCACCGCTGCCCGCCGCTCCCGCCCGGACCGCCGAGGAGAGCACCCTCACCCTCGTACGTGGACTGCGCAGCGAGATGCTGGAGGCGCACCGGGAGGTGCTGGACGCCCAGCAGGCCCTGCGCGAACAGCTCTCCGCGCTGCTGGCCGCCGCGCCCCCCGCCCCCGCACCGGCCGCCGCTCCCGTCGATGCGGCACCCGCCGCCCCCGCTCCCGCCGCCCCCAGGCCGCCCAAGCCCGAAGGGGTCATCTGGGACGAGCACGACCTGCTGGAGTTCGCCACCGGGAAGATCGGCGACGTCTTCGGGGAGCGGTACGCCGAGATCGACGCGTTCCGCCGACGGGTGCGGCTGCCCGCGCCCCCGTACCACTTCGCGACCCGGGTCACCGCGCTGGAGGCCGAACCCGGCGAGTTCAGGCCCTCGTTCATCCGGACCGAGTACGACGTACCGGTCGACGCCTGGTACGCCGTGGACGGGCAGGTGCCGCCCGCGGTCACCATCGAGGCCGGGCAGTGCGACCTGCTGCTGATCAGCTACCTCGGGGCGGACTTCACCAACCGGGGCGACCGGGTCTACCGGCTCCTGGACAGCAGTCTCAGCTTCGTCGGCGACCTTCCGCAGGTCGGCCAGACCCTGCGCTACGACATCTGGATCGACCAGTTCGTCCGGCAGGGCGACACGATGCTGTTCTTCTTCCACTACGACTGCTACGCCGACGGCAAGCTGATCCTCAAGCTGAACAACGCCTGCGCCGGGTTCTTCACCGACGAGGAGCTGGAGAGCTCCCTCGGCATCATCCAGGGCAAGGCCGTCCCGCCCGCGGAGAACGCCGTCTTCTCCGGGTCCAGTTCCTTCAAGCCGCTGGCGACCACCGACCGTACGTCACTCACCCCCGAGGACCTGGCGCTGCTCGCCGAGGGGCGGATCGGCGAGGTCTTCGGGCCGGGCCACCGCAAGCCGGAGGGGACCAACAGCTCACTGAGGCTGCCCACCGAGCAGCTGCGCATGGCCGACGAGGTGACCCTCATCGACCGCAAGGGCGGCGCCGGGGGCCTCGGCCGGATCGAGGCGGTCAAGCATCTGGTGCCGGACGGCTGGTATTTCACCTGCCACTTCCCGGACGACCCGGTCCTGGCGGGCTCGCTGGTCGCCGAGGGGGCGGTGCAGCTGCTTGAGACGTACGCGTTCTCCCTCGGCCTGCACCTCTCCCTGCCCGACGCGCGCTTCCAGCCGGTCCCCGATCTGAAGACCGAGGTGAAGGTGCGGGGACAGATCACCCCGGACACCGAGCGCATCGAGTACCGGATCGACATCACCGACCTGACCCTGCTGCCCCGCCCCGCGATCACCGCGGACGTGATCGTGCTGCGCGACGGCAAGCCGTCGATCAGCGTCACCGGGCTCGGTATCCGGCTGGTGGAGAAGGCGGGCACGCCCTACCGCCCGGAGGCCGGCGGCAAGGTGCCGCACTTCCTGGGCCGGCTGAGCCCCGCCACCGGTGAGCGGGCCCTGCTCAGCGAGTTCCACATGGCGCACGCGGCCAAGGGCGATCTGGCGACCGCCATGGGACCGGAGTTCGAGGTCTACGCCGACAGCCGGGCCCCGTACATCCCCAACGGCGACTTCCTCTTCGTCGACCGGGTGATGGAGCTCGAAGGCACCCGGGGGGTGCTCAAGCGCGGAGCCGTCATGGTCACCGAGTACGACTCCCCGGCGGACGCCTGGTACTACGGCGACAACGGCTCGCCCTCCATGCCCAACTGCGTCTACATGGAGTCCAGCCTCCAGGCGGCCATCCTGCTCGGCTACTACCTGGGCGCCACGCTCCCGTTCCCCGACGAGCAGTTCAGCATCCGCAACCTCGACGGCCGCGCCACCCTCGTCAAGGACATCGACCTGCGCGGCAAGACCATCCAGCACCGCTCGACCCTGCTCTCCAGCGACCAGATGCCCGGGTCGATCCTGCAGAACTACCGCTACGAACTCTCCGCCGACGGCGAGGTGTTCTACACCGGGGAGTCGCTCTTCGGGTACTTCAACGCCAAGGCCCTGGAGAACCAGGTCGGTCTGGACAAGGGCAAGCACGTGCTGCCGTGGCTCGACCAGCAGCCCGACCGCCCCGCCGGGGTCCGCCGGGTCGAACTCGCCGGGTACCGGGCCGCCGAGCCCGCCCGCGGCGGCCCCCGGCTGGCCGGCGGCCACCTCGACCTGGCCGAGTGGATCGACGTCCTGCCCGGCGGCGGCAAGCACGGGCAGGGCTATCTGCGCGGCCACCGGTCCATCGCCCCCGACGAGTGGTACTTCTCCTGCCACTTCCACCGCGACCCGGTGATGCCCGGCTCGCTCGGCGTCGAGGCCCTGCTCCAGGGGCTCCAGCTGTACGCCGTCGAGACGGGGCTCACCGAAGGGCTCGTCAACCCCCGCTTCGCGATGCTCTCCGGCGTGGAGACGACCTGGTCCTACCGGGGCCAGATCCTCCGCGACGACCCGGACATGGAGTTCGACGTGCACGTCAAGGAGGTGCGCCGCACCCCGGGCCGGATCGTGCTGCTCGGCGACGCGAGCGTCTGGAAGTCCACCCTGCGGATCTACCAGCTGGGCGGCATCGGCATCGAGATCCACCACGACGGGGCCTGAAGTCCCGCCCGCGGAATCGAGATCCACCACGACCGGGCCCGAGGCCTCGTCCGACCCGACAGGAGACCAGGCATGACCAGCGACCACCAACGGCCCAGGTGGACCGGGACCGCGGCACCCGCCGTCGGCGACACCGGGGTGCACGAAGCCCTGATGCGGCTCGGGGAACCCGTCTACATCGTGCGCGGACCCTACGGACTGGGCGCGGTGAACGGCGGCGCCGTCACGGCCGGCGGCGAGCACGAGATCGTCGCCACCGCCCCGCCGCTGGGGCCCGAACGCCTCGGCAGCGCCGCGTTCCTGGCCGCGCACGGCCTGCGCCAGGCCTATATGAGCGGGGCCATGGCCAACGGCATCGCCTCCGCCGACATGGTCATCGCCATGGCGCGGGCCGGACTGCTCGGCTCGTACGGCGCGGCCGGACTCCTCCCGGAAGCGATCGAGAAGGCACTGATCCGCTTCCGGGACGAGATCCCCGGACTCCCGTACGCCTGCAACCTCATCCACAGCCCCAGCGAGGAGCGTCTGGAGCGCACGGCGGTCGACCTGTTCCTGAAGTACCGGGTGCCCTGTGTGGAGGCTTCCGCCTTCCTCACCCTCACCCCGCACATCGTGCGCTACCGGCTCGCCGGTCTCCGCGCCGGCGGCCCGGACGGTGTCGTCGCGGAGAACAAGGTCATCGCCAAGGTGTCCAGGCCCGAGCTGGCCGAGCTCTTCATGCGGCCCGCACCCGAGGCGATGGTCCGCGCCCTGGTCGACGAGGGATCCGTCACCGAGGAGCAGGCCCGGCTCTCGCGGCTCGTCCCGGTGGCCGGTGACATCACCGTCGAGGCCGACTCGGGCGGGCACACCGACCGCCGGCCGCTGCCCGCGCTGCTGCCCGTCATCATGCGCCAGCGCGACGCGATCATGCAGGAGCTCGGATACGCGCAGCGCGTCCGGGTCGGCGCCGCAGGCGGCATCGGCACGCCCGAGGCGGCGGCCGGCGCGTTCGCGATGGGCGCGGACTACATCGTCACGGGATCGGTCAACCAGTCCTGCCTGGAGGCGGGCACCTCGCCGCGGGTCAAGCAGATGCTCGCCCAGGCCGGCATCGCCGACTTCGAGATGGCGCCCGCCGCCGACATGTTCGAGATGGGCGTCGAGCTCCAGGTGCTCAAGCACGGCACGTTCTTCCCGATGCGGGCCAAGCAGCTGTACGAGCTGTACCGCGGCTACGAGGGCATCGAGGAGATCCCGTCCGCGGTACGCGAACGCGTCGAGAAGCAGATCTTCCGCCGCCCCCTGGACAGCGTCTGGGAGGAGACCGTCGACTACTTCACCCGCCGCGACCCCGACCAGCTGGCCCGTGCCGCCGACCACCCCAAGCGGCGGGCCGCGCTGATCTTCCGCTGGTACCTCGGCATGGCCTCGCGCTGGGCGAAGACCGGTGAGGCGGACCGGGCCGTCGACTACCAGATCTGGTGCGGACCGGCGATGGGCAGCTTCAACGCCTGGGTCCGCGGCACCTACCTGGCGGCGCCGGAGCACCGCCGGGTCGCCGACGTGGCACGGCAGATCATGACGGGGGCCGCCTTCCACCAGCGGCTCGCGGTGCTGCGCGGCGCGGGCGTCACCTTCCCGACGAATCTCGCCACCCGCCCGTCCCCCGAGGACGCGACGGTCGTCGGCCCGGTGGCCGGAGCACGCCCATGACCACGTCGTCGCCGCCCGCCGCCGAGGGGCGGGGCCACCCGCGCGAGGAAGCGCCGCAGCACCCCGCCACGCGCCCGCACGGGCTGACGGCACTGCCCGGCGGGGGCGAGGCGGCGGGCCCCTACCCGCGCGCCGAGCGGCTGGACGCCGCACTGGGCGACCCGTGGCCGGCGGACAACCCGTACGGGTTCGCCGCCGGAGTGGCACGGGACGCCGCCGAGGAGTACCCGGCCCGGGCGGAGGCCAGGCTGCGCGAGGCCGGTCTCCACCTCGGATATCTGCCGAAGTCCCTGGGTGGCACGCTCCGCTCGCTGGAGGAGACCCAGATCCTGGTCCGGGTCGCCGCCCGGCGTGACGTCAACGTCATGCCCGCCACGATGTTCAGCATCTCCGCCGTCATGACGGTGCTGGCCGCGGGCACGCCCGAACAGCACCGGACCGTCGCCGGCTGGGTGCGCGCCGGCCGCACGATCGCGTTCGGGCTCTCGGAGGAGCGGTCGGGCAGCGATGTGCTGGCCAACACCTGCCGCCTGGACGAGGACCGCAGACTCACCGGCACCAAGTGGCTGGTGGGCCGCGGCTCCACCGCCGAGGCGGCGGTCGTGGTGGCCCGTACGGCGGAGCGCGGGCCCGCGGCCTTCACCGCCGTGCTGCTCGGCCCGGAGGAGCTGGCCCATCCCGGAGTGCGACGGCTGCCGCCCAGGCGGACGACCGGCATGCACGGCATCGACTTCGCCGACCTGGAGTTCACCGGAGTCCCGGTGCCGCAGGGCGCCGTCGTCGGCACGGTCGGCAGCGGGCTCGCCGGGGCGATGCGGGCCCAGCAGGTCGTCCGGCTGATGAGCACCGCGGGCTGCCTGGCCACCGCCGACACGGCGCTGCGCACCGCCCTGCGCTTCGCCCGCATCCACCGCACCGGCGGGGTGCCGGTCGCCGACACCCCTTACGGCTCCCGCGAACTGGCCCTGGCCGCCGCCGAACTGTGCACCGCCGACCTCACCGCACTCGTCGCCGCCCGCGCGATCCAGGTCGCGCCGGGCGCGTTCGCCCTGTCCTCATCCGTCGTCAAGCACGTCGCCACCCGGCTCACCTCCGCATCCGCCGCCCGCAGCCGCGCAGTGGCGGGGGCGCGGGCCGTCCTGCGGGAAGGCCCAGGAGCCGTCCTGGACAAGGCGGTTCGCGACAACGCCATGGTCGAGGTCATCGACACCAGCCTGCTCGGCAACCTCCGCGCCATCGCGATGCACCTGCCGTCCTACGCGCCCGCGTACGACGGGGGAACGGCCCAGGAGGCCGGCGGCCGGGAGTCGGCGGAACGCAGGATCCGGCTCGACGCGGTCCTCGCCCTCGGCGACGACTCCTGCCTGCCACCGCTCGACCCGGCCGCCCTCGACCTCGGCGTACGGGCCAGGGACGACATCCTGCTGGGCTTCGCCGAGTACGCCGAGGAGATCGCCGCGGACCTCGTGCGGCGGGGCGACGCGTCCGCCGCCGCCTCGGTGACCGGACTGCGCGCCGACATCGCGGCCACGATCGGGTCCGCCGCCGAGGCGCAGCGGGACCGGTCGCGCTCGCCGCGGACATCCCCCGACACCCTCGACCTCGCCGACCGCCTCTGCCTGCTGTACGCGGCCGCCACGGCCGCCCTGACGTGGTGGTTCCACCGCGACCGGCCCGGCCTCTACGGCGATCCGGAGCGGGGTGGCACCGGCTGGCTCAACCCCGTGCTCGTCCTGGCCCGTGCGCTGGCCGACGGACGCGATCCGCGCCGGGCGGGGCCGGACATCGCACCCCTGGGCCGTCTGGTCACCGCGCTCGACGACCGGCGACGGCTCTTCACCGCACTGCCGGTCCGGCTGTGCGACAGCCCCCCGAACGGGGATCCGTGCCTTTTGGAGGATGACAGGACATGACTGATCTCCATGCGCTGATGGCCGATCTGGAACGGCACCTCGGCGACCCCCACGACCCCGCCGGACCCATGCCGTTCAGCCGCATCCTCGAACTCGACGAACTCCAGGAGTACCCGCACGAGTTCGTCGACCTGGTGGCCTCCTGGGGCCTCTACGACTGGATGGTGCCCGCCGCCAACGGCGGAAAGGCCGTCAACGTCGAGGACGGCTTCAACCTCTACCGGCTCGTCGCCCGCCGCGACCCCACCACGGCCACCGCGATGACCCTGGCCAGCATCAGCTACATGCCGGTGTGGATCGGCGGCACCCCGGAGCAGCGGCAGCACTTCGCCGACGTGATCAGGGGCGGCGGAAAGCTCGCCTGGGGCCTCTCCGAGCGGCTCCACGGCAGCGACATCCTCGCCAACGAGACCACCGCCCGGCGCACCGAGGGCGGCTGGCTGCTCAACGGTGAGAAGTGGACCATCGGCAACGCCACGGTCGCCGACGCGGTGATGGTCTTCGCCCGCACCTCGGAGAAGGGCGGCCCCGGCGGGTACTCCATCTTCGCGGTGGAGAAGGCGGGCCTGGCGGCCGGACAGTGCGAGCATCTGCCGGACGAGCCGCTGCACGGGCTGCGGGGCCTGGACATGAGCGGTGTCAGGCTGCGCGACTGCTTCGTACCGGACAGCGCACTCATCGGCGGCAAGGGCAGGGGCCTCGAAGTCGCCCTGAAGAGCGGGCAGCTGGTGCGGATCGCGATCTCCGGCATCGCGATGAGCTGTGCCGACACGGCGCTGCGCACCACCCTGGACTTCGCCGTGGAGCGGAAGATCTTCGGCGGCCCGGTCTCCGAGATCCCGTACTCGCAGCGTCAGCTCGTGGAGAGCTACGCGGACCTGCTGATCGCCGACGCGCTGACCCTCGGCGCCGTACGGAGCCTCCAGCTGAGCCCGGACCAGGCCAGTGTCTGGTCGTCCGTGGTGAAGTACTTCATCCCCACCTTCCTCTCCCCGTCGATCAGCCGGCTCGCCGTCGTCCTCGGGGCCCGCCACTACCTGCGGTCCCATCCCCGGCACGGGATCTTCCAGAAGGTCATGCGGGACTTCGTCATCTCCGACTTCGCCGACGGCAACACCGTGGTGAACCTCAAGAACGTCGCCCTGCAACTGGAACGGCTGCTCGCCAACGCGGTCGAGCAGGTCCCCGAGGTGGTGGCCGGCGCCACCGCCAGGACCGCGCCCCTCTTCGACCCGGCCCATCCCATGGAGCCGTACCGGCCGACCGAGCAGCAGCTGTTCAGCCGGGGCGTGGACGACCCGGTGGTGGCGCTGCGTCCGGCCGTCGCCGAACTGCGCCTGCTGGCCGCCGCGGCCTCCGGAGCGGACGCGGCCCGGCTGGCGGGCGCCGCCGAAACCGCCGCGGTGATCGTCGGCGAACTGGACCGGCTCGCCGAGGAGCACCGCAAGATCAGTGCCGAACTCGGCAAGTCCGTCGCCCAGTCGGCCGAGCTCTTCGACCTGGCCAAGCAGTACACGACCGTGTCCGCCGCGGCGGCCGTCGTCCACCTCTACCTCAACGGGCGGGAGAGCATCGCACCCCAGCTGCGCTCCCCGGCCGTACTGCTGGTCTGCCTGGAGCGGCTGCTGCGGCAGTTCCGCCCCACCGAGCGGACCGCGGGCCCCGAGGAGATCGCCGAGGTCGCGGACGCGATGCTGCACGCGCACCGCGAGGGGCAGCTCTTCTCCCTCCGCGCCTTCCACGTGAACCGGTGAACCCACGATGCAGACAGCACCCATGGACCCCGAGGAACGGCTCCCCGACCCCCTCGCCGACAGCGCCGAGGTCTGGCTGCTCGCGGAGGAGGACGTGGAGCGGTTCGCCGCCGCGACGGGCGGCCTCGAACTCCTGACCGATGACGAACGTGCGCGGCACGACCGGCTGCTGTTCCCCGCCGCCCGGCTCCGCTTCCTGGGTGCCAGG
The DNA here is from genome assembly GCF_042672475.1 of Streptomyces sp. NPDC127177. NCBI lineage: Bacteria > Bacillati > Actinomycetota > Actinomycetes > Kitasatosporales > Streptomycetaceae > Streptomyces > Streptomyces sp. NPDC127177. The sequence goes on from NZ_JBHXUW010000051.1 coordinate 26,673, forward strand.
CTGCTGTCCCGTCAGGTCCTGTCGCTGTACACCGCCGAGCCGCCCGGCTCCTGGCGGTTCCGCACCGGCAAGTACGGCCGGCCCCAGGTCGAGGGCGCCAGCTGGGGACTCGACTTCAACATCACCCATACCAACGGCCTGATCGCCGCCATCGTCGTGCGCGGCAGGATCGCCGGAGTGGACGCGGAGGCCACCCCGGCCCGGCCGGAGGCGATGCAGTTCGCCCCCAAGGTCTTCACCCCGCTGGAGAACGAGGTGCTGCGCCGAAACCGGGAGGACCAGCGCGGCCACGCCTTCGCCGACTCCTGGGTGGCGAAGGAGGCCTACACCAAGGCCACCGGCATGGGCATGTGCCGGGGCTTCGACGCCTTCTCCGTGCACCGGCTGCGCGACGGCGGCCTGGCCGTCGTCGACGACGAGATCCCGGAACCCGAACGCCCCCTCTGGCAGGTCCATGTGCTCCAGGTGTGGGACCGGTTCGCCCTGGGCGTGGCCATCCGCGGCAGCGCGGACGACGCCGGTCCGCTGCCGGTGCGGCTGCGCTCCGCGATGGCCGAACTCCTGCCGGGAAGGACCCCGGCATGAGGCCGCACGCACGTACCGCGGCGGGGTGCGCCACGGGTGCTGTCCACCTCCGGCCAGTCCGCTACCTGACCCCCGGAGAACTTGCCCCCGGCAGTCGGCGAGGGGTTGCATGGAATACACATCCGTCGAAAGACAGATCAATTCCACACGGAGGACTCCCAAATGGCCCGTAAAGGGAATGCGGAGATTCTGGCGGGGTGTGAACGCGGCGAACAGGCCGCATGGGACGAGATGGTCGACCGTTTCGGCCGGCTCATCTGGTCCGTCATCCGCGGTTACCGGATGAATGACGTGGACGCCGAGGACGTTCGGCAGCTCACGTGGTTCCGGCTCGTGCAGAACGTAAGTCGTATTCGTGATCCGGAACGGGTCGGTGACTGGCTCGCGACGGTCGCGAGGCGTGAATCGATCAAGGCGGTGACCCGGGGGAAGCGACTGGTGATGGTGGGGGACAGCGAAACCCTCGAAGGGCTGTCCGGACACCACGAGAGCCCCGAGCAGATCACCTTGCGGGCGCACCACAACGAGGAGGTCCACAGGGCCGTCTCCACCCTGTCCGAACAGTGCCGCGGAGTCCTGACACTGGCCCTGGAGGATCCGCCCGCCTCCTACGAGGAGATCTCCGCCTCGCTGTCCATGACCGTCGGCTCGGTCGGTCCGATACGGACCCGCTGCCTGCGCAGGCTGCGCCGGGTCCTGGCCGCGGCCGAGGCCGGGGAGCCGCTGCCGCCCGTGAGCGCCTGCGTCCGCTGCCCGGCCGGGCGGGCGGGTGCGGAGGTGTCCGTTCCGCGGCGCCGGGCGGATCTGGTTGGCGAAGGCCCCGAAGCCGCAGCCGGACAGGAGTGACGCACATGTCTGAATACGACGTCGAAGGAGTGGTGCGGTCCGTCATCGTGGAGGCGATGGGACTCCCGCCGGACAAATACACCGAGGATCTCTCGTTCTCGTCCGACCTCGGCCTGGATTCACTGGACCTGCTCGATGTCTTCTTCCGTATCGAATGCTGTGTGCCGCTCATACTCACCGTCGAGCGGTGCGGCCGCTATTTGCAGGGGGAGGTGCCCGATACGGAATTCTGCGACGAGAACGGTGTCATCAGCAGGCGCGGTCTGGAAAGGCTGCACATCGTCATGCCGCAGATCGACCCGGACATCTGGGCCGGCCGGCTCACCCTGGACCGGATGCTGGACCGGCTGACCGTGGGCAATCTGGTCGCGATGGTCGAGCACATGCTCGGCAAGGAGCGGCCGGTCCATGTCTGAGGGCGCACGGACCGTGGTCCGGGTCGGCAGCTACGACCTGAGCGTCGAGTCCTTCGACCGGCTGGTGGCGTGGCACGGGGCCGAGGCCCTGCGGCTTCCGGCGGGACGCACATCGGCCGTCGGCTGGACGCTCCGCCAGGCGGCACTGCGGGCCCTGGCCGCGCCGCCCGCGGTCGGCTGCCACTGGGGCGACATCGACGTACGAGGACCCGAGGACGGGCCCTACACGCTGCTCTTCAAGGGCGAGGTGGCCCGCTTCGCCGACTCCGTGCTGCACGGCGACGTCCAGGTGTCGGTCACCACCGGCCGCGGCCGGGTCACCGCCTACGCCGTACTGACCCGGGACGCGGCCCCCGCCGCCCCGGCCGACCGCACCGAACCCGCCGCAGACGGCGCCGACGAGGAAACAGAGGTACGCAGGTGAGCACAGTCACCGAAGCCGCGCTGCTGACCAGCCGGGAGATCACCACGGGCGAGGAACTGGGCACGGTCCCGCTCGCCGGCGCCGGCGCCGTGGTGGCGGCGGCCCGCCGGGCGGCCGCCGCCGCCCCAGGCTGGGCCGCGCTGCCCGCCGCCGACCGGGCGGCGATCCTCACCCGGGCCGCCGACCTGATGCAGGAACGCGCCCCGCGTATCCAGGAGTTGCTGGTACGGGAGGGCGGATCCATCCCGGGCAAGGCGTTCTTCGAAGTAGGCGCGGGCGTCGCCGAACTGCGGCACGGAGCCGAGCTCGCCACCGCCCCCGAGACCCCGCACGGCCCCGGTTCCGACCCCGGCCGGCAGGACGAGGTCCGGCGCGTGCCGCTGGGCGTCGTCGGCGTGATCGTCCCCTGGAACTTCCCGCTGCTGCTCGCGATGCGTTCGGTCGCCCCCGCCCTGGGCCTCGGCAACACGGTGCTGCTCAAGCCCGATCCGCACACCCCGCTCTCCGGCGGCCGGGTCATCGCCGAGGCGCTGGCCGGCGCCGGCCTCCCGCCCGGCGTGCTGGAGGTGGTGTACGGCGACTCGGAGGCCGGCCGGGCCCTCGTGGACGCACCCGACGTGGCGATGGTGTCGTTCACCGGCTCCACCGAGGTGGGGCGCGAGATCGGCGCGTCCGCGGGACGGCTCCTCAAGCGCGTCGTCCTCGAACTCGGCGGCCAGAACGCCTTCGTGGTGCTGGCGGACGCCGATGTCGAGCAGGCCGCGTCCGCCGGTTCCTGGGGCTCCTTCCTGCACCAGGGCCAGATCTGCATGGCGGCCCGCCGCCACCTCGTCCACCGGGACCGGGCCGAGGAGTACACCGAGACCCTCGCCCGGCACGCCGCCGCCCTGCGGATCGGCGACCCGTTCCGCGAGGACGCGCAGATCGGGCCGGTCATCGACCGCTCGCAGCTCGTCGGGATCGCCGCCGCCGTCGAGGACGCCGTCGCCCAGGGCGCCCGGCTGGTGACCGGCGGACGGGCCCGGGGCGCGTACTTCCCGCCGACCGTGCTGGCGGACGTCACCCCGAAGATGGACATCTTCCGCCGCGAGGTCTTCGGCCCCGTCGCGACCGTCACCGCGTTCGCCGACGACGAGGAGGCCGTGGCCCTGGCCAACGCCTCCGACCACGGACTGACCGCGGCCGTCTACACCTCCGACGCCGCCCGCGGCCGGGAGCTCGCCGGACAGCTGCGCTGCGGCGTCGTCCACGTCGGCGACCAGCCCGTCAACCACGACCCCAGGCTGCCCTTCGGCGGGGTCGGCGCCTCGGGCAACGGCGCCGGATTCGGCGGCCGTGCCGCGCTGGAGGCCTTCACCCGCTGGCACACGCTCACCGTCAGCAACCCCGCCCGCAGCTACCCGTTCTGAGAGAGGAGACCCCATGGCCAAGGTCGAGACAGTGCCCCAGGTGGCGGACCCGCCGGAGGGAGCGGTCGTGTTCCTCATAGGCATGCGGATCAACAGCTTCTGGAAGGTGCACCGCTGGCTGCCCTCCTTCATCGCCATGGTCCCGATGCTGATGGAGCTCAACAAGAACAAGGAGCACGGGTTCCTGGGCTCCCGCACCTGGATCAACCGCACCGTGATCGTGCTCCAGTACTGGCGCAGCATGGACGAGCTGATGGCCTACTCCCGCACCATGGACGCCTCCCACCGCCCCGCCTGGGCCCGCTTCAACCGCACCATCGGCAACAACGGCGCCGTCGGCATCTACCACGAGGCGTACGAGGTCGACCCCGCCCGGATGCACACCGTCTACCGCAACATGCCGCCGTTCGGCATGGCCAAGGCCACCGCCGGCAGGCCGCAGCGGACGTCCACGCCCGTGGCGGACCACGAATAAGGGGAGGGACAGGGACCCATGGCACAACAACAAGGACCGGTGCGGGCCGGACAGGACGTCCAGTGGCGCAAGTGCGGGGCCTGCGGGGCGTTCGTCTACGGCAAGCGTTTGGACCGCAACCGCAAGGTGTGCCCGGAGTGCCAGTTCCACTTCCGGATACCTCCGCAGGTGCGCGTCGACGAGCTCGCCGACCCCGGCAGCTTCGAGCCGCTGCCCGACGACTACCGACCGCGCGACCTGCTCTCCTTCACGGACAGCAAGCCCTACCCCGACCGGCTCCGGGACGCCCGGACCAGGACCGGCCGCAACGACGCGCTGCTCAGCGGCCGGATGACGATCGAGGGCTGCCCCCTGGTGGCGGCCGTCCTCGACTTCAGCTTCATGGGCGGCAGCATGGGCTCGGTCGTCGGCGAGGGCATCGCCGCCGCGGCCCGCCACGCGCTCGCCGAACGGCTCCCGCTGCTGCTGATCGCCGCCTCCGGCGGCGCCCGCATGCAGGAGGGTGCGCTCTCCCTGATGCAGATGGCCAAGACCTCGCAGTGGATCGCCGCCCTGCGCGAGGCGGCACTGCCGGTCATCAACCTCAACACCGACCCCACCTTCGGCGGCGCCAGCGCCTCCTTCGCGATGCTGGGCGACGTCATCCTCGCCGAGCCCGGCAGCCTGATCGGATTCGCCGGACCGCAGGTCATCCGCAACACCATCCGCGAGGAGCTGCCAACCGGCTTCCAGAGCGCCGAGTTCCTGCTGGAACACGGCATGATCGACGCGGTCGTGCCCCGCGAGAACCAGCGCGAGTACCTGGCCCGGCTGCTGACCCTGCTCGGCCCCTCGGTCCCCGAACTCCCCGAGGGCACCGGGTCCGCCCTGCTCACCGAACCCGTCCCGGCCGTCCGCAGCACCCGCGAGACCGTGGCCCTGGCCCGCAACATCCAACGGCCCACCGTGCAGGACTACATCGGCTACGTCTTCGACGACTTCGTCAGCCTGCACGGCGACCGGGCCTTCGCCGACGACCGGGCGCTGACCGGCGGCATCGCCCGGATCGGCGGCCAGAGCGTGGTGGTGCTCGGACACCAGAAGGGCCACGACACCGCCGAACTGGTCCGCAGCAACTTCGGCATGCCCAACCCCGAGGGCTACCGCAAGGCACTGCGTCTGATGCGGCTGGCGGACCGGTTCGGCCTGCCCATCGTCGCGTTCATCGACACCCCCGGCGCCTTCCCCGGCATCGGCGCCGAGGAGCGCGGCCAGAGCCTGGCCATCGCCGAATGCATCCTGGAACTCTCCAGGGTCCGGGTGCCGGTGGTCTCCATCGTGACCGGCGAGGGCGGCAGCGGCGGTGCGCTGGCACTCGGCGTCGCCAACTCCGTGCTGATGCTCCAGAACGCCTATTACTCGGTGATCAGCCCCGAGGGCTGCTCGACCATCCTCTTCGGCACCGCCGAACAGGCCGGCCGGGCCGCCGACGCGCTGCGCCTGACCGCGTCCGACCTGCTGCGCCTCGGCGTGGTGGACGCCATCGTGCCGGAGCCCGTGGACGGCGCGCACACCGCCCCGTACCCCACGGCCCTCAACGTGAGAACAGCCCTCGTACAGACCATGGCCCCGCTGCTCGAACTGGCGGGCGACCGCCTCGTCGAGATCCGCCGGGACCGGTTCGACCGCTTCGGGGACCCCGAACGGCAGCCGACAGTCGACTGGGAGAAGAGTGATGAGCACTGAGACCAAGCCCGCCACGGAGGCCATGTCCGTGGAGGAGCTGCGGGCACAGACCCGGCTGCTCGCCGACGAACTGCCCGGCACCCTGCGGCGGATCACCCTGCGGGCCGGCGGGATCAGTGTGGACGTCGAGTGGGAGAACGCCCCGGCCGCCGCGCCCGCCCCCCCCCACCCCCCCCGCCCCCCGGGCGCCCCCGGCCCGGAACCCCCCCCCCCGCCCCCGCCGCCGTTCCGAGAGAGACCCCATGCACGCAGTGGCACCACCTCGCCGCACCGCCGCCGTCCGCACCGCCCTCCTCTTCCTCCTCGCGGCCCTGGCGTTCGGTACGTCCACCGGCCCGGCGCGGGCGGCCGGGGGCGACGTCACCTGGACGGTCCGCACGGCCGCCAACGACTACGGGGAGGACCGGTCGAGCTTCAGCTACGCCGTCAACCCCGGCGGCGAGGCCGAGGATGCCCTGATCGTGGCCAACCACGGCACCGACCCCCTGACCCTGGCCGTCTACGCCGCCGACGGCTTCACGACGGAGAAGGGACAGCTCGACCTCCTCACCGAGGGCAAGAAGTCCCACTCCATCGGCTCCTGGGTCCGGCCCGGCAGGAAGAGCGTCCGGATAGCCCCGGGCAGGAGCGCCGAGATCCCCTTCACCGTCGAGGTCCCGGGCAACGCGACCCCCGGCGACTACGTGGGCGGCATCCTGACATCGCTCAAGCAGGCCGACGACACCGAGGGCATCGCCGTCGACCGCCGGCTCGGCATCCGGATCAAGCTGCGTGTCAGCGGCGCCCTGCGGCCCGCGCTCGCCGTCGAGGACGTGCACGTCGGCTACAAGGGCTCCGCCGTCCCGTTCGCCCACGGCGACGCCACGGTGACCTACAGCCTCCACAACACCGGCAACGCGGTGCTCTCCGGCACCCAGAAGGTCACCCTCACCGGCCCCTTCGGGACGCTGAGCACCGAGGCCGGCAAGATCCCCGCGCCCCCGGAGCTGCTGCCGGGCGAGCGCTGGAAGGTCAGGGTCCCCGTCCACGACGTCACCCCGGCCGTCCGGCTCACGGCCACCGTCGCCGTCACCCCGCTCGTCACCGACGCCGCCGGCTCCACCACCGCCCTGGATCCCGTCAGGACCACGGCACACGGCTGGGCCGTTCCCTGGACGCTCCTGCTGTTCCTGGTCCTCGTCCTGGGCGCGGCGGCGGCGGCCTTCGTGCTCGTCCGCCGGGCGCGCGCCCGGCGGGCACGACGTGAGGAGGAGCGGGTGCGCGAGGCGGTGGAACAGGCCCTGCGGGACAAGGCGGAACAGCGCTCCTGAGAGCCCGGGGCGCGCCGGCCGGCCGCACATACGCGAACGGGCCGCCCGGCGTGCGGGCGGCCCGTCCTCATGCGTACGGCGGGTGACTCAGGAGATCAGCTCGACCTCCGCCAGCGTCGCCGCCTGCGTGCTCACGAGCCGGTACTTCGCGTACGCCCGTGGCGCCTGCACCGAGAACACCCGGGTCTGCTTGTCCCAGGCGAAGGTCTGGCCGGACCGCTTGTCGAGGTCCTTCCAGGAGGTACCGTCCGCCGATCCCTGCAGGACCCAGCCCGTCGGTGCCTTCGCCGCCGCGGCCGAGGTCAGCGTGTACTGGACCGCCTTCGTGCCCGCGGGGGCCGGCAGCTCCACCGCCTCGACCGATGCCGAGGTGGCCGAGGTGTCGTCGAAGAGGGCGCCCGCGCCCTTCAGGACGTCCTTCTTCGGCGAGGGGACCTTGTCGTCCTTGGTGATGGAGACCGGGGCGTCGTTCTTGCCGGTGCCCCAGGCCGACGGCTCGGGACCCATGTCGAAGTCCAGCACGCCGCCCTTGGCCAGCAGGTCGTGCGGCAGCGAGGTGGAGGTCCACTTCTTGCCGTTGACCTTCAGGCCCTGGACGTAGATGTTCTTCGAGCTGTTCTTCGGTGCCCTGACGACCAGGTCGTGGCCGTTCTCCAGGTGCACCGTGGTCTTGGTGAACAGGGGGGAGCCGATCGCGTACTCGCCACTGCCCATGACCAGCGGGTAGAAGCCGAGCGAGGAGAAGAGGTACCAGGCCGACTGCTCGCCGTTGTCCTCGTCGCCGTGGTAACCCTGGCCGATCTCGCTGCCCGTGTACAGGCGGCTCAGGACCTCGCGGACCTTCTCCTGCGTCTTGTACGGCTGCGAGGCCGCGTCGTACATGTACGTGACGTGGTGCGCGACCTGGTTGCTGTGACCGTACTGGCCCATCCGTACGTCACGGGCCTCCGTCATCTCGTGGATGACGCCGCCGTACGAGCCGACGAACTCCGGGCCCGCCGTCTCGGGGGTGGAGAAGTACGTGTCCAGCTTCTTCGCCAGAGCGTCCCGGCCGCCGTACAGGTTGGCGAGGCCCTTGCTGTCCTGCGGAGCGGTGAAGGCGTAGCCCCAGCCGTTGGTCTCCGTGTAGTCGTAGCCCCAGACCCGCGGGTCGTACTGGTCGGACGGGAGCCGCCAGTCGCCCTTGGCGTCCTTGCCCTGGAAGAAGCCCGCCTTGTCGTCGAACAGCTCGACGTAGTTGCGGGCCCGGTTCATGAAGTACTCGGACTCGTCCTTGTAGCGCTGCTTGTGCGTCTTCTTGTAGAGCGCCTGGCCCATCTGGGCGATGCCGTAGTCGTTGACGTAGCCCTCCATCGACCAGGACATGCCCTCGTGCGTGTCGGTGTTCGCGTAGCCGACGAACGGCGAGGTCTCCATGCCCTTGCGGCCGACACCCGAGGACGGCGGGACGACCGTGGCGTTCTTCAGGGCCGCGTCGTACGCCGCCTCGGCGTCGAACTTCACGCCCTTGACGTACGCGTCCGCGAACGCGACGTCCGACGAGGTGCCGGTCATCAGGTCCGAGTAGCCCGGGGAGGACCAGCGGGAGATCCAGCCACCGTCCTTGTACTGCTGGACGAAGCCGTCCACCATCTCGCCGGCCTTCTTCGGGGTGAGGAAGGAGTATGCCGGCCACGTCGTCCGGTAGGTGTCCCAGAAGCCGTTGTTGACGTACACCTTGCCGTCGACGATCTTGGCGCCGGTGTGCGTCGGGGTGTCCGAGCCGACCTGCGGTGAGAACGGCGAGGCGTACTTGTCCTTGCCGCCGACCTTCTCGAAGCCCGAGTTCGGGTAGAGGTAGAGCCGGTACATGCTGGAGTACAGCGTGGTCAGCTGGTCGGCGGACGCGCCCTCGACCTCGACCTTGCCCAGCAGGTCGTCCCAGGCGCCCTGGGCCTTGTTCTCGACCCGGTCGAAGGAGCGCGAGGCGGGGATCTCGGCGGCCAGGTTCTGCTTCGCCTGGTCGACGCTGATCAGCGAGGTGGCCAGGCGCAGATTGACGGTACGGTCCTTGCCCGCGTCGAAGCGCAGGTAGCCGGTCACATCGTCGCCGCCGCCCCCGGACAGCTTGCCGCTGCCGGTTACGGGGGCGTCGAAGACGCCGTACACGAAGAGCCGGGTGGCACCCGTCGATCCACCGCTCTTCACATCGGAGAACCCGGTGAAGGAGCTGGTCTCCGGATCGAGCGTGAGCCCGCCGTCGTTGGAGACGTTGTCGAAGACCATGCTCGCGTCCTTGCCCGGATACGTGAACCGCATCCGTGCCGCGTGGTCGGTCGGCGTCATCTCGGCCTTGAGGCCGTTCTCGAACTTCACCCCGTAGTAGTGGGGCCTCGCCGTCTCGTTCTCGTGCTTGAACGGCAGCGCGCGTGCCTCGCGGGAGGCGTCCGGGGTGCCGGAGGCCGCCGACGGCATCAGCTGGAACGTCTGCCGGTCGCCCATCCAGGGGCTCGGCTCATGGCTGGCGGCGAAGGCCTGCAGGGTGGGCAGGTTGTCCGCGTTGTTGCCGTGCGCGTAGTCGTACAGCCAGCTGGTCGATCCGGCGTTGGTCACCGGGGTCCAGAAGTTGAACCCGTTGGGGACCGCGGTGGCGGGGAAGTTGTTGCCGCGCGAGAAGCTGCCGGTGGAGTTGGTGCCGCGGACGGTCGAGGCGTAGTCCGAGAGGTGCGCCTTGGGCTTCTCGGGCGTCTTCGGGGCGATCTTGACGTCGTCGATCCAGCCCTGGAACTTCGACGGGCCCTTGGGGGAGTCGTACGCCACGAGGATCCGGTCGACGGTCTTGCCCGCCGCGACCGTGCCGATCTGCGAGTCGACCTTGTTCCACTGGTTGACGTACAGCCGCTTGGCGTCGGCCTGGCCCTGGGGGGTCAGCAGACCGCCGTTGGAGTCGGTGGCGTGCAGATCGCTCAGGTACGTGCCGTCCGTGAACGCCAGGTCCACGGCGACGTGCGTGGCCGGGTAGGACAGGTCCGTCTCGCCCATCTGGGGGTAGACCAGGTAGGAGAGCGTGGTGTCCCGGGTGACGGCCGTGTTGACGTCGAAGACCTTGTTGTACGAGTAGGCGTGGCCGTCGGCCTTGTGCGTACCCGCGTACCGCAGCGCCTTCTTTCCGGTGAATCCCGCGCCGGACTTGGCGGTGGGGGAGCCGGAGGGGCCGCGGTCGACCTGGCTGCGCATCTCGTCGGGGGCCGGGGCGGAGGTGTCCCCGTCGGAGAACTGGACGTCGGCGAGCTGGGTCGCGTCATCGGCGCCGTTGTTCTTCGTGATGTCCAGCCGGAAGTGCTGGTAGGCCTTGTCCGTCGTGAAGTCGTACGACTTGGTCTGGAGGCGCTCGGAGAAGCTCTGACCGGTCTGCGAATCCAGGTCCGTCCAGGTCTTGCCGTCCTCGGAGCCCTGCAGGGTCCAGTCCTTGGGGTCCCGCTCGTCGTGGTCGTCGGCCGAGGTCAGCGCGTACGTGACGACCTTGACGGGCTCGGAGAGATCGAACTCGGCCCAGGCGGTGGACTCGAAGGACAGCCACTTCGTGCCGGATTCGCCGTCGATGAGGTTCTCCTTGACCTCACCGCCGCTGGTGTTCTCATCACTCGCGCGGACATCTGTGACCTTGTCGGTCACATTGCCCGGGATTCCGGAGGAGAAGGCGCCATCGATACCCGATGTCCGCTTCTTTCCGTCAGGGCCTTCTTCGACGGTATTGCGCCAGTCCGGCTGCTTCTCGTCCGCCTCGAAGGATGAACTGAATATCCGGTCACCTGCAGGCTTATGACCCTTTTCTCCTGACCCGGCCGACTGAGCGGCGGCCGCGGTGGGGGCTGTCACGACCAGAACCAGTGAAGCCGCGATCAGCGCGGCCAGACTGTTTTGTCTCTTGCGAGAACCGTGTCGGGGCTGCATGCCGAGCCATTCCTCCCGAGGAAGTGCGCTTGGACAACGTTGTCAGAAGCGTGCGCAGGATCTAGTAGGGAGTGAAGTGCCTGGTGGTGTCAAGGGTGTTGGATGAGGACCGCCGGTCGAATCGACCGTATTGCGGAAATCGTTACATCCGGAGGAGGCCGTGCGGTGCCGAGGTATCCGCGAGGTCTCAACTCGGGAAAGACTGCCGCCCAAACCTGCATTCGATCTTGCTCAGTTGGCGACAAGTGGACTATACCTGTCGGCGTCTGCACAGGAGTTTTACGACTGCGCGACAGGGGGACACGGGGGAGGGCGACTGGGCGCCGCAGATGCGCCCGCTGCCCGGTCCCCGACGCCCCCCACTGCAATGGCTAGCCTGAAATCTGCACCACCCAAGCGCAACTGACCGCGGTGGCGGGGCCCTTCGCCTGAGGCGAATATCCAAGGGCGACCGATACACACCGCCTGAGTCCTGGAGAAGGCGAGGACTTGAGCATGGGATCCACCTCCGCCCACAAGAATGAGGGCCTTGGCCGTCGCGACGTGATCAAGCGGTCTGCCGCACTCGGTCTGATCACCGTCCCGACAATGAGCTTCCTGTCGGCCTGTGCGAGCAGCGACAGCGGCAGCGACGACTCGGTCAAGAAGGGCAAGACCAGCGCGAAGAACCCGCTGGGCGTCAATGAGACGGCCGCACTCGACGTGGTCATCTTCGACGGCGGTTTCGGCGAGCAGTACGCGATCGACGCCGAGAAGAAGTACACCGCGGCGTTCCCGAAGGCGAAGGTCAAGCACTCCGCGACGCAGAAGATCCAGTCGCAGCTGCAGCCGCGCTTCAACGGCGGCACCCCGCCCGACCTGATCGACAACTCGGGTGCCGAGCAGATGGACATGGGTGTCCTCGTCGGCAAGAAGCAGCTGCTCGACCTGACGCCGCTGATGGACGCCCCGTCCGTCGACGACCCGGCCAAGAAGGTCCGCGACACGCTGCGCCCGGGTGTGCTGGAGATGGGTCAGTTCGAGGGCGACCCGGTCTGGGTCATGTACTACGCGTACACCGTGTACGGCGTCTGGTACTCGCAGACCGCGCTGGACAACCTGGACGCCCAGTACCCCGAGAACTGGGACGACATGCTCGCCCTCTGCGCGAAGGCGAAGAAGAAGGGCATCGCCGGCTGGACGTACGCGGGCAAGTACCCGTACTACCTGCCCTTCTCGCTCTACCCCTTCATCGCCAAGATCGGCGGCCGGGAGGTTCTCGACAAGATCGACAACCTGGAGCCGAACGCCTGGAAGGACCCCGCCGTGAAGGCGGCCTTCGAGGCGTACTACGAGCTGTACAAGAAGGGGTACATCCTCAAGGGCACCCCGGGCCTGACCCACATCCAGTCGCAGACGGAGTGGACCAAGGGCAAGGCGCTCTTCATCCCGAACGGCTCGTGGGTGGAGAACGAGGCGGCGCCGACCACGCCCAAGGACTTCAAGATGATGGTCGCGGCGCCGTCCAGCCTGGACTCGTCCGACAAGCTTCCCTTCGGCACCATCTGGGCCGCCGGCGGCGAGCCCTTCGTCGTCCCGGCCAAGGCGAAGAACAAGGAGGGCGGAATGGAGCAGCTGCGCATCATGCTCTCCGAGGAGTCCTCCAAGAACTTCACCAAGCAGGTCAAGTCGCTGAGCGCCTTCAACGGCGGCACCGACGGCCTCACCCTCTCCACGGCCATGCAGGCCGGCGTCGACGTGCTGAAGAAGGCCGGCGACAACGTGGTGAACCCGCGTCTGCAGGACTGGTACGCCAAGCTCCAGAAGGAGCAGATCGGCACGGCGGGCATCGGCGAGATGATGGCGGGCCGCCTCACGCCGGCCGAGGCGATCAAGAAGATCCAGGGCTACGCTGACGCCGCGGCCAAGGACCAGTCCATCAAGCACTACAAGCACCAGTGAGTAACCGTCACCAGCGGCGGCACCCGCGGAAAGATCGGGGTCGGTAAACGATGCAGCACGGCAAGTACCGCTTCATTGTGGGCTTCTTGGTAGTCCCCTTGGTGTTGTACGCGGTCTTCGTCATGTGGCCGTTCATCCAGGCCATCTTCTACTCGTTCACGGACTGGACCGGTCTGAGCCCGGACTTCAAGGTAGTCGGCTTCGACAACTACACCAGGATGCTGAAGGACGACATCTTCTGGAAGTCGCTGCAGCACAGTGTGCTGCTCGTGCTGGTGCTGCCGCTGGTGACGCTGGGCCTCGCGCTCTTCTTCGCCTTCATGCTGAATGTCGGGGGCCGGCGGCGGAAGAACGCCGCGGTCTCCGGTGTTCGGGGCTCCGGTTTCTACAAGATCGCCTACTTCTTCCCGCAGGTGCTCTCGATCGTCATCGTCGCCCTTCTCTTCCAGTTCGCGTTCAACCCGCGCAGCGGAATGCTGAATTCGGGGCTGAAGGGAATCGGTCTCGGCTCCATCCAGCCCGACTGGCTGGGCGACCCGAGCCTGGCGCTCATCTGCGTCATGATGGTGCTGGTCTGGTCGACGGTCGGATTCTTCGTCGTCCTCTTCTCCGCCGGAATGGCGTCCATTCCGAAGGACTTCTACGAGGCGGCGCTCCTGGACGGGGCCAGCCGCGTCACGACGTTCTTCAAGATCACCCTGCCGCTGCTCTGGGACACCGTGCAGTCCGGGTGGGTCTACATGGGCATCCTGGCGCTCGGCGTCGAGGCGTTCACGGCCGTCCAGGTCATGACCGTGGGCCCCGGTGGTCCCGACTACTCGACCTCGGTCCTGCCGCTGTACGTCTACCAGACGGCCTTCCGAGACGGCCAGGCCGGATACGCGACGACGATCGGTGTCGGACTGCTCATCGTCACCATGGCGTTCGCCGCCATCGTGATGCGGCTGGGCCGGCGCGAGCGGCTGGAGTTCTGATGCTGCGCTTCCCGGGACACGACGCCCGGATTCCCAGCAGGCAAGACAGCCCGGTCCCGGCGGCCGGCTCGACAGTACGAGGTGAGCACACGTGAAGGCCACTGAAACCCCTCCCGTGGTCACGGTGAAGGAACCGGCCCCCGTGTCCAAGGCGCCCGCCCCGGCCGGCAAGGAGAAGAGCAGCGAGGGCAAGGTCCTCAACGTCTTCTCGCACGGTGTGCTGATCATCTGGGCGATCCTGGTGGTCCTGCCGCTGCTCTGGGCGATCATGGCCTCGTTCAAGACGGACGACTCGATCCTGTCGACGCCGTGGGCGCTGCCGGACAAGCTTCACTTCGAGAACTGGTCGCGCGCCTGGGGTCAGGCGCACATGAGCGATTACTTCTTCAACACGATCGTCGTGGTGGGCGGTTCGCTCATCGGTACGCTGCTGCTCGGCTCGATGGCGGCGTACGTACTGGCCCGGTTCGACTTCCCGGGCAACCGCTTCATCTACTACCTGTTCATCGGCGGGATGAGCTTCCCGATCATCCTGGCGCTGGTCCCGCTGTTCTTCGTGATGAACAACATGGGCATGCTGAACACACGGCACGGACTGATCCTGGTCTACATCGCGTACTCACTGCCGTTCACCGTCTTCTTCCTCACCTCGTTCTTCCGGACGCTGCCGAGTTCGGTGGCGGAGGCGGCGATGCTCGACGGCGCCTCGCACACCCGGACGTTCTTCCAGGTGATGCTGCCCATGGCGAAGCCCGGCCTGATCAGCGTCGGTATCTTCAACTTCCTCGGACAGTGGAACCAGTACCTGCTGCCGACGGTGCTCAACACCGATCCGAAGTACCGGGTGCTCTCCCAGGGGCTCGTCGAACTCGCCAACGGGCAGGGGTACAAGGGCGACTGGTCCGGTCTCTTCGCCGGTCTGGTGATGGCGATGCTGCCGGTCCTCGCGGCCTACATCATCTTCCAGCGCCAGGTCGTCGCGGGGCTCACCGCGGGCGCGGTGAAGTAACCCCTCGAACGCCTTCCCGCCCGACCGAACCGCCCGCCGGCAGTCCTGCCGACGGGCGGTTCGTCTGTGTACGGGGCGGTTCGCCGCCCTCTTCGTGCGTGGGTCCCGTGCTCATCCGAGGCTTCGACTGCTCAAGGTCTTGACGGGGAGTACCCCAAAACGCTCAGCTTAGAGTTCACATGTTGGAGAATATGGCAGGAGTGAGAGAGTCGATGGAGACTCCGGGGTCGCAGACATCTCTGCATCGCGCCAACCTTGAGCGGGTAGTGCGCGCCGTACGCATGGCGGGTTCACTCACCCAGGCGGAGATCGCCAGGAGCACGGGCCTCTCCGCGGCCACCGTCTCCAATATCGTTCGCGAACTGAAAGAGGGCGGCACGGTCGAGGTGACCCCCACCTCGGCGGGCGGCCGCCGCGCCCGCAGCGTCTCGCTCAGCGGGGACGCGGGCATCGTCATCGGCGTCGACTTCGGACACACCCACCTCAGGGTGGCGGTCGGCAACCTGGCCCATCAGGTGCTGGCCGAGGAATCCGAGCCGCTGGACGTGGACGCCTCGTCGGCCGACGGCTTCGGACGGGCGGAACAGCTGGTCAACCGGCTGATCGAGACGACCGGGATCAGTCCCGGCAAGGTGATCGGGGTCGGCCTCGGTGTACCCGGCCCGATCGACGTCGAGTCCGGCACGCTGGGCTCCACGTCGATCCTGCCGGGCTGGACGGGCATCAACCCCAGGGAAGAGCTGGCCGGACGCCTCGGGGTGCCCGTCTACGTCGACAACGACGCCAACCTCGGGGCGCTGGGCGAGCTGGTCTGGGGGAGCGGCCGGGGGGTCAGGGACCTCGCGTACATCAAGGTCGCCAGCGGTGTCGGCGCAGGTCTGGTGATCGACGGGCACATCTACCGGGGCCCCGGCGGCACGGCCGGCGAGATCGGCCACATCACCCTCGACGAGTCGGGCCCGGTCTGCCGCTGCGGCAACCGGGGATGCCTGGAGACGTTCACCGCCGCACGGTACGTGCTGCCCCTGCTCCAGCCCAGCCACGGGCCCGATCTCACCATGGAGCGGGTGGTCCAGCTGGCCCGTGAGGGCGATCCGGGCTGCCGCCGGGTGATCGGTGACGTCGGACGCCACATCGGCAGCGGAGTGGCCAACCTGTGCAATCTGCTCAACCCCAGCCGGGTGGTCCTCGGCGGTTCGCTCGCGGAGGCGGGCGAACTGGTCCTCGGGCCGATCCGGGACTCGGTCGCGCGCTACTCGATCCCCAGCGCCGCACGGCAGCTGTCGGTGCTCCCGGGGGCCCTCGGCGGGCGGGCCGAGGTGCTCGGTGCGCTGGCCCTCGTCCTGAGCGAGATGGGTGATTCAACCCTTTTGGAGAGCACGCTTCCGGCCGCGAGCCCTGCCTTCACTTAGATAACGAATGGCACCGTTGTCATCTCGTTAAGGATTTACTCCTTGACGCTGGCCTCGCGGCCGAGTTGACTTCCAGCCACCTCGGCCGCAACGCTGCGGCCTCGTCAGGGAGGCACACCCGCAATGAACGCAATGACGCGACGCATCGTCATAGGCACGGCCGCAGTTTCCATGGCCGTCTCCCTCGCAGCCTGTGGCAAGGCGGGCGACGATAAGGACAGCGGCAGCGGTGGTGACAGCAAGACCATCGGTCTGCTGCTGCCGGAGAACAAGACCACGCGCTACGAGACCTTCGACCGCCCGCTGATCGAGGCGAAGATCAAGGCTCTCTGCTCGGACTGCGACGTCAAGTACAACAACGCCGCGCAGGACACCGAGACCCAGAAGAAGCAGTTCGACGCGCTGGTCACCCAGGGCGTGAAGGTCATCATCCTGGACTCGGTCGACTTCAAGGCGACGAAGTCCTGGGTCCAGCAGGCGGACAAGAAGGGCGTCAAGGTCGTCGCGTACGACCGTCTCGCCGAGGGCCCGATCTCCGCGTACGTCTCGTACGACAACGAGAAGATCGGCCGCCTCCAGGGCGAGGCCCTGGTCAAGGCGCTGGGCGACAAGGCCAAGGACAGCAATGTCGTCATGATCAACGGTTCGCCGACCGACCCGAACGCCCCCTTCTTCAAGAAGGGCGCGCACAGCGTCCTGGACACCCAGGTCAAGAAGGTCGTCTACGAGCAGGACATCCCGGACTGGTCGCCGGACGAGGCGAACAAGAAGATGGGTGCCGCCATCGACTCGCTGGGCAAGAAGGGCTTCCAGGGCGTCTACTCGGCGAACGACGGCATGGCCGGTGGCATCATCACCGCCCTCAAGAAGCAGGGCGTGAAGGTCCCGGTCGGCGGCCAGGACTCGGAGCTCGCCGGTCTGCAGCGCATCATCGCGGGTGAGCAGTCCTTCTCGATCTACAAGCAGATCAAGCCGCAGGCGGAGACCACCGCCGGAATCGCGGTCGACCTGCTCAAGGGCAAGAAGTTCGACTCGCTGACCAACACCAAGGTCGACAGCCTCTCGGGTGAGTTCAAGGGCACCCCGTCGCGGCTGTACGACGCCTCGGTCGTGACCAAGGACAACATCGCCTCCACGATCATCGCGGACGGTGTCTACAAGGCCTCCGACATCTGCACCGCCGAGTTCAAGGCGGCCTGCGACGCCGCCGGCATCAAGTAACACCGGCGGTCGCCCGTAAGGGCCCTCCAGCCAGTCCGGCACCCGCCCCGTCAACGCCCCGCAAAGCGGGGGCGGGGCCGGACTCTTCTCACCGGTTCCGGTCGTCGGACTGCCGCCGCCCCAGGCCCTGTGCCGCAAGGCGACGACGGTGGTCCGACGGCCCGAGCCGGCGCCCCTGTGCAATGCAGCACCATCCCCGCCGGTCAGGCGGCGAAGGAGATGATTCACGTGTCCGCTACGCCCGTGCTGGCGTTGCGCGGAATCTCCAAGCGGTTCGGCGCCGTCCAGGCGCTCACCGATGTGGACCTGGAGATTCACCCCGGCGAAGTCGTTGCCCTGGTCGGCGACAACGGCGCCGGCAAGTCAACCCTTGTCAAGACCATCTCGGGTGTCCACCCGATCGACGAAGGCGCCATCGAGTGGGAGGGCGGGACGGTCCGGATCAACCGGCCGAACGACGCCCAGGACCTCGGAATCGCCACCGTCTACCAGGACCTGGCGCTCTGCGACAACCTCGACGTCGTCGCCAACCTCTTCCTCGGCAACGAGCTGCGCAGCGCCTCCGTCCTCGACGAGATCGGGATGGAGAAGCGCGCCAAGGAACTCCTGGACACCCTGTCCATCCGGATCCCGAGCGTCCGCATCCCGGTCGCCTCGCTCTCCGGTGGCCAGCGCCAGGTCGTCGCCATCGCCCGCGCCCTGATCGGTGACCCCAAGGTCGTCATCCTGGACGAGCCGACCGCCGCCCTCGGCGTCGAGCAGACCGCCCAGGTGCTCGACCTCGTGGAGCGGCTGCGCGAGCGCGGTCACGGCGTCATCCTCATCAGCCACAACATGGCCGACGTGAACGCCGTCGCGGACAAGGTCGCGGTGCTCCGACTGGGCCGCAACAACGGCGTCTTCGACGTCGCCTCCACGTCCCACGAAGAGATCATCGCCGCGATCACCGGCGCCACGGACAATGCCGTCACGCGCCGTCAGGCACGCTCAGTCACGAAGGAGGACGCGAAGTGAGCGACCTCGCCAAGACCCCCGGGTCTTCCGCCGAGAAGACCGAGAAGGCCGAGCAGAGCGCCACGGTGCCGGCCCAGGCGACCGAGGAGTCGGCGGCGCCCATCCCCGCGGTCGACCCGCGCCTCCTCGTGCGCGAGGAGGGCTTCAAGGGCTACTGGTCGGAGTTCACCCGCAAGGTGCGCGGCGGTGAGCTCGGCTCGCTGCCCGTCTTCGTCGGCGTGATCGTCATCGCGATCGTCTTCCAGCTCCAGAACAGCAACTTCCTCTCCGCCAGCTCCGTCGCCAACATCGCCGTCTACAGCTCCGGCCTCGGCATCATGGCGGTCGGCATCGTGTTCGTGCTGCTGCTCGGCGAGATCGACCTGTCGGTCGGTTCGGTCGCCGGTGTCGGCGCGGCCGTCTGGGCCGTGGTCAACGTGAACCACGGCTGGCCCGAGTGGCTGGCGATCATCACCGCGATCCTCTCGGGTACGGCGCTCGGCGCCCTGCACGGCTTCTTCTTCGCGAAGATCGGGGTGCCGGCCTTCGTCGTCACCCTGGCCGGCTTCCTCGGCTGGAGCGGTCTGCAGGACTGGATGATGGGCGGCGAGGGCTCGATCAACACGCCGTCGGGCAGTGTCGTCGAGAACCTCACCAACTACTTCTTCGAGGACAAGGGCGTCGGCTACGGCCTCGCCCTGGTCGCCGTGCTCGCGTACGCCGCCTCGCTCCTGGTCGACAGCAAGCGCCGCAAGGCCGCGAGCCTGCCGGCCCGGCCGACCGCGGAGATCGTGCTGCGCACCGGCGTCGTCGCCGTCCTGTGCTTCGTCGTCGCGTACGTCCTGAACGAGCCCGATGGTGCCCGCGGGCTGCCGCTGGCCCTGGTGCTCTTCCTCGCCGTCCTGGTCATCGCGGACTTCGTGGCCCGCCGTACGACCTTCGGCCGCCAGGTCTTCGCGGTCGGCGGCAACCCGGAGGCCGCGCGCCGCGCCGGTATCAGCGTGGACCGGATCCGGATCATCGTCTTCTCGCTCTCCGGCACGCTGGGTGCCTTCGGCGGTCTCTTCATCGCCAGCCTCTCCGGCGGTGCGACCAAGAGCGTCGGAGCCGGCAACACCCTGATGCTGGTCATCGCGGCCGCCGTCATCGGTGGCACCAGCCTCTTCGGTGGCCGGGGCAAGGTCTGGTCCGCGCTCCTCGGCATGATCGTCATCCAGTCGATCCAGCAGGGCCTGAACATGATCGGCATGGCCAACGCCGTGCAGTACATGATCACCGGCGCGGTTCTCCTCGCCGCCGTCGTCATCGACTCGGTCTCCCGCCGTACGCAGAAGACCGCGGGCCGCGCGTAGCCCCACCGGGCCCGGCGGGGCCCGGTGAGACCGCAAGGCCGGCCAGTGCCCGGCGCCCCCACGGGGGTGCCGGGCACCGGCGTGTTCCGGGGTGGGGCCACAGCCGCTTCCGGTCACGTGACATTAGTGTGTGGCGCACAGTATCGTGCCAGACGTGGGCACCGATGAACTGATCCTCAGCCAGGCCCAGGAGCTACGCCGCGGCACGGTCGTCCTGGCCTGTCTGACGCTCCTGGAGGAACCGCGGTACGGCTACGCGCTCCTGGAGACGCTCGGCGAAGCCGGGATCGCCGTGGACGGCAACACGCTCTACCCGCTGCTGCGCCGCCTGGAGAAGCAGGGGCTGCTCGTCAGCGAGTGGAACACCGGCCAGTCCCGGCCGCGCAAGTTCTATTCGATCAGCCCCGATGGCGCCCGGGTCCGCACCGGGCTGCTGCGCGAGTGGCGGGCCCTTGACGCCTCGATAGCAAGACTGACCAGGGGGGACCGTTGAGTAAGCGGCATGTTCCAGGCACCGGAGCGCTGACGGACCGCTACGTGGCGGAGGTCGTCCGGCGCATCCCGGCCGGCCGGCGCGGAGACGTGGCCGACGAGTTGCGCGTCACGATCGCCGACACCGTCGATGCCCGCGGGCCGGCCGACGCGGAGGCCACCGAACGCGAGGTGCTCACCGAGATGGGCGACCCGGTCCGGCTCGCCGCCGACTACGCGGACCGGCCGCTCGCACTGATAGGGCCAGGGCTCTACCCGACGTACGTACGGCTCCTCGCCGTCCTGCTCCTCACCGTGCTGCCGGTCGTCACCGTCATGAGCGCGGCGCTCGACATCCTGGACGGGCAGGGCGCCGGGGCGGTGATCGGCGGGGCCGTCGGGACGGTCCTCTCCCTCGGCGCCCAGATGATCGCCTGGCTCACCGTGGTGTTCGCCCTGGCCGAGCGGTCCGGCAAACGGTTCGCCGCGCCCGGCAGGGCCTGGACCCCCGACGACCTGCCCGAGCCCCGCAACCGGAAGGAGCGGGAGGCCCAGGGATACGCCGGGCTCGCCTGGCACGGGCTGCTGCTCGCCCTGATCGTCTGGCAGCACACCGCCCAGCCGTACCGGACCGACGGCGGCACACACATCGACGTGCTCGACCCGGACCTGTGGTCGGGCTGGGTCTGGCCGGTGCTCGCCGGTCTGGCCGGCCTCGCGGCGCTCGACGTCATCCGGGCGGTACGGACCCCGACACGGTCCCTCGCACTGTGGAGCATCGCCGCCCGGGTGGTGTTCACGCTGCCGCTGGCGTGGGTCCTGTACCGGCGGGAGTTCTTCAACCCGGCGTTCCTGTCCGACGTCAACGGTGACTGGCAGGTCCCGGACGCCTTCTACACCGTGGTGGTCCTGCTGGTCCTGGTGGCGGGGGTGCGCGAGGTGGTGCGGCGGCTGGGCGAGCTGCGGGCCTGAATCCGCGGCGTCGATCCGGTCACACCGCCCGGCCGGAAACGGCCGGGACGAATCCGGGAACGCGCTGGTGGATCCGGGGCCACCGGCCGGACCCGGTGGGACAGCACACGCCCGCCCGATGTCCGTGGCGGCGAACGGAACATTAGACTCATCGGATCGGCATGCTCGACCAGCACAATCGCAAGGAGGCACGGTGACACAGCCGCGCGAAGCGCGTCATGCACGGGCGGTGGTGGGCGACGGATGGGATCTGCTGACCCGCATCGGCGGACCGCGTGACCTGGACCGGCTCACCCCCGAGCAGCTGGAGCAGCTCGCCGAAGAGATCCGGACCTTCCTCGTCGACGCCGTCTCCAAGACCGGCGGACACCTCGGACCCAACCTGGGCGTGGTCGAGCTGACCATCGCCCTGCACCGGGTCTTCGACTCGCCGAAGGACAAGGTCCTCTTCGACACCGGCCATCAGAGCTATGTGCACAAGCTCCTCACCGGCCGTCAGGACTTCTCGAAGCTCAAGAGCAAGGGCGGCCTCTCCGGCTACCCCTCGCGTGCCGAGTCCGAGCACGACGTCATCGAGAACTCGCACGCCTCCACGGTGCTCGGCTGGGCCGACGGCCTCGCCAAGGCCAACGAGGTGCTGGGCCGCCCCGACCACGTCGTCGCGGTCATCGGTGACGGAGCCCTGACCGGCGGCATGGCCTGGGAGGCGCTCAACAACATCGCCGCCGCCAAGGACCGCCCCCTCGTCATCGTCGTCAACGACAACGAGCGCTCCTACGCGCCGACCATCGGCGGCCTGGCCAACCACCTCGCCACGCTGCGCACCACCGACGGCTACGAGCGCTTCCTGGCCCGCGGCAAGGACCTCCTGGAGCGCACCCCCGTCGTCGGCAGGCCGCTGTACGAGACCCTGCACGGGGCCAAGAAGGGCCTCAAGGACTTCATCGCCCCGCAGGGCATGTTCGAGGACCTCGGGCTGAAGTACGTCGGCCCGATCGACGGCCACGACTTGGAGGCGCTGGAGTCGGCGCTCCAGCGGGCCAAGCGCTTCGGTGGCCCCGTCATCGTGCACTGCCTCACCGAGAAGGGCCGCGGCTACACCCCGGCGCTGCTCGACGAGGCCGACCGCTTCCACGCCGTCGGCAAGATCCACCCCGACACCGGCCTGCCCGTCGCCACCTCCGGCCTCGACTGGACCTCCGTCTTCGGCGAGGAGATGGTCAAGCTCGGCAGGGAGCGCGAGGACATCGTCGCGATCACCGCGGCCATGCTCCAGCCGGTCGGCCTCACCAAGTTCGAGAAGGCCTTCCCGGACCGGATCTACGACGTCGGCATCGCCGAGCAGCACGGCGCGGTCTCCGCGGCGGGCCTGGCCACCGGCGGGCTGCACCCCGTCTTCGCGGTGTACGCGACCTTCCTGAACCGCGCCTTCGACCAGGTCCTGATGGACGTCGCCCTGCACAAGTGCGGAGTGACCTTCGTCCTGGACCGGGCCGGGGTCACCGGCACGGACGGCGCCTCGCACAACGGCATGTGGGACATGTCGATCCTGCAGTGCGTGCCGACCCTCCGGATCGCCGCCCCGCGCGACGCCGACCAGGTCCGCGCCCAGCTGCGCGAGGCCGTCGAGGTCGACGATGCCCCGACGGTCGTCCGCTTCTCCAAGGGCGCGGTCGGCCCTTCGGTCAAGGCCGTCGCCACGGTCGGCGGCATGGACGTGCTCCGCGAGCCCGGCACGTCCCGGCCCGACGTGCTGCTCGTCTCCATCGGCGCGTTGGCCCCGATGTGCCTGGAGATCGCGGAACTGCTGGACGCCCAGGGCATCTCGGCCACGGTCGTCGACCCGCGCTGGGTCAAGCCCGTCGACGAGGCCATGGCCCCGCTCGCCGCACAGCACCGTGTCGTCGTCACCGTCGAGGACAACAGCCGGGCAGGCGGCGTCGGCTCCGCAGTCGCCCAGGCGCTGCGCGACGCCGACGTCGACGTACCGCTGCGCGACTTCGGCATCCCGCCGGTCTTCCTCGACCACGCCTCCCGCAAGGAGGTCATGGCCGAGATCGGGCTGACCGCACCGGACATCGCCCGCCAGGTCACCGGCCTGGTCGCCAAGCTCGACGGCCGCTACGAGACGGACGCGGAGAGCCGTTCCGTGGCGGAGCCCGTCCGGGACTGATCCGTCCGAGCCGCACCCCCGATTGGGCCGGTCGCCCACCCTGTACGGGTGGTCCGACCGGCCCATTCGCGTGAAACCCCGCCTTGCGGGGCGTGGCGTGGGCAGGCAGGTCCGAATGATGGCGTGCACGACGAGTGCGTGGAGGTACGCCGGTGAGCACGCAGCAGGACCTGCCCCCCAGCCGGGACGGGCTGTTCAGGACCAAGACGATCGAACAGTCCATCCGCGACACGGAGGAGCCGGAGCACGCCCTCAAGAAGTCCCTCTCCGCCCTGGACCTCACGGTGTTCGGGGTGGGTGTCATCATCGGCACCGGAATCTTCGTCCTCACCGGCAAGGTGGCCAAGGAGACCGCGGGCCCGGCCACGGCCATCGCCTTCGTGGTCGCGGGTGTCGTCTGCGCCCTGGCCGCGCTCTGCTACGCGGAATTCGCCTCCACCGTCCCGGTGGCCGGCTCCGCGTACACCTTCTCGTACGCCTCGCTCGGTGAACTGGTCGCCTGGATCATCGGCTGGGACCTGGTGCTGGAATTCGCGCTGGGCACGGCGGTGGTGGCGGTCGGCTGGTCCGGCTACGTCCGCTCGCTGCTGGACAACATCGGCTGGTCACTGCCGAACGCGCTGTCCGGAACCGACGCGACGAAAGGATTCGGCTTCGACGTCCTCGCCTTCGTCCTGGTCCTGATCCTTACGGTCATCCTGGTGCTGGGCATGAAGCTGTCCGCCCGGGTCACCACGGTGGTGGTGGCCATCAAGGTGGCCGTGGTGCTGATCGTGATCATCGCGGGCCTCTTCTTCATCGACACCGCGAACTACTCGCCGTTCATCCCCGCGGCCCAGCCGCAGCCCTCCGGCTCCGGGCTCGACGCTCCGCTGGTCCAGCTGATCTTCGGCTACGCCCCCACCAACTTCGGCGTGATGGGCGTCTTCACCGCGGCCTCCGTCGTCTTCTTCGCCTTCATCGGCTTCGACGTGGTCGCCACCGCCGCCGAGGAGACCAAGATGCCGCAGCGCGACATGCCGCGCGGCATCATGGCCTCGCTCCTCATCTGCACGACGCTCTACGTCGCCGTATCGATCGTCGTCACCGGAATGGAGCACTACACCGAGCTCTCGGTGAGCGCCCCGCTCGCCGACGCCTTCAAGGCCGTCGGGCACCCCTTCTACGCCGGGGTCATCAGCTTCGGCGCCGCCGTCGGCCTCACCGTGGTCTGCATGATCCTGCTGCTCGGCCAGACCCGGGTGTTCTTCGCGATGAGCCGTGACGGGCTGCTGCCGCGGTTCTTCTCGAAGACCCACCCGCGGTTCCGCACCCCGTACCGTCCGACCATCCTGCTCGGCGTGATCATCGCGATCGTCGCCGGTTTCACCAGCATCGACGAGCTCGCGACGCTGGTGAACATCGGTACGCTCTTCGCCTTCGTGGTCGTCGCGCTGGGCGTCATCGTCCTGCGCCGCACCCGCCCCGGACTGCACCGTGCCTTCCGCACCCCATGGGTCCCGCTGATCCCGATCCTCTCGGTCGCCGCGTCGGTCTGGCTGATGCTCAACCTGCCGGCGGAGACGTGGCTGCGGTTCGGTATCTGGATGGTCATCGGCGTGGTCATCTACTTCGCCTACGGACGCAAGCGCAGCCGGGTGAACATCACCACGGGGGACTGAGCCACCGGGGCCGCCACGGGCCGGGGGCCGCGCCCGCGGCAGCCGGCCCGCCTGCCGCCCCGTCAGCCGCCGGTCGCCGGAGACCTCTTGGCCGACTCCGGGATGGCGGCGTCCTCGCGGAGCGCCTTCCAGAGCGTCCTGGCCTGTGGCTGGGCGGCGACCACCCGGTTGGGGTCCGCCTTGTCGTACGCCACCGGAAGCATGATGGTCTCCATCGAGCCCGGGTCCACTCCGTTCATCGAACGGGCGAACCGGGTCAGGGACTTGAGGGAGGCGAGCCCCTCGTCGGTGGTGAGGGACTTGGTGGCGGAGTTCGCGATCCTGTAGGCGTTGGCCGGACTGCCCAGCAGGTCCTGCGACTTGACCTCGCTGAGCAGGGCGAGGAGGAACTGCTGCTGGAGTCCGATGCGGCCGAGGTCGCTGCCGTCGCCGATGCCGTGCCTGGTGCGGACGTAGGAGAGGGACTCGGTGCCGTCGAGCCGGTGCTCACCGGCGGTGAGATCGAGACCGGATGACTTGTCGTGGATGTCCTGGGGGACGTCGACGGTGACGCCGCCGATGGCATCGACGAGGTCCTTGAAACCGGCGAAGTTGATCTCCAGGTAGTGGTCGACGCGGATTTCGCTCATCTTCTCCACGGTCTTGACCACGCAGGCCGGACCGACCTGGGAATAGACGGAGTTGAACATCACGCGGTCCGCGGCCGGCACGGTCGAACCGTCGGCCTTTGTGCACTCGGGCCTGGTCACCAGGGTGTCGCGCGGTATGGACACGGCGACGGCCTCGTCGCGGCCCTCGGGGATGTGCACCACCATCGCGGTATCGGAGCGTGCCCCGCTGACTCCGCCCCCGCCGCCCAGCGCCTTGTTCTCCGCGCCGGCGCGTGAGTCCGAGCCGATAACCAGCAGGTTCTGGCCGCTGGTGGGGAGCTTCTCGGGCCGTTTGTCGTTCTCGAGCGCCTTGTTGATGTCGACGCCCTTGATGTTCCCGTCGAGCCGGCTGTAGAGCCAGTAGGCTGTTCCGCCCGCGGCAATCACGAGTACCAGGACCGACAGCAGGACGGCCCGCCGTATTCGCTGGCCCCTCGTCCGCACGCGCTTGCGCCCACGGCGGGGGTTGCCCGGGGAACTCCGGTGGTCAGGTGTGATGGCGTCTTGGCTCATCCTGAGAGAGTCCTCACAACTAAGGCCTGGTCAGGGCGTCGGTGTTGGGGGTGGGACTCGGGTGGGGGGCTGAGCCGGTCCGCGTGTTCCGGGGCTGAGAACTATAGGCAGTCGAGCACGTGTACGTACGGGGGCTGTGGCGTGGACGTAACGGTGGAGGCTCGCGGCGGGGCTGTTCGGCGGCAAATCGTACGCTGGTGAGCCCCGGATTACACGCTCTTGCCGGGGCTTAGGATGTAACGGATTCGAAATGCTGCGCGATTTGTTGGACGTCAGTTCTTGAAAGGTAATCGCAGACTCATGCTCGGACAGGATGCCCGTGCGACCTCGAAGGTTGCCCCCGGCGCCCAGGCACTACGCGGCATCTGGCTCACCCGTGGCAAGGACGGGCGGATCACCGCGTACGTCCCCGGAGAGGAGGGCCTGCGCCGCTGGACGGAGAAGCGCCCCGGCGGTCCGGAATGGGATGCCCCCGATGTGGTGCCGCTGCCGATGCTGACGCATCTGTCCGTGACACAGAACGCCGAGGCGTACGTCCACTTCGCGGGCCGGCGCGAACGGCCCGCCGCCGACGGGGAAGGCGTCACCGTCGACATCGTGCACGCCATCCAGTACCAGACGGGGCGCCCCGTCTCGGCGTGGAACTCACTGGGGAACCCGCACAAGGAGGCCGACGTGGGCGCCCGGTTCGGCGCGCCGGTCGTCGTGGTGAACGGGGCGGGCGAGGTGAACATCGCCGTCCGCAACGGGCGCGGCGGGATGATGGTGCGCCGCGAGCGCAAGGACGGCAAATGGCGCGGCTGGGAGGACCTTCGCTGCACGCGCATCAAGGAGGTCCCCGCCGTGGTGGCGCTCAGCACCGGCTCCATCGAGATCTTCGCGGCGACCAACAAGGAGACGCTGCACTGGGAGCAGGAGAAGCCCAGCGGTGGATGGGGCGAGGTCCGGCGCTCACCGGTCGTGGTGAGACCGGGCTCCCTCGCCGTGCTCGAAACATCGGCCGGCCGTGCCACCTACTACTGGACCGACTCCGAGAGCGGCGTCGTCGCCTACCGCGCCGGTGACCCGCCCGTACCCCTCGGCGGTGTGCCCGGCACGGGCGCACACGCAGTGATCCGCACGGAACTGGACGGCCTCGACTGCACGGTGCTCGCTCACCGGGGGGCGAACGGCGCGGCGGCCGTCGGAGTCGCCATGACGGAGAACGAGGCCAACGGCATGTGGTGGTCGGACACCGGCGTGCCCTGCGCGAACACTCCGGCCCTGACGCACGACGCCCTGGGCCGGGTGGTGATGGCGGTCGTCGGCGAGGACGGGACCCCGCGTGTGGCCCGCCAGACGGACGGACCCGGGCTGAGCCTCGACCAGTGGCGCGAGCTCTGAGCCGTCGGGCACACGCGCACGAGGGCCGCACCGGAAACCTCCGGTGCGGCCCTCGTGCGTTCGGCGACGGACGTTACGCGGGAACGCTCGCCACGCCCTGCGCCAGGAACTTCTTCCCGTTGACCCGCTCGGAGACGCCTTCGCGGTCCAGGTACGGGGTGATCCCGCCCAGGTGGAAGGGCCAGCCCGCGCCGGTGATCAGGCAGAGGTCGATGTCCTGGGCCTCGGCGACGACGCCCTCGTCCAGCATCAGACCGATCTCCTGCGCCACCGCGTCCAGGACGCGGTCGCGGACCTGCTCCTCGGACAGGACGGAGTCGCCCTGCTTCAGGAGCGCGGCGACCTCGGGGTCCAGCTCCGGCTTGCCGGAATCGTAGACGTAGAAGCCGCGCTTGCCGGCCTTGACCACGGCGGCCAGGTTCTCGGAGACGGTGAAGCGCTCCGGGAAGGCGCGGTTCAGGGTCTCGGAGACGTGCAGGCCGATCGCCGGGCCGACCAGCTCCAGGAGCACCAGCGGGGACATCGGCAGGCCGAGCGGCTCGATGGCCTTCTCCGCGACCTCGACCGGGGTGCCCTCGTCGATGACGTTCTGGATCTCGCCCATGAAGCGGGTGAGGATGCGGTTGACGACGAACGCCGGGGCGTCCTTCACCAGGACCGCGGTCTTCTTCAGCTTGCGGGCCACACCGAAGGCCGTCGCCAGCGAGGCGTCGTCGGTCTGCTCGCCGCGGACGATCTCCAGGAGCGGGAGGATCGCGACCGGGTTGAAGAAGTGGAAGCCGACGACCCGCTCGGGGTTCTTCAGCTTCGACGCCATCTCGGTGACCGAGAGGGACGAGGTGTTGGTGGCGAGGACCGCGTGCGCCGGGGCGACCGCCTCGACCTCCGCGAACACCTGCTGCTTGACGCCGATCTCCTCGAAGACGGCCTCGATGATGAAGTCGGCGTCGGAGAAGCCCTCCGCCTTGTCCAGCACACCGGAGACCAGGGCCTTGAGGCGGTTGGCCTTGTCCTGGTTGATGCGGCCCTTGCCGAGCAGCTTCTCGATCTCGGCGTGGACATAGCCCACACCCTTGTCCACGCGCTCCTGGTCGATGTCGGTCAGTACGACCGGGACCTCCAGGCGGCGCAGGAACAGCAGGGCCAGCTGCGAGGCCATCAGGCCTGCGCCCACCACGCCGACCTTGGTGACCGGACGGGCGAGGTTCTTGTCCGGGGCACCGGCCGGGCGCTTGGCGCGCTTCTGGACCAGGTTGAACGAGTAGATCCCGGAGCGCAGTTCGCCGCCCATGATCAGGTCCGCGAGGGCCTGGTCCTCGGCGTCGAAGCCGGCGGACAGGTCGCCGTCCTTGGCCGCGGCGATGATCTCCAGCGCGCGGTACGCGGCCGGGGCCGCGCCGTGCACCTTGGAGTCGGCGACGGCCTTGCCGCGGGCGACGGCCTGGTCCCAGGCGTCACCCCGGTCGACCTCGGGGCGCTCCACCGCGACCGTGCCGTTCAGCACGTTCCCGGTCCAGATCAGCGACTGCTCCAGGAAGTCGGCGCCCTCGAAGAGCGCGTCGGCGATCCCGAGCTCGAAGACCTGCTTGCCCTTGAGCTGACGGTTCTGGTTGAGCGAGTTCTCGATGATCACCGTGACCGCGCGGTCGGCGCCGATCAGGTTGGGGAGCAGCGCGCAGCCGCCCCAGCCGGGGACCAGACCGAGGAAGACCTCGGGCAGCGAGAACGCGGGCAGCGCCTTGGAGACGGTGCGGTACGAGCAGTGCAGACCGACCTCGACACCGCCGCCCATGGCCGCGCCGTTGTAGTACGCGAACGTCGGCACCGCGAGCCCGGAGAGGCGGCGGAAGACGTCGTGGCCGCCCTTGCCGATGGCGAGCGCGTCCTTGTGGTCCTTCAGCAGCTCGACGCCCTTGAGGTCGGCGCCGACCGCGAAGATGAACGGCTTGCCGGTGATGCCGATGCCGGTGATCGTGCCCTCGGCGGCCTCCTTCTCGACCTGGTCGATCGCGGCGTTCAGGTTCGCCAGCGACTGCGGTCCGAAGGTGGTCGGCTTGGTGTGGTCCAGGCCGTTGTCCAGGGTGATGAGGGCGAAGTTGCCCGCACCTCCCGGGAGGTCGAGGTGGCGTACGTGCGCCTGGGTGACGACCTCGCCGGGGAACAGCTCGGCCGCACCCTTCAGAAGCTCAGTGGTGGAGCTCACTTGTTGCCTCCGTCTGCGTCGAAGTGCGGGTTCTCCCAGACGACCGTGGCGCCCATGCCGAAGCCGACGCACATGGTGGTCAGGCCGTAGCGGACCTCCGGCTGCTCCTCGAACTGGCGGGCCAGCTGAGTCATCAGCCGGACGCCGGAGGAGGCCAGCGGGTGGCCGTAGGCGATCGCGCCGCCGTACTGGTTGACGCGGGCGTCGTCGTCGGCGATGCCGTAGTGCTCCAGGAAGGCGAGCACCTGCACGGCGAACGCCTCGTTGATCTCGAAGAGACCGATGTCCGAGATGGACAGGCCCGCCTTGGCGAGGGCCTTCTCCGTCGCCGGGATCGGGCCGTAGCCCATGACCTCGGGCTCTACGCCCGCGAAGGCGTAGGAGACGAGGCGCATCCTGACCGGGAGGCCCAGCTCGCGGGCGACGTCCTCGGCGGCGAGCAGCGAGGCGGTGGCGCCGTCGTTGAGACCGGCGGCATTACCGGCCGTCACGCGGCCGTGGGGGCGGAACGGGGTCTTCAGACCGGCGAGGGACTCCATGGTGGTGCCCGGACGCATCGGCTCGTCGGCGGTGACCAGGCCCCAGCCCGTCTCGCCCGCCTCGGCGTTGGTGCGGCGCACGGAGACCGGCACCAGGTCCTGCTGGATCTTGCCGTTGGCGTAGGCCTTGGCGGCCTTCTCCTGCGAGCGCACCGCGTACTCGTCGGTGCGCTGCTTGGTGATCGTGGGGTAGCGGTCGTGCAGGTTCTCCGCGGTCATGCCCATGAACAGGGCGGACTCGTCGACCAGCTTCTCCGACACGAAGCGCGGGTTCGGGTCCACGCCCTCGCCCATCGGGTGGCGGCCCATGTGCTCGACGCCACCGGCGACGACGACGTCGTACGCGCCGAAGGCGATGGAGCCGGCCGTCGAGGTGACGGCGGTCAGGGCGCCCGCACACATGCGGTCGATGGAGTAACCGGGGACGGACTGCGGCAGACCGGCCAGGATTCCGGCGGTGCGGCCGAGCGTGAGGCCCTGGTCGCCGATCTGGGTGGTCGCGGCGATGGCGACCTCGTCGATCGTCGCGGGGTCCAGGTCCGGGTTGCGGCGCAGCAGCTCCCGGATGGCCTTCACGACGAGATCGTCGGCGCGGGTCTCGTGGTAGATGCCCTTCGGGCCCGCTTTGCCGAACGGGGTGCGGACGCCGTCGACGAAGACGACGTCCCGGATGGTACGAGGCACGGTGGCTCTCCTCCAGGGTGCGGGATGGCACTGCTGCGGGGCACGCCCGAAAGCGCGCCGCCGCTCCTCATGCTACTTGCGGGTAACCAGACTGCCCACCCCTTGTGGCCGGAGCGGCGAAGGTCACATACGCGAAATGGCCCGGACGGCCTCGAAACCGGCCCGTCCGGGCCATGGAACTCGGTGCGGCCTCCCCCCGGGGCCGCACAACCTGGCGTGAATACGCCCCTGGCCGATGCCTGCTCAGGCCTCCGGAGTCAGCGCGTGGACCAGCAGAGGGGCCACCTGCTCGATCTGCCAGTGCCGCGCCCCGTACCCGGCGAGGGCGCTCTCCACCGCGTCCGGTGTCGGGTTCTTCGGCGGTTCCCAGCAGACCCGGCGCACGGTGTCGGGGGTGATCAGGTTCTCCTGGGGCATGTGCAGCCGCTCCGCGAGCTCGGACACCGCGCTGCGGGCGGCCGAGAGGCGTGCGGCGGCCGCGGGGTCCTTGTCCGCCCAGGCGCGCGGCGGCGGCGGGCCCGTCAGCGACTGACCGGGCTGCGGAAGCTCCGCGTCGGGCAGCTCCTTCGCCCGGTCGACGGCGGCCTGCCACTGCTCCAGGTGGCGACGGCCCATGCGATGACCGAAGCCGGGCAGTGCGGTCAGCGCCTGGACGTTGGCCGGGAGCGCCAGTGCGGCCTCGACGATCGCGGCGTCGCCGAGGACCTTGCCGGGCGAGATGTCGCGCCGCCGGGCGACCTGGTCGCGGGTGTTCCACAGCTCCCGCACCACCGCCATCTGACGGCGGCGGCGGACCTTGTGCATTCCGGAGGTACGGCGCCACGGGTCCTGGCGCGGGGGAGCGGGCGGGGCCGCGGCGATGGCGGCGAACTCCTCCTGCGCCCACTCCAGCTTGCCCTGCCGGTCGAGCTCGTCCTCCAGCGCGTTGCGCAGGTCGATCAGCAGCTCGACGTCGAGCGCCGCGTAGCGCAGCCAGGGGTCGGGGAGCGGGCGGGTGGACCAGTCGACGGCGGAGTGCCCCTTCTCCAGCGAGTAACCGAGCACGTTCTCCACCATCGCGCCGAGGCCGACCCGCGGGAAGCCCGCCAGCCGTCCGGCCAGCTCGGTGTCGAAGAGCCCGGTGGGCGTCATCCCTATCTCGCGCAGACAGGGCAGATCCTGGGTGGCCGCGTGCAGGATCCACTCGGATCCGTGCAGCGCCTCGCCGAGCCCGGACAGATCGGGGCAGCCGACCGGGTCGATGAGGGCGCTGCCCGCGCCCTCGCGGCGCAGCTGGACCAGATAGGCACGCTGTCCGTAGCGGTAGCCGGAGGCGCGCTCGGCATCGACGGCCACCGGGCCGGAGCCCGCGGCGAAGGCCGCGATCACCCCGGCGAGGGCGTCGTCGGAGGCCACCACCGGTGGGATGCCCTCGCGAGGTTCGAGCAAGGGGATCGGCGCCGGGGCGACGTCGTCCGGGGGGGCGCCCCCGGTGGTTCGCAGTGAAGTGTCTGCTGCGGTCTCTTGGGCGTCGGTCACACGTCAAGGGTATCTGTGTATGCACGGAGCCCATCGACGGAACGTTCCGTCGACGGGCGGCCATGCACGTATTCCAGCCGGAGGCGCATCGGTGCAC
>NZ_JBHXUW010000052.1:0-59125 GCF_042672475.1 Streptomyces sp. NPDC127177
CCCCCCCCCCCCCCCCCACCACCCCGCGTCGCGTCCTGGAAGCTGTGAGCCGAGTCGTCCAACGCGTGTCCGTGGGTGCACTCGGGTGGCGGGTTGCGCGTGGTGGCGATCACGCCGTCGAGCCGGTCGCGCGCGGCGAGGAGTTCGGTGATCCGTCCGCTGATCCGCGCGCGCTCGCTCTCCAGCTGATCCAGCAGGCCCGACGACACCGTTCCGGAGTACACGCAGCGCAGTACCTCCCGCACAGACCTGCTCGGCAGCCCGGCAGCGAACAGCTGCTGGATCAGGTGGACCCGGTCGACCGCGGAGTCCGGATACTCGCGCTGCCCGCCGGAGCTCCGCTCGGCCTGCAACAGGTCCTGCTCGCCGTAGTAGCGCAGGGCCCGCACGCTCACCCCGGCCTGGCGGGCCACCTCGCCGATCCGCATGTGTCCTCCCGTCACCCGGCTGGCGCCGCGACTTGCACCTCACGTCAACGTCAGGTTTTAGCGTAGTCGATACCAAGGCTTACCAAGCCCTCCGGACAAACAAGGCAGGTCATCATGCGCGCAGCCCGCTACCACGAGTACGGCGGCACGGACACCCTGGTCGTCGAGCAGGCCCCGGACCCGCTGCCCGGTCCCGGAGAGATCCGCGTCCGGGTCACGGCGGCCGGCGTCAACCCCGTCGACTGGAAGGTGCGCAGCGGAGCCGTGCGCGACTTCTTCCCGGTCGACCTGCCGGCGATCCCGGGACGCGACGCCGTAGGCCTGGTGGACAAGCTCGGTGAGGGAGTCACCTCGGTCGGCATCGGTGACCGCGTCTTCGGCCTGGGCGGAGTGACGGGCGCGACGGCCGAGCTGGCGGTCCTCTCGGCCTGGGCCCCGGCCCCCGCCAACTGGAGCGACGAGGAGGCTGCCGCGGCCGGCCTGGCGTCCGTGACGGCGCTGAGCGGACTCAAGGCGCTCGGTGAGATGGCGGGTCGCACCCTGCTGATCGAGGGGGCTGCCGGAGGAGTCGGCGGCGCGGCGGTCGAGATCGCCCGCGCTCTGGGGGCGACCGTGATCGGGACGGCCAGTGAGCGCAACCACGCGTATCTCACCTCCCTGGGCGCCCTTCCCGTGACCTACGGTGCGGGCCTCGCGGAACGTCTCGCCGACCTGGCCCCGAACGGGGTCGACCTCGTCCTCGATGCCGCCGCTTCCGGCTCCCTGGCCGATCTCGTCGAGATCGCCGGCGACCCGGACCGCGTGGTGACGGTCGCCGACCACGTGAACGCACAGCCCCTGGGCGTCCGGGTGGCCAACGCGGTCAACGACTCCACGCTCCTGGCCGACGCGGCTGCCCTCGGCGAGCAGGGCCGCTACACGCCGCGCATCGAGCAGACCTACCCCCTGGAGGAGATCGCGAAGGCGCACGCCCACTCCGAGCGCGGACACGTGCAGGGGAAGATCGTGGTCACCATCTGATCCCACCTGCCGTACACCGCGGACGCGGGAAGGGACTCAGCCCCGGCCGGGCGGCGGCAGGCGCACCACGGGTGCGAGATCGAGATCAGGCGCCTTGCCCGTGCCGGTCGCCCGGAACACACTGGGTCCCGGGCACGGGGACCGCCGGCGAGCCCCGGAACGCGCACCGATGAGTTTCCCGCGCCGCGCTGGTCCGTTCCCCCGGACACCCACGGACGGAAGGCTGGGCCATGCGGAAACTCATCTACGGCATGAACCTGACCCTGGACGGCTACATCGCCGCGCCCGGCGACGACATCGGCTGGAGCGGACCGCCGAGCCACGAGCTGTTCCAGTGGTGGCTCGAACACGAGCAGGCGAGTGGACTGTCGCTGTACGGGCGCAAGCTGTGGGAGACGATGAGCTCCTACTGGCCGACCGGCGACCAGCAGCCCGACGCCACCCCGGCGGAGGCCGAGTTCGCGCGGAACTGGAGGGACACACCGAAGGTGGTGTTCTCCTCGACGATCGGCAAGGCCGATTGGAACACCCGCCTGGTCAGCGGCGACGCGATCGCCGAGATCACCCGGCTCAAGGCCGAGGACGGCGGCCCGATGAACATCGGCGGCGCGACGCTCGCCGGGGCGGCCATGCGCGCGGGGCTGATCGACGAGTACGTGATCGCCGCCCACCCGGTCCTGGTGGGCGGCGGCACGCCGTTCTTCACCGCGCTGGACAGCTGGGTGAACCTGCAACTGGTGGAGACGCGGGCGCTCCCCGGCGGCGTGGTCCTGACCAGGTACGAGACGAAGCGCTGAGCAGCTTCCCGCTGCCTCACGGCCTGGATGGGTGTGCGGAGACGCCGCCCGGGAGATCCGGCCACGAGATCCGAGACCTGACGACGGCTGCAAGATCTGGCCTTCCGTGTCAGGCAGCGAAGCGATGACACGGGCTTTCCCAGGCTGTATCACGCCACGACACCTGTCTTCCGTTTCAGGCTCGTGGCACTTGCCCGGGTGAGCCGTCGCGCCGCACCCTCGTTTTCGGACTTGGCCCGCCTGCGGTGCGGCAGCGGAGAACTCGTACCCAGTGAAGTCGGTGACGTGGACGTATCCGATGCGTTGATAAAGCGCGTTGCTGGTGGGATTGGCCGGGTCCGCGAACAGGACGACGTCCGTGACGCCAGCGGCCAGCGCGGCCCTGCTCGCCTCGACTGTCACGGCGCCCGCGTAGCCGCGGCCGCGAAGATGGGCCGGGGTATAGACGGGGTCCACCCGGATCATGCCGCCGACCAACGACGTCGAGCCCGCCATGGATACGGGAACGCCGTCCGAGGTCTCCCAGAATGTGAAGTCCTTATCCGCGAAACGCGTGTCGGACCAGGAGCCGGCGTCGATAGCGGCCATTGAAACGCTCTCTGCGACATCGACGCAGAACCCGCGGCACCAACGCACGACGTGCTCGTGGTTCTCCTCACCCGCGGCCCTGCCCCGGCCCTCCGGGTGCGGCTCCGGCGGGGTGAGTGTGCCGAGTCGGTAAAGGTGAGTCCGCCAGAAGGAAACCGCCGCTGCACCCGCGTACTGCTGCCATATCTCGGCGAAGAGGGTGGCAGTTTCGTGGTCCGCGATGACGCTCGAAGGGGAGTGGCCGAGGCCCGCCAGGTGGTCGGCGAGGGCGGCGGCCTGTTCGGCAGAGAGAGGGGTGAGGGTCAGACGGCCGCTGGGCGTGCCATAGAAGATGGCGCGGACCTCATCTCCTGACTCCAGTCGGCCGAAGATGGTGGCTGCGCCACCGTTCAGAACGTTTGATCAGAGGCCGTCCCAGGGCCTTTTCAAACCGGTTGATCTGGGTTGTAGGTGTCGACCGGTGAATGTCGAGGGCTCGGGCGGCTTCGGTGTGGGTGGGGCAGGGCAGCAGGGCAGCAGCGAAGCGTTCGTTCGACTCGCTGCCGGGCACTTGGGCCGGCCCGGGCGCCCCGCAGACTCGCCGTGATCGATGCCGCGCGGCGTTCAGCCCTCTCACCATGAGCCCCCTCCCGGATCGTCGGCAGCCTTCACCGAGCGCGCTACGTTCGTGCCCGCGTGAAGCTCCCTTGCCAGATCGGGGGTGAAGGATCGCGGCGATGCCCGCCTGGTGGCCGGTTCGATCACCCGGTCACGCGCCGAGCCGTAGTTCATACAGGCAGGGCTTTCCTTGAAGGATCTGCACCCAACAGGGTTCGCGCGCGGGCTCGGCAGCACCGCCACCGCCACCGTCCTTACGCCGTTGCCTTGTGGCCGTCCTCGAAGTAATGACCGTCCTCGATGTCCGCGATCAGCCCGGGGTGCACGGGCACCCAGCCGAAGCGCTCCCGGGTCAGCGCGCTGGACGTCGGGTTGTCGAGTGACATCAGCGGGGCAAGAAGGCCGAAGTGGCCGTTCGCCTCCTCGGCCGTCAGGCTCGCCGCCGGAAGCTTCAGCCGGCGGCCGATGGCCTCGGCGATGTCCCGCAACCGCACGCCCTCCTCCGCGACCGCGTGCAACGGGGTGCCTGGCGGGGCGGATTCCACGGCCAGCCGGAACAGGACCGCGGCATCACGCCTGTGCACCGACGACCAGCGGTTCGCCCCCTCGCCGACATAGGCCGAGACACCCTTCGCGCGAGCGATACCGATCAGCATCGAGACGAACCCGCGCGCGTCCCCCCGACCGTGCACGGTCGGCGCCAGCCGTACCGACGACGAGCGCACCCCGCGCCCACCCAGGGCCAGAACGGACGTCTCAACCGGAAGCCGCAGGCCGGTGACGGCATGAGGAACAGCCGGGGTCTCCTCGGTCAGCACCTGTCCCGGCGTGCGGCCGATGACCCCCGACGTGACCACGAAGGGCTTGCCGGTCTGCTCCAACTCCGAA
This sequence comes from Streptomyces sp. NPDC127177, assembly GCF_042672475.1. Lineage (NCBI taxonomy): Bacteria > Bacillati > Actinomycetota > Actinomycetes > Kitasatosporales > Streptomycetaceae > Streptomyces > Streptomyces sp. NPDC127177. The sequence goes on from NZ_JBHXUW010000052.1 coordinate 4,319, forward strand.
CCGATCGCCTCCACGGCTTTCAACTCGACCCGCGCACGAGCGGCAGAGTCGGTGGTCTCGGAGATGTGCTGGTTGGCGGCGAAGACCACCCCGTCCGCCTTCGCCGCGCCGGCACGCAAGCTGTCCAGGTCACCGAGATCACCTCGGTGCACCGTGATGCCTGCCCCGGCCAGAGTCGCGGCGGAGGCATCGGAACGGGCCAGGCCCACGACCTCGTGGCCCGCTTCCAGCAACTCACTCACGATGGCCGATCCGACGTACCCGGTTGCCCCTGCGACGAAAACACGCACGACGAGAATCCCCCAATGAATTCGAGTCGGCCCGCCGCACGACGCCGGGTCCGTACCTCGACGGTAGAAGCGGCGGGAACTCGGCGTCCAAGACCTGTTCCGCACCACGCGATACGGATCAGGTATCACGAGTACGATGCGGAAGTGCCCAACGCCCACGTACCCCTGGTCGACTTCGACCTGCGTCTGGTGCGGTACTTCACAGTCGTGGCCGAGCACGGCAACTTCCGTCGTGCAGCGGCCGAACTGCGGCTTGCGCAACCATCGCTGAGCCGCCAGATCCAGAGTCTCGAGAAGCGGCTGGGCGTCCGTCTGCTCGACCGCACCACCAGGGGCTGCCACCTCACCGCGGCCGGGCAGGTGTTCCTTCCCCAGGCGGCAGAGCTCCTGCGTGCCGCGGAACTGGCGGCGACGACGACCCGCGCCGCAGCAGCATCCGGCGCCGTCACCATCGGGTACGTGGGCGGACTCATCATCACCCCCGCAGTACGTGAGCTGCGCAGCCGCCATCCTCACGCCCAGGTCAGCACGCTGCACCTGGAATGGAGCGATGTCCACACGGCCCTGCTCGACCACCGCGTGGACGCGGTCATCGCCCGAGAGCCGTTCCCGACCGACCGGCTGCGGGTGACACCCCTGTACCAGGAGCCCCGGGTGCTCCTGCTGCCGACGACGCACCGCCTCGCGGGCAGGGAGTCGGTCACCCTCGACGACTTCGCAGACGAACCCCTCATCCGCTACCCGGACCCCGCCTACGACGCCTTCTGGCGCCTGGACCCCCGACCGGACGGACGCCCGGCACCCGACGGCCCACTGGTCGAGGCGCACGCGGACAAACTCGAATCCATCGCCGGCGGCCAGGCCATCGCCCTGGCACCGGCAGCCGACGGGAACAGCACGCCCAGGCACGACCTGACGACCGTTCCCGTCCAAGGAATCGAACCGTGCGACGTGGTGATCGCCACCCGGGCCCACGAGCGCAACCGCCTGGTATCAGCCTTCCTCGAAACAGCCCGATCGCATCTCACCGGTCGCGACGCACTCCGAAGGGTGTAGCTCCTTCAAGGGGCCCTACCTGTATGAACGACGGCTCTCCTGGCCTCGGCTGCGGATCTCTCCTGGCCTCGACTGCGGATCATCGGCATCAGCGGCCCGTGGGTCTCGGCGTCGGCGGCCACGACGAGCCGGCGGTCTGCCTGCCCGATCGGGCGCCTTCGATCCCGGTGACCAGGCGGCCGGCGGCCTGCCGCAGAACTGAATCGGCCCCCTACAACTCCGGTCAGGTCTGCGCCATGTCCACGAAGCGCGAGTAGTGCCCCTGGAAGGCGACGGTGATCGTCGCCGTCGGACCGTTACGGTGCTTGGCGACGATCAGGTCCGCCTCGCCCGCCCGCGGTGACTCCTTCTCGTAGGCGTCCTCACGGTGCAGCAGGATCACCATGTCGGCGTCCTGCTCGATGGAACCGGACTCACGGAGGTCGGAGACCATCGGCTTCTTGTCCGTCCGCTGTTCGGGGCCACGGTTCAGCTGGGAGAGCGCGATGACCGGCAACTGCAGCTCCTTGGCCAGCAGCTTGAGGTTTCGGGACATGTCCGAGACCTCCTGCTGACGGCTCTCCGCCCGCTTCGAACCACCGGACTGCATCAGCTGCAGGTAGTCGATGACCACGAGCTTGAGGTCGTTGCGCTGCTTGAGGCGACGGCACTTCGCCCGGATCTCCATCATCGAGAGGTTCGGTGAGTCGTCGATGTAGAGCGGGGCGGCGGAGACATCCGGCATCCGCCGCGCCAGCCGCGTCCAGTCCTCGTCGGTCATGGTGCCGGAACGCATGTGGTGCAAGGCCACCCGTGCCTCGGCGGAGAGCAGGCGCATCGCGATCTCGTTGCGGCCCATTTCCAGGGAGAAGATCACGCTGGGCAGATTGCTCTTGATCGAGCAGGCCCGGGCGAAGTCCAGTGCGAGCGTGGACTTACCCATGGCGGGACGGGCCGCGATGACGACCATCTGGCCCGGGTGGAGGCCGTTGGTCAGCGCGTCGAGGTCGGTGAAGCCCGTGGGCACGCCGGTCATCTCGCCGCTGCGTGAACCGATCGCCTCGATCTCGTCGAGCGCGCCCTCCATGATGTCGCCGAGCGGCAGGTAGTCCTCGCTGGTCCGCTGCTCGGTGACGGCGTAGATCTCGGCCTGCGCGGAGTTGACGATGTCGTCGACGTCGCCGTCCGCCGCGTATCCCATCTGCGTGATCTTGGTGCCGGCCTCGACGAGACGCCGGAGTACCGCCCGCTCGTGGACGATCTCCGCGTAGTACGAAGCGTTGGCCGCGGTCGGCACCGACTGGACCAGGGTGTGCAGATACGGGGCCCCGCCCACCTTGGTGATCTCGCCGCGCTTGACGAGCTCGGCCGCCACCGTGATCGGGTCGGCCGGCTCGCCCTTGGCGTAGAGGTCGAGGATCGCCTGGAAGACGGTCTCGTGGGCGGGGCGGTAGAAATCGTGGCCCTTGATGATCTCCACGACGTCGGCGATGGCGTCCTTGGACAGGAGCATGCCGCCGAGGACGGACTGTTCCGCGTCGAGGTCCTGGGGCGGGACCCGCTCGAAGCCCGGGGAGCCGCCCTCCCAGCCATTGTTCTCCCGGCCGCGGTCGTGCTGCTCGCTGCGGTCACGGCCCTCTCCCCGGCGCTGGCGGGAGACGGGCAGCCGGTCACTGGGACCGGTGTCGGCCCAGGGGTCGTCCAAAGGCTCGGGGATACTCATCCGGCCACCTCCTCCCGTCCGCTCCGCGGACCTAGCCGTGCCACTCTTTCTTACGGCACGGCACCGACAAACAAGACGCCCGACTCCGGTTGCGGTGTGTCGGGTTCCGTCGGTTTCCAGGGCCGAAACGGGGTGGGGGCGCCGCACCACGTTAGGCCGCCCGGCACCGTCAGCCAATCTGGTTATCCACAGGGCATGTGGACGACGGACCAGATGCTGTGGAGAACCACGCAGAACCTGTGCACGGACCGGGGGACAGCACTGTGGACAAACTCATAGCTCCCCCACCACCACCGCCCTGACCTGCACTTTCCCCATCCACTGGCTGTGGGGGAGAAAAACTTCTCGAGTCGGCGCAAGATCATGGCGACCCACACGCAGCAGAACACGGAACCCCCACAGATGTAAGGATCACTGAGGGATTGCATCTGTTACCTGTGGAAGATTAGATTGGCCTCCATGACCCAGGCACCGGCGAGCCCGCCATCCAGTCGCCGTCGGCACGACCGAGAGATCATCGCGCTCGCGGTTCCGGCCTTCGGCGCGCTCGTGGCAGAGCCCCTCTTCGTGATGGTCGACAGCGCCATCGTCGGCCATCTCGGGACACCGCAACTGGCCGGACTGGCCGTGGCCGCGGCGCTGCTCACGACCGCCGTGAGCATTTTCGTCTTCCTCGCCTACGCCACCACGGCAGCGGTGGCCCGACGGGTCGGCGCCGGGGACCTGGCCTCGGCCATCCGTCAGGGCATGGACGGTATCTGGCTGGCCCTCCTGCTCGGCCTCGCCGTCATCGCGCTGGCTCTCCCTCTCGCGCCCTGGCTCGTCGGCGTCTTCGGCGCCTCCGACACCGCGGCCCCTTACGCCACCACCTATCTGCGGATCTCCAGCCTCGGCATCCCGGCCATGCTCGTGGTGATGGCCGCGACCGGTGTACTCCGGGGGCTGCAGAACACCCGCACTCCGCTCTACGTCGCCATCGGTGGTTTCGCCGCCAACGCGGCCCTCAACGCGGGCCTCGTCTACGGCGCCGGCCTCGGCATCGCCGGTTCGGCCTGGGGCACGGTGATCGCACAGGTCGCGATGGCGGTCGCCTATCTCGTCGTGGTGGTACGCGGCGCCCGACGGCACGGCGCCTCACTGCGTCCGGACGTCGCAGGCATCAGGGCCAGCGCCCAGGCGGGGGTCCCTCTCCTGGTCCGTACGCTGTCGCTCCGAGCCGTCCTGCTCATCGCCACCGCCGTGGCAGCCCGGCTCGGCGACACCGACATCGCCGCACATCAGATCATTCTCTCGCTCTGGAGCCTGATGGCGTTCGCGCTGGATGCCATCGCGATCGCCGGCCAGGCCATCATCGGCCGGTACCTGGGGGCGGAAGACACCAAGGGTGCGCGTGAGGCCTGCCACCGCATGGTCCAGTGGGGCATCGCCTCCGGCGTGGTGTTCGGAGCCCTCATCGTCCTCGCCCGCCCGCTGTTCGTTCCCTTGTTCACCGGCGACCAGTCCGTCCAGGACACCCTCTTCCCCGCCTTGCTCGTGGTGGCCCTGACCCAACCGATCGCCGGGATCGTCTTCGTCCTGGACGGTGTACTGATGGGTGCAGGCGACGGGCCTTATCTGGCCTGGGCCATGCTCATCACCCTGGCCGTCTTCGCCCCTGCGGCGCTGGTCGTTCCCGCGCTCGGCGGCGGGCTGACCGCACTGTGGTGCGCGATGGCCCTCATGATGGTCGTCCGCATGGCGACGCTCTGGCTCCGCGCCCGCTCAGGCAAGTGGCTGGTCACCGGCGCCGCTCGCTGAGCCGGGTTCCTTGCCTGTTTCACGTGAAACAGGCAAGGAACCGAGCCGCCCCGAATACGGAAACGGTGAAGGGCCGCACCTCAGGAGGTGCGGCCCTTCACTGTTCTGCTGAGATGCGGCCTGAATCAGGCAGCAACAACCTCGATGCCGAGCTTCGCAGCGACCTCGGGGTGCAGACGCACGGACACCTGGTGTCCGCCGAGCGTCTTGATCGGCGAGCCGAGCTCGACGCGACGCTTGTCGACGTCCGGACCACCGGCGGCCTTGATCGCCGAGGCGATGTCGGCCGGGGTGACGGAGCCGAAGAGACGGCCGGCGTCGCCGGAGCGAACAGCCAGACGGACCTTCACGGCCTCGAGCTTGGACTTGATCTCGTTGGCCTGCTCGATCGTGGCGATCTCGTGGATCTTGCGGGCGCGGCGGATCTGCGCCACGTCCTTCTCGCCACCCTTGGTCCAGCGAATGGCGAAGCCACGCGGAACCAGGTAGTTACGGGCGTACCCGTCCTTGACGTCAACGACGTCGCCCGCAGCACCGAGGCCGGAGACCTCGTGGGTGAGGATGATCTTCATGATTCGGTCACCCTTCCCTTATCGCGCGGTGGACGTGTAGGGCAGCAGCGCCATCTCACGGCTGTTCTTGACAGCCGTGGCGACGTCACGCTGGTGCTGCGTGCAGTTGCCGGTGACGCGGCGGGCACGGATCTTGCCACGGTCGGAAATGAACTTCCGCAGCATGTTCGTGTCCTTGTAGTCCACGTACTGGGTCTTGTCCTTGCAGAACGCGCAGACCTTCTTCTTAGGCTTGCGCACAGGCGGCTTCGCCATGGTGTTTCTCCTGTGTGATCAAGAAGTGGGGGTGCGAGCTGCCCTTAGAAGGGCGGCTCGTCCGAGTAGCCGCCGCCGGATGCACCGCCAGAGCCGCCGGAGCCGCCGGAGCTTCCGCCCCAGCCACCTCCGCCGCCCTGCTGGCCCCCGCCCTGCTGGCCGCCGGCCGGCGCGCTCGTGGCCCACGGGTCGTCGGCGGGAGCACCGCCACCGCCCTGCTGGCCACCAGCACCGGGACCGCCGCCCCAGTTACCGCCACCCTGCTGACCGCCGCCGTATCCACCCTGGCCCTGGCCGCCCTGGCCACCGCGACCGGTGGTCTTGGTGACCTTGGCGGTGGCGTTCTTGAGACTGGGGCCGACTTCCTCGACGTCCAGCTCGTAGACCGTGCGCTTGACGCCCTCGCGGTCTTCGTACGACCGCTGCTTCAGCCGGCCCTGCACGACAACGCGCATGCCTCGCGTGAGCGACTCGGCGACGTTCTCCGCCGCCTGCCGCCAGACCGAGCAGGTGAGGAACAGGCCTTCGCCGTCCTTCCACTCATTGGTCTGCCGGTCGAAGATGCGGGGAGTGGACGCGACGCGGAACTTCGCGACCGCCGCACCGGACGGGGTGAAGCGCAGCTCGGGGTCGTCGACGAGATTGCCGACGACCGTGATGACGGTCTCGCCTGCCATGGGTGAACCTCTCGGCGGGGATTGCTTCTGGCTGCTTGCTGCTACTCGAACCCGATGACCACTGAGCTAGATGCTCAGTGGATCTCGGGACGGAGGACCTTGGTCCGGAGGACCGACTCGTTCAGGTTCATCTGGCGGTCGAGCTCCTTGACGACCGCAGGCTCGGCCTGCAGGTCGATGACCGAGTAGATGCCCTCGGGCTTCTTCTTGATCTCGTAAGCGAGCCGACGACGGCCCCAGGTGTCGACCTTCTCAACCTTTCCTTCGCCCTCACGGACGACGGAGAGGAAGTTCTCGATCAGCGGGGAGACTGCTCGCTCCTCGAGATCGGGGTCGAGGATGACCATCACCTCGTAGTGACGCATGTGGAACCCACCTCCTTTGGACTCAGCGGCCACGGTCGTTCCGTGGCAGGAGGGTCGTGATGCGTAAGCAACAGTGTCTCCGAGTAGAACAGCCGCCACTGACAACGCCCTCCTTCGAGGAGGGGCTGACTGGCTGGCCTGGGCAGACACCGGTGCAGACCGTACAGAGTACCCGCAGACAGGCTTCCGGTTGAAATCCGGTGGTCAGGAGACGCAATCTGTACACATCGGGTGTGAGCGGCGCCACGACGCGTCGCCTTTCGGCCAGGAGGTAATCCATGGCACACACAGTGCGATCCCGTCCCACCGTCTCCCTCTTCGCCACGGACGGCAGGCCTCATCCTCTCCAGGACGCCCTGGTGCTCGTGACACTGGTTCTCGGCGCCCTGGCGTTCGTGACGGCGATGTTCCACAACCTGCATCTGATCAGTTCGTGGGCCGGGCTCGTCGGCATTCTCACCGGTGCGTACGGGCTGTACATCTCCGCGACGACGCGGGAGAGGTTCCCGCTGATCCTCGGCATCGGAGCCGCTGCCATCGGGTTCTTCCTCGGTATGGCCCACGGCGGTCTCTTCGGCGGCGTGGTGGGCTGAGCGCTCCGCGGCCGACGGTCCCGGCACGGGCCCGGGGGCGGTGCTGCGGCGGGACACCGCCCCCCGCCGCCCCCGCCGGAACCGTCCGGGCGGGACAGGGCCAGACCGCGCGCTTCCCGGTCACAGTAGGCTTCGGCGCGAGAGCCGGAGCCCCTGACCGATGGGGACACACCTGCCGAGGAGCGCCCCGCATGAGCCTGACCCTGAGGACCATCAGCCGAGAGCAGCATCTGGCGTACATCCAGAGCCTGCCCGCGGCCAGTCACATGCAGGTCCCGGCATGGGCGGATGTGAAGGCCGAGTGGCGCTCGGAGAGCCTGGGCTGGTTCGACAAGAACGGCGAGCTCGTGGGCGCCGGCCTGGTGCTCTACCGGCAGCTGCCGAAGATCAAGCGATACCTCGCCTATCTGCCCGAGGGCCCGGTCATCAACTGGTACGCCCCGAACCTGACCGAGTGGCTGCAGCCGATGCTGGCGCACCTCAAGCAGCAGGGCGCCTTCTCGGTGAAGATGGGCCCGCCGGTCGTCATCCGCCGCTGGGACGCCCACGCCATCAAGGCCGGCATCCAGGACCCCGACGTGAAGCGCCTGCGCGACGTCGAGGCCACCCACATCGAGCCCCGTGCCTTCGAAGTCGCGGACCGGCTGCGGAAGATGGGCTGGCAGCAGGGCGAGGACGGCGGCGCCGGATTCGGTGACGTGCAGCCCCGCTACATCTTCCAGGTACCGCTGGCGAACCGCTCGCTCGAAGACGTCCACAAGGGCTTCAACCAGCTCTGGCGACGCAACATCAAGAAGGCCGAGAAGGCCGGTGTCGAGGTCGTGCAGGGCAGCTACGCGGAGCTCGCCGAGTGGCAGCGGCTGTACGAGATCACGGCCGAGCGAGACCACTTCCGCCCGCGCCCGCTCGGCTACTTCCAGCGCATGTGGACGGCCCTCAACAACGAGGACCCCAACCGGATGCGGCTCTACTTCGCCCGCCACGAGGGCGAGAACGTCGCGGCCGCGACCATGCTGATCGTCGGTGGACACGTCTGGTACTCCTACGGCGCCTCCGCCAATCACAAGCGCGAGGTCCGGCCATCGAACGCGATGCAGTGGCGGATGCTGCGTGACGCGTACGCCATGGGCGCCACCGTCTACGACCTGCGCGGCATCTCCGATTCGCTGGACGAGACCGACCACCTCTTCGGCCTGATCCAGTTCAAGGTCGGCACCGGTGGGCAGGCGGCGGAATACCTCGGCGAGTGGGACTTCCCGCTCAACAAGCTGCTGCACAAGGCGCTCGACATCTACATGTCCCGCCGCTGATCCAGCTCAGAAGGGCCCATGCCAGAAGGATCCATGGCGCGAGGCTGACGAAACCGGCTTCATTCGTTTCAATGGGCTCTCCAAGCAGTTCCTCCCACCTCTGACTCACCGCAGCCACCAGAAAGGTTCCGGACCGGCCATGGCGCTCTCCCTGTACGTCGACACCGCGCGCTGGCGGGCGCACCAGAAATCCGTGCTCGACCAGTTCCCCGGCCTCGTACCGGTCTGCAAGGGCAACGGGTACGGCTTCGGCCACGAGCGGCTGGCCGACGAGGCGATCCGCTTCGGCTCCGACACGCTCGCGGTCGGCACCACCTACGAAGCAGCCCGGATCAAGGACTGGTTCAGCGGAGATCTGCTGGTGCTCACACCGTTCCGGCGGGGCGAGGAGCCGGTGCCGCTGCCGGACCGAGTCATCCGTTCCGTGTCGTCCGTGGACGGGGTGCACGCCCTGGTGGGCGCCCGGGTCGTCATCGAGTGCATGAGCTCGATGAGGCGGCACGGCGTCAAGGAGGAGGAGCTCGGGCAGCTGCACGCCGCCATCGAGGACGTGCGTCTCGAAGGCTTCGCCCTGCACCTGCCGCTGGACCGCACCGACGGCTCGGACGCGGTCGAGGAGGTCATCGCCTGGATGGACCGCCTCCGGGCGGCCAGGCTGCCGCTGCACACCATGTTCGTCAGCCATCTGCGGGCCGAGGAACTGGGCCGGCTCCAGCAGCAGTTCCCGCAGACCCGGTTCCGTGCCCGCATCGGTACCCGTCTCTGGCTCGGCGATCACGAGGCGACGGAGTACCGGGGAGCGGTGCTCGACGTCACGCGTGTCGTCAAGGGTGACCGCTTCGGCTACCGGCAGCAGAAGGCGGCCTCCGACGGCTGGCTGGTGGTCGTGGCGGGCGGTACGTCGCACGGGGTGGGCCTGGAGGCCCCGAAGGCGCTGCACGGCGTGATGCCGCGGGCCAAGGGGGTCGCCCGCGCGGGCCTGGCCACCGTCAACCGGAACCTGTCGCCGTTCGTCTGGTCCGGCAAGCAGCGCTGGTTCGCCGAGCCGCCGCACATGCAGGTGTCGATCCTGTTCGTGCCCTCGGACGCCGAGGAACCGAGGGTCGGCGACGAGCTGGTGGCCCATCTGCGCCACACCACCACGCAGTTCGACCGGCTCGTCGACCGCTGAGCCGCCCGGGGCCGCCGGTGCGCCGGCGGCCCCGGAGCATGCTCCGTCGGTCCGCTCAGTCGGCGGCCGTCGTGCCCCGGGTGCCCCACTCCACGCGCGGTTCCGCGGCCGTGAACGCGGCATGCCGCGGCGGATGCGCGGCCGCGTGCCCCAGCACGAAGACATCCTCCGCCCCGTCGAGCACCCCGCCCGACGGATCGTCCGATCCGTCGCGCCGCACGCCGTCCCGTTCCGGCATCAGGATGTCCCGTACGACCACGGCGCAGAGGTACAGCGTGCCCAGCAGGTGCAGGGCGATCGCCAGCTGATAGCCCTCCGTCGGCAGCCCCTGGTGCTTGTCACCGCTCGTCGTGTAGGCGAGGTACATCCAGATCCCCAGGAAGTACATGACCTCGCACGCCTGCCAGATCAGGAAGTCCCGCCAGCGCGGCCGGGCCAGCGCGGCGAGGGGGATCAGCCACAGCACGTACTGCGGTGAGTAGACCTTGTTGACGAGGATGAACACCGCGACGACGAGGAACGCGAGCTGTGCGAACCGGGGCCTGCGCGGCGCCGTCAGCGCCAGCGCGCCGATGGCGGCGCACAGCCCGACCGTGGTCAGTGTGGAGACGGTGTTGACCGTGCTGACCTCGATGGAGCTGCCGGTGCGCTGCGTGATGATCAGCCAGAAGGAGCCGAAGTCGATCGAGCGCTCCTCGCTGAAGGTGTAGAACTTCTTCCACCCCTCGGGTGCGAACACCATCACCGGCAGGTTCACCACCAGCCAGGACGCCACCGCGCCGAACGTCGCCACCCCGAACTCGCGCCATTTCCCCGCCCGCCAGCACAGCACGAAGGCCGGGCCCAGCAGCAGCACGGGATACAGCTTGGCGGCCGTGGCCAGCCCGATGAGGATGCCGAACGCCAGCGGCCGGCTCCTGGACCACATGAGCATCGCCGCGGCCGTGAGGGCGACGGCCAGCAGGTCCCAGTTGATCGTCGCGGTGAGGGCGAAAGCGGGCGCGAGGGCCACCAGGAGGCCGTCCCAGGGGCGACGGCGGTGCGTACGTCCGACACAGACGGCGATGATCGCGGTGCAGATCATCAGCATCCCGGCGTTGACCATCCAGTACGCCTGTTCCTGGTGCTGGATCGAACCGCCCGGGGTCAGCCAGGCGGCGATCTGCATGAACACCCCCGTCAGCACGGGGTACTCCAGGTACTGCATATCGCCGGGCAGCCGGTCGAAGTACGGCACCAGACCGTCGGAGAAGCCTCGTCCGGCGAACAGGTGCGGGATGTCCGAATAGCAGGCGTGGGTGTACTGGGAGCCCGCCCCCCTGAACCAGGCCCAGTTGTAGCAGGGCAGCTTCTGCACCATGCCGAGCGCGAACATCCCCAGCGCCACCAGGGCGACGGCTCCCACCGGGGTGAGGGCGGTGGTGCCGAGCCGCGCCCAGCGCCCCGACCTCCCACCGATCAGCTCGCTGCCGGCCGCGGCTACCTCGTCCTCGCGCGTGGGCCGTACGACGGACCGTTCGTGATGCACGCTCGTGTCTTCTGCACTTGGCATGCCGCACATCCTGCCGTACCGCACTGTGGATACGTCGAGGGCCGCCGCACCCTGCGGTGCGGCGGCCCTCTTCAACGCTCTCCGGTCGCCTCGCGCCGGCCTGCGGGCCGGGCGGGGTGTACTGCCTGCCGGGCGCTACCCGGACCGGCCACCGAAGATGCCGCCGTTGTCGTTGCCCCCGTCGCCCGGGGTCGGACTGGAGCCGCCGGCACCGCCGTCGGCCTCACCGCCGGTCGAGGTACCGGGTGTGCCACCCGTCTCCCCGCCGGTCGCGCCCTGATCGGCGCCGCCGTTGTCCGCACCGTCGGACGTACCGCCGTTGTCCTGGCAGTCCCAGCCCCAGGTACCGCACGTCTCCGTCGGGTCGGGCGACGGAGAGGACGGAGTGCTCGGCGACGGGGAGTCGGACGGCGACGCAGAGGGCGTGTCGGACGGCGTGATGGTGGGCGTCGGCTTGGGGCTGCTCGCACCGCCGCCGTAGACCTTCTCGCCGATCGGCTCCGCCTTCGGGAAGGGGACGGCCTCCTGGCCCTTCATCGCGTCGTCCATGTAGTCGTGCCAGATCTGGGCCGGGAACGAGGCACCGTGGATCTTCTCCTCGCCGCCGGTCCCGTACATCTTCTCGAACTTGCGGTTCTTGTGCTTCTCGTTGTCGTCCAGCCGGTACATGCTGATCGCGGTCGACAACTGCGGGGTGTAGCCGACGAACCAGGCCGAGAGGTTGTCGTCCGTCGTACCCGTCTTGCCCGCCACGTCGCGGCCCGGGAGCTTGGCGGGCGTACCCGTTCCGTGATCGACGACGTTCTTGAGGACGTCGGTCACGTTGTCGGCGACCGAGGTGTCGAAAGCGCGCTTGGTGACCGTCTTGTGCTGGTAGATCACTTCGCCGAGCTTCTTCACCTCGGTGACCGAGAACGGCTCGCGCTGCTGGCCGCTGGCGGCGAACGTGGCGTACGCGCCGGCCATGCGGATCACACTCGGCGAGGACGTACCGATGGAGAAGGACGGCACGGTCGAGTTCGCCATGTTGTCGTCGTCCTTGAGGCCGGCGGCCATCGCCGCCTCCTTCACCTTGTCCGTACCCACGTCCATACCCAGCTGGACGTAGGGGGAGTTGGCAGAGACCTCCATGGCCTTACGAAGGGTGATGTTGCCCTCGGAGTGGTGGCCGTCGTTGGTCTGCAACCACTCCTGGCCCTTCTCGTTGGTCCAGACCTCACCGTCGTACTTCTTGATCTTCAGCTTGTCGTCGCCGTTGTAGACGCTCAGCGGCGAGACCTTCTCGCGCACCGAATCGTCCTGGTCCGCAGGGAGTGTCGGGTTGCGTTTGCCGTGCTCCATCGCGGCGGCCAGCACGAAGGGCTTGAACGTCGACCCGACCGCGGCGCCGGTGGGGTCGGCGTTGTTGGTGTAGTGCTGGGTCGCGTCCTTGCCGCCGTAGATCGCCTTGATGGCACCGGTCTCCGGATCGACCGACCCGCCACCGAACTGGACGTTCGTGTCCTTGTCCGGACGCTTCTTGGGGTCGATCTTGTCGTCGTAGACCTTCTTGACCGCCGCGTTGAGCTGGTTGACCTTCTTCTTGTCGAAGGTCGTGTGGATCTCGTACCCGCCCTGGTCGAGCATTTCGCGGGTGACGTGCCTGTCGTTGTTGTTGAGGAAGTACGACCTGGCGAGGTCGACCAGGTAGCCGGTCTGACCGCCCAGCTGGGCATCCTTCTTCGGCGGGTCCGGCATCGGGAACTTCTTGTACTTGGCGCGCTCGGACTGCTTCATCCGGCCGTCCTTCACCTCTTCGTCGAGGATCCATTCCCAGCGCTTGGTGGCCCGGTCCAGGTTCTTCGCCGCCGTGGCCTGCTTCGAGTCGACTTCCGGGGCGCCCGCCGGGTCGTAGTAGCTGGCCCCCTTGAGCAGGGTCGCCAGGAAGGCGCACTCGCTCGGGTTCAGCTTCGTGGCGTCCTTGCCGTAGTACGTACGGGCCGCCGCCTGAAGACCCGAGGCGCCTCGTCCGTAGTACGAGACGTTGAGGTACCCGGCCATGACCTTCTTCTTGCTCTCCTGCTTGCCGACCTTCAGCGTGATGAAGAGCTCCTCGAACTTACGGCTCAGGGTCTGTTCCTGGGAGAGCCGCGAGTTCTTCACGTACTGCTGCGTGATGGTCGAGCCACCCTGCGTCTGGCCGCCCTTGGCCATGTTCCACAGGGCCCGGCCGATACCCATCGGGTCGATGCCCTTGTCGTGGTCGAAGGTCTTGTTCTCCGCGGAGATGACCGCGTTGCGCATCGCTTCGGGAATCTGCTCGTAGGCGATGACCTGGCGGTTGACCTCACCTCCGGTCGCGACCATCTGCGTGCCGTCGGCCCAGTAGTAGACGTTGTTCTCCGCCTTCGCGGCATCGTTCACCTCGGGCTTGGCGACCATCGCGTACGCAAGGCCGGCGATGCCCATCAGGAGGCCCAGGAAGCCGATGCACAGGCTGGAGACCAGCCTCCACGACGGCACCCAGCGCCGCACGCCGTACTTACCGGCGCGCGGGTAGTCGATGAAGCGCTTCTTGACCGGGCGCTGGCTTCCGCGCCCACGGCCCCGGCCGGGGCCCTCCGAGCCACCGTCGCCGCCGCCGCGACGCCGCCCTCCGCCGTCGGAACCTCCGCGGCCGCCACCGCCACCGCGCTGGGCGGCTCGTCTCGCGGCGGCGCGCCCGCCGTACGGGGTCTCCTCGCCGTACGAACCGGAAGGTGATTCGGAAGTGACTCCGCGTGACGGTGCCGAGCGGCGTCCTGGGGACTGCTGGGCGGCTCGTCTGGCCGCGGCGCGCCCGCCACCTTGCGGTTGCGGCGTTTTGCGACGGTGCTCGCTCATCGAACGACTACTCCTCGGGCAGGCGAGAACGCCTGGAAGCGGCAGTTGAGATCCGGTCCCCCCGAATTACCGACCGGCGCTGCGACAGGTTCGTCCGCAGTGCGTCGGGTCAGTCCGCGGAGACTGACGCGGTCGGGCGTCACACGGTTCCCGGTGGTCTGCATGCCGCACAGACTACGCACGGTCAAAACCCTCCTAGGACCGAACTTCACCTCAAATTACGCAAGTCGGTTCCTACGAATTAGTGATGTGACGCCGTTCACTAAGGCACCCCTTGTTCCGGCGCTGAGTCCGATCTATCGTGCTGATGTATCGAGTCGATACATCAGCTCGGTACATCGACTCGGTACATCAGCTCGGCACAGGGACAAGCGACACCACTCGGAGAAGGAGGAGGCGAGGTTGAGCAGACGCTCCGGCATCCTCGAGTTCGCTGTCCTCGGACTGCTCCGCGAGTCCCCGATGCACGGCTATGAGCTGCGCAAACGTCTCAATACCTCACTGGGGATCTTCCGTGCCTTCAGCTACGGGACCCTCTATCCCTGCCTCAAGACGCTGGTCGCCAACGGCTGGTTGATCGAGGAACCGGGAAACGCTCCGGCAGAGCTTCCGCCCGGCTCCGGCCGTGCGGTCGCCCCTGCCCCTGCCTCTTCTCTGGCAGGTCGCCGCGCCAAGATCGTCTATCGGTTGACGGCCGAAGGTAAGGAGCACTTCGAAGAGCTGCTCTCGCACACCGGCCCCGACTCCTGGGAGGACGAGCACTTCGCTGCTCGTTTCGCCTTCTTCGGACAGACGGAGCACGAGGTGCGGATGCGGGTGCTCGAAGGCCGTCGCAGCCGGCTGGAGGAACGCCTCGAGAAGATGAGCGCCTCTCTGGCCCGCACCCGCGAGCGGCTCGACGACTACACACTTGAGCTTCAGCGACACGGCATGGAGTCCGTGGAGCGCGAAGTGCGCTGGCTGAACGAGCTCATCGAGAGCGAGCGGTCGGGACGGGATCAGCGACGATCCTCGCCCGAGGGCTCAGCTCAGCAGAACACCGCAGGAGAGCCGGATGGCCTGCCCCGGAGGGGTCACACCCCTCCGGATCCGTCCGGCGACACCGCCAAGTGAGTTCCCCGCAGATCCGCGGGGCCTCATCAGGAACATCCATTACACACAGGGAGCAACCGGAATGGGTTCGGTTCGCGTAGCCATCGTCGGCGTGGGCAACTGCGCCGCCTCGCTGGTCCAGGGCGTCGAGTACTACAAGGACGCCGATCCGGCCGGCAAGGTGCCCGGTCTGATGCACGTCCAGTTCGGCGAGTACCACGTCCGGGACGTCGAGTTCGTCGCCGCCTTCGACGTCGACGCGAAGAAGGTCGGCCTCGACCTCTCGGACGCCATCGGCGCCAGCGAGAACAACACCATCAAGCTCTGCGACGTGCCGAACGCCGGCGTCACCGTCCAGCGCGGCCACACCCACGACGGCCTGGGCAAGTACTACCGCCAGACCATCGAGGAGTCCGCCGAGGCCCCGGTCGACATCGTCCAGATCCTCAAGGACCGCAAGGTCGACGTTCTGGTCTGCTACCTGCCCGTCGGTTCCGAGGTCGCTGCGAAGTTCTACGCGCAGTGCGCCATCGACGCCAAGGTCGCGTTCGTCAACGCCCTCCCGGTCTTCATCGCCGGTACCAAGGAGTGGGCGGACAAGTTCACCGAGGCCGGTGTCCCGATCGTCGGCGACGACATCAAGTCGCAGGTCGGCGCCACCATCACGCACCGCGTGATGGCGAAGCTGTTCGAGGACCGGGGCGTCGTCCTGGACCGCACGATGCAGCTGAACGTCGGCGGCAACATGGACTTCAAGAACATGCTCGAGCGTGAGCGCCTGGAGTCCAAGAAGATCTCCAAGACGCAGGCCGTCACCTCGCAGATCCGTGACCGCGACCTCGGTGCGGACAACGTCCACATCGGCCCGTCGGACTACGTGGCCTGGCTGGACGACCGCAAGTGGGCGTACGTGCGCCTCGAGGGCCGCGCCTTCGGTGACGTCCCGCTGAACCTTGAGTACAAGCTCGAGGTGTGGGACTCCCCGAACTCGGCCGGTGTCATCATCGACGCCGTCCGCGCTGCGAAGATCGCCAAGGACCGCGGCATCGGCGGCCCGATCCTCTCCGCGTCCTCGTACTTCATGAAGTCCCCGCCGGTCCAGTACTTCGACGACGAGGCACGCGAGAACGTCGAGAAGTTCATCCGCGGTGAGGTCTCCCAGTAGCGTCACCTGACACGAAGCGTCGGCGCGGCGCGTCGGGGAGCGGCAACGCTCCCCGGCTCCCGCACCTCTGAGGGTCCCCGGGCAATCCGCCCGGGGACCCTCAACGTATGTGACCCTTGCTCCCATGCCCGTCGTGCGTGACCTGCGCGTTCTCCTGCGCCTTCGGAACTTCCGCCGCCTGCTGGCCGTACGGGTCCTCTCCCAGTCGGCCGACGGCGTCTATCAGGTGGCCCTCGCGGCGCACGTCGTCTTCTCCCCGGAGAAACAGACGTCGGCGGGCGCCATCGCCTCCGCGATGGCGGTACTCCTGCTGCCCTACTCGCTCATCGGCCCGTTCGCCGGGGTGCTCCTGGACCGCTGGCCCCGTCGCCAGGTCTTCCTCTACGGCAACCTGCTGCGCGCCGCGCTCGCCTGCTGCACGGCCCTCCTGATCCTCGGCTCCGCCCCCGACTGGCTCTTCTACGCCTCCGCGTTGTGCGTCACCGCGGTCAACCGCTTCGTCCTGGCCGGACTCTCGGCCGCACTGCCGCGCGTCGTGGACCGGGACCGGCTGGTGATGGCCAACTCGCTCTCGCCGACCGCGGGCACCCTCGCCGCGACGGCCGGTGGCGGCCTCGCCTTCGTCGTGCGACTTCTCCTGTCGGACTCCGACGCGGCCGTGGTGCTGCTGGGAGCGGCGCTCTACCTGGCCTCCGCCGTCGCCTCGCTGAGCCTCGCCGCCGGGCTCCTCGGCCCGGAGCCGAGCGGCGGCCGCCTCCGCCTGAGCAAGGCCCTGGCCACTACCGCGCGCGGGCTCGGAGACGGGCTGCGCCATCTCGCGGAGCGCAGGAACGCCGCCCGGGCGCTGGGCGCCATGACGGTGATCCGCTTCTGTTACGGGGCGCTGACGGTGACGGTCCTGATGCTGTGCCGGTATGCCTGGGCCGACAGCGACTCGCGCGGACTGGCACTGCTGGGACTGGCAGTGGGCGTCTCCGGTGCGGGCTTCTTCGCGGCGGCGGTAGTGACCCCGTGGGCCGTGGCGCGGCTCGGCCGGTTCCGCTGGATGATGGTGTGCGCGGGGTCAGCCGCCGTCCTCGAACCGGCACTGGGACTGTGGTTCACCCCCGCACCGATGCTCGTCGCCGCGTTCGTGCTCGGGCTGGTCACCCAAGGGGCGAAGATCGCGACGGACACGGTGGTGCAGACGTCGGTGGACGACGCCTTCCGCGGCCGGGTCTTCTCGCTGTACGACGTGCTGTTCAACGTGGCCTTCGTAGGTGCGGCCGGGGTCTCCGCCCTGCTGCTGCCTCCTGACGGGAGGTCGGCCGCGGTGGTGATCGGGGTGGCCGTCCTCTACGCCGCCGTGGCCCTGACCATGTTCCGCTGGAGTCGGACCGGCGAGGTCCTATAGCGTGCCCGCGTCAAGAAGAGACAGTGCACGATTCACGGGGGTACTCGCATGACCTATCCGCCTCAGCCAGGCGCCGGCCCATACGGCCAGCAGCCTCAGCAGCCGTACCCGCAGCAGCAGCCGGGGTATGGCTATCCCCAACAGCAGCAGCCCGGGTACGGCTATCCCCAACAGCAGCCGGGGCACGGCGCCCCGCAGCAGGAGCCGGGGTACAGCGCCCCGCAGCAGCAGCCGGGTTACGGCGCTCCGCAGCAGCAGCCGGGTTACGGCGCTCCGCAGCAGCAGCCGGGGTACAGCGCCCCGCAGCAGCAGCCGGGGTACAGCGCCCCGCAGCAGCAGCCGGGGTACGGCGCCCCGCAGCAGCCCTATCCTCCGCATCAGGGTCAGCAGCCCTGGGGCGGCCAGCCCGGCGGTCCGCCCCCGCAGGGGATGCCCCCGCAGGGACCGGCGCAGAACATGTCCGGCGGCAAGAAGGCCTTTCTCGCGGCGCGCAACATCATCATCATCGTGGTGGCTCTCGGCGCCCTGGCGGGCCTGAAGTTCGGCTGGGACAAGATATTCGAGTCCGACGCCAAGGCCGCAGCGGTCGGCGACTGCCTGGAGAACAAGGGGACCAACCTCAGCCCGGACATGAAGTCCGCCGACTGCGGTTCGTCCGCCGCCGAGTTCAAGGTCGCCGCGGTGCACGACAAGACCTCCGACACCGATCTCTGCGACGCGGAGAAGTACGTGGCGTACACCGAGACGTCCGGTAGCCGGAAGAGCCGGAGCAGTGTGGTGCTCTGCCTCACGCCGATCAAGCCGGGCAGCTGAATCCCGGTATCCCGAACAAGACCGGTCGAGGGCGCTGTTTCACGTGAAACAGCGCCCTCGGCGTATGCGTTGGCGGTCATGTTTCACGTGAAACATGACCGCCACGGCTCCGGAGCGGACGACCCTCGCGGGTCTCAGCTCTGCGCTTCCCACCACTTCTTGAGCTCCGCCACCGCCGCGTCATGTTCCATCGGCCCGTTCTCCAGGCGCAGTTCCAGCAGGAACGCATACGCCTTGCCGATGACCGGCCCCGGACCCACGCTCAGGACCTGCATGATCTCGTTGCCGTCCAGGTCAGGCCGGATCGCGTCGAGCTCTTCCTTGTCCTGCAGTTGCGCAATGCGCTCCTCCAACGCGTCATAGGTCCGCGAGAGGGCGGCGGCCTTGCGCTTGTTGCGCGTGGTGCAGTCGGAGCGGGTGAGCTTGTGCAGCCGCTCCAGCAGGGGGCCGGCATCGCGCACATAGCGGCGGACCGCCGAGTCGGTCCACTCCCCGTCGCCGTAGCCGTGGAAACGCAGATGCAGCTCCACCAGCTTCGAGACGTCCTTGACCATGTCGTTGGAGTACTTGAGTTCGGTCATCCGCTTCCGGACCATCTTGGCGCCGACCACCTCGTGGTGGTGGAAGGAGACACGGCCGTCCTTCTCGAAGCGCCGGGTCCTCGGCTTACCGATGTCATGCAGCAGGGCGGCAAGACGCAGAACGAGGTCCGGGCCGTCCTCCTCGAGGTCGATCGCCTGCTCCAGAACGGTCAGAGAGTGCTCGTACACATCTTTGTGGCGGTGATGCTCGTCACTTTCGAGCCGGAGCGCGGGGAGTTCGGGAAGCACTTCCTGAGCCAGTCCGGTGTCGACGAGGAGCGCCAGCCCCTTCCTGGGGTGGGTGGAGAGCAGAAGCTTGTTGAGCTCCTCACGGACCCGCTCGGCGGAGACGATCTCGATCCGGCCCGCCATTTCCGTCATCGCGGCGACCACATCGGGTGCCACTTCGAAGTCCAGCTGCGCGGCGAAACGGGCTGCGCGCAGCATCCGCAGCGGGTCGTCGGAGAAGGATTCCTCGGGCGTTCCGGGGGTGCGCAGGACGCGCTTCGCCAGGTCCTCGATGCCACCGTGCGGATCGATGAAGTCCTTTTCCGGCAGCGCCACGGCCATCGCGTTGACCGTGAAATCACGGCGGACGAGGTCCTCCTCGATGGAGTCACCGTAGGAAACCTCCGGCTTGCGGGAGGTTCGGTCGTACGCCTCGGACCGGTATGTGGTGACTTCGATCTGGTAGCCGTGCTTCTGAGCGCCCACCGTGCCAAAGGCGATCCCGACCTCCCACACCGAGTCCGCCCATGGCCGGACGATCTTCAGGACGTCCTCGGGGCGGGCGTCGGTCGTGAAGTCCAGGTCGTTTCCGAGCCTGCCGAGAAGCGCGTCGCGGACCGAGCCGCCGACCAGGGCGAGACTGAATCCGGCATCCTGGAATCGGCGGGCGAGATCGTCGGCGACCGGGGACACCCGGAGCAGTTCACTGACTGCGCGGTGCTGCACCTGGGTCAGGGCACTGGAGTTGTCTTCATTGGCGTTCGGCACAACAGAAAAGGGTACGTGCCCGGACCGGCCCGGGCGTCATGGTTTCCTTCTGCCCTGCGAGACTCTGCCGATCATGTGCCGTACTCCCCAGCACTTAGCCCCCGCGCACATCGTTACCATGCGGGGACGCAGCAACGGACGACGATCAACAACAGCTGACGACGACGAGGGACGGGTAGGCGTGGCCGAGGCGGCAGACTTCCAGGGGATGAATCCCTCTCCTGCCCGCCGATGGCTGCGGCGCACAGCCTCTGTGCTTGCCGGGGCCCCGCTCGTCGCGGCCCTGCTGGCAGGGGCGGCCGCGCCAAAGGCGCAGGCCGGTGTGGCGGACAAGGCTCCGGCGGGTTCCAGCACGGTCGCGGTCTCCCTGGACACGGTGACACCGAGCGCCCCTGTGAAGGGGGACACAGTCACCATCTCCGGCACCCTGACCAACAAGAGCAAGGAGACCGTCAGCGCGGCACAGGTCGATCTGCGGGTGGGGCCCCGGCTCTTCAGCAGGACCTCGATCGACACCGCCGGCCGACGCACGGGCTATCTGCCCGGTGCCGATCCTTATCCGGTCGGCGGCAAGTACACGGTCAAGATCGCCAAGCTCGCCTCCGGGATCAGCCAGGACTTCACGCTGTCCGTGCCCGTCAGCAAGCTGGGGCTCGGCGACGACGGCGTGTACCAGCTCGGCGTCTCCTTGTCGGGCCAAACGCCCCACGCCCAGTACGACCAGGTGCTCGGGATCCAGCGGACGTTCCTGCCCTGGCAGAGCGAGGACCGCGACTCCAAGCCCCGCGTCAGCTACGCCTGGCCGCTGATCGCAGCGGCGCACCTCACCGCCGAGACCGGATCGGACTCGCAGCAGACCCCGGTGTTCGCCGACGACGACCTGGCGGCCGAGATCGCGCCGGGCGGGCGTCTGGAACAGATGGTGTCGCTGGGAAGGCAGCTGCCGGTGACCTGGGTCATCGATCCGGATCTGCTGGCCAGCGTCGACGCGATGACCAAGGACTACCGGGTCAAGTCCGGTGACACCACGATCGCCGGTACGAACCAGAACGTCGCCAAGCAGTGGCTCACCTCACTGGAAGCGGCGGTGTCGGAGGGCAAGGTCGTGGCGCTGCCGTTCGGGGATCCCGATCTGGCGTCGATCGCGCACCGCGGCAAGAACGTGTCGGGCACCCTCAGCCACCTCCAGAACGCCAGCGAGGTGGCCGTGACGACGGTGCAGACGATCCTGCACCTGAAGCCGTCGACGGACTTCGCGTGGCCGGTAGACGGTGCCATCGATCCGTCCGTCGTGGACGTCGCCACCTCGGCCGGTGCACACAACGTGATCGCCCGGAGCGACAGCCTCCAGGAGACCGGTGGCCTCGCGTACACGCCGTCCGCGGCCCGGCCGATCGGCGGCGGCACGAACGCCGTGGTGTCCGACGAGCGTCTCTCCACGGCCTTCCAGGGCAACATGACGAAGACCGGGGACTCCACGCTCGCCGTGCAGAAGTTCCTTGCCCTCACGCTCTCCCTGGCCGAGCAGGACACGGACAAGGACCGAAGCGTCGTCGTCGTACCGCAGCGGATGCCGTCGGTCGCCCAGGCCCAGTCGATGGCCCGTGCCCTGCACGCCCTCGACGACGGCCGCTGGACGCAGTCCCAGGGGCTGGTGCAGGCGGCGGAGGCGAAACCCGACGCGAAGGCGACCACCGAGGTCCCCCGGGCCTCCCAGTACCCGAAGAAGCTGCGCAGCCAGGAGCTGCCCACCCAGGCCTTCCAGGACATCAAGTCCACCCAGGCCTCGCTCAACAACTTCCAGGTCATCCTCACCCAACCCGAGCGGGTGGTGACCCCCTTCGGCAACGCGGTCAACCGCTCCATGTCGACGTCGTGGCGGGGCAAGCCCCTGGAGGCCCAGCAGTACCGCGACTCGGTGCGCATGTATCTGCAGGGCCTCGTCAACGAGGTCCAGCTCATCTCGAAGTCCGATGTCACTCTGTCCGGCCGCAGCGCCACGATCCCCGTGACGGTGCAGAACAGACTGTTGCAGGACGTCGACCATCTGGTGCTCCGACTGAGGTCGGAGAACGCGACCCGCCTCAAGCTGAACGACGGCGGCGCCGTGGCGGAACAGCCGATCCAGATCGCCGGCGGGCACAGTCAGTCCGTGAAGTTCGACGCCGCGGCCAACATCAACGGCCAGGTCCAGATGACCGCGCAGCTGTACACCGAGGACGGGACACCGTACGGCGCGGAGATGAACTTCACCGCGAAGGTGTCCGAGATCACGCCGACCGTGCTGCTCGTGATCGCCGGTGGGCTGCTGCTGCTGGTCCTCGCCGGGATCAGGATGTATGCACATCGCAAGCGCGCCAACGCGGGCGGCGCGGCGGGCGACGACGGCAGTGAACCCGAGCAGCCGAGTGACCCGACGCCGGACACCGGTCCCGAAAGCGCGGAGCCGTCGGGCACGGGTGAGAAAGTGGACCGTTGAGCGATGTCTGTCGTGGCCGGTCGGCCGGGGACGATGAGGTGGGGTTTCGATGAACGCGCCGTACGACGGTGATCGCGGTCAGGGTACGGGCGGAGCTGGGTCTTCCGGCGGTCCTCCGGTGCCTCCTGGACCGGAGGAGGTGCCACCGGCACCCGATCCGTATCTGCAGGCCGCGTACGACTACGACCCTTATCGGTCCCAGGACCTCTCCGCCCAGGATCCGGTCGGTGAGGCGCTGTACGACCGCGCCGCGCATCCGCCGCCGCCCCCTGGCACCTATCAGCAGTCCCAGCCTCTCTACCAGCAGCCGCCCGCGGCCGCCTACGCCCCCGACCCCAGGATCTGGGCACAGACCCCGCCGCCCGAGCCCGACGGTCCCTCCCGGCACCTGCCGTACGGCGACGACGCCGCGACCACCCAGTTCGTCGGTGTGGACGACCTCGTCACCCAGGCGTCGGCCACCGGCGACGAGACCGATGCGTTCGCCCACCTCTTCCGGGACCAGGAAGGCCCCGCGGGGCAGCCCACCGGCCCGGCCCGGCCCGATCCGGTCCCGGCTCCCGTGCCGGCGCCGCAGAAGTCCGGCGGTGGCGGCCGGGCATCGAGCCTGCTGAAGTCCAGTGCGGTCATGGCGGCCGGCACACTCGTCTCACGCCTCACCGGGTTCGTACGAAGCCTGGTGATCACCGCGGCGCTCGGCGCGGCCCTGCTCGGCGACAGCTTCACCATCGCGTACACGCTGCCGACGATGATCTACATCCTCACCGTGGGCGGCGGCCTCAACTCGGTGTTCGTCCCCCAGCTCGTCCGCTCCATGAAGGACGACGCGGACGGGGGCGAGGCCTATGCGAACCGGCTGCTGACCCTCGTGATGGTCGCGCTCGGCGTGATCGTGAGCATCGCGGTATTCGCCGCTCCGTGGCTCATCCGTCTGATGTCCCAGACGATCGCGGACGACCCCGCGGCCAACAACGTTGCCACGACCTTCGCCCGGTACTGCCTGCCCACGATCTTCTTCATGGGCGTGCATGTCGTGATGGGCCAGATCCTCAACGCCCGCGGGAAGTTCGGCGCGATGATGTGGACCCCGGTCCTCAACAACATCGTCATGATCTTCACGTTCGGCATGTTCATCTGGGTCTACGGCACCTCCCACGAATCCCACATGGGCGTCCAGACGATCCCGCCGGAGGGTGTCCGCCTGCTGGGTATCGGCACCCTGCTGGGCCTGATCGTGCAGGCCCTGGCCATGATCCCGTACCTGCGCGAGGCGGGCTTCCGGTTCCGTCCACGCTTCGACTGGAAGGGCCACGGACTCGGCAAGACGGTCAAGCTGGCCAAGTGGACCGTCCTGTTCGTCTTCGCCAACCAGGCCGGTGTCCTCGTCGTCACGCAGCTGGCGACTTCCGCCGGCAAGGAGTCCGGCAGGAACGGGGCGGGTTTTCTGGCCTACTCCAACGCCCAGCTGATCTGGGGCATGCCGCAGGCGATCATCACCGTCTCGGTCATGGCCGCCCTGCTGCCCCGTATCTCCCGCGCCGCACACGACAACGACCCGGGCGCGGTCCGCGACGACATCTCGCAGGGCCTGCGCAACTCCGCCGTGGCCATCGTGCCGGTCGCCTTCGCGTTCCTCGCCCTGGGTGTTCCGATCTGCACCCTTCTCTATGCCTCCAGCGGCCCCGAGGCCGCCCGCTCCATGGGCTTCATCCTGATGGCCTTCGGCCTCGGGCTGATTCCCTACTCCGTGCAGTACGTGGTGCTGCGAGGGTTCTACGCGTACGAGGACACCCGCACGCCCTTCTACAACACCGTCATCGTCGCCCTGGTCAACGCGGCCGCCTCGGCCATCTGCTACCTGGTTCTGCCCGCTCAGTGGGCCGTGGTCGGCATGGCGGCCTCGTACGGCCTCGCCTACGCCGTCGGCGTCGGTATCGCGTGGCGGCGGCTCCGCAACCGGCTGGGCGGAGACCTGGACGGCGCGCACGTCCTGCGCACCTACGCCCGGCTGTGCCTGGCCGCGATCCCCGCGGCTGTGATCGCCGGTGCTGTGGGATTCGCTCTGCTCCACGCGCTCGGCGACGGCGCCTCGGGCTCGCTCCTCGCGTTGCTCTGCGGTGGAATCGTGCTGCTGGGAGTCTTCGTCGTCGCGGCGAAGCGGATGCGGATCGAAGAGATCAACGGCATGGTCGGCATGATCAGGGGCAGGCTCGGCCGCTGAGGATCACCGGCCCGCACAACCATCGCCGGTCCCCGTGTGTCGTGCATGGTGCCGGAGTATGGGCACAATTGGCGTGACTGTGCAGAGCTGGCTGGCATCGCGCAACGGATGGGGAGGCAGGAACGACGGTGGCGGAACGTAGCACGGCTGCCGTTGACGTGGCCGACAACAGCGGCGACAAGCCGCTGTCCGCCAAGGCGGACGAGGCCACGACCGACGGCACGGCAGAAGCTCAGGACCAAACGGGCGCGGACTCCCAGGAAGCGGCGGACGAGCCGGCGGGCTCCGACGCCGCCATGTCACCGCCTGATCTGCACAGCGGTCACAAACTTGCCGGGCGCTACCGGCTCGAGGAGTGCGTCACCCGACTGGACGGGTTCAGCAGCTGGCGAGCTGTCGACGAGAAACTGCGGCGCGCGGTAGGTGTCCATCTCCTTCCCGCCGACCACCCGCGAGCCCGCTCCGTACTGGCCGCGGCCCGCTCCTCCGCCCTGCTCGGCGACCCCCGCTTCGTGCAGGTCCTCGACGCCGTGGAGGAGAACGACCTCGTCTACGTCGTCCATGAATGGCTTCCGGACGCCACCGAGCTCACCGCCCTGCTGGGCGCGGGCCCGATGGACGCTCACGACGCGTACCAGCTCGTCAGCCAGATCTCCCAGGCCATGGCGGCCGCACACCGTGAGGGGCTGGCCCATCTCAGGCTCACCCCCGGAGCGGTGCTCCGCAGCTCCTCGGGCCAGTACCGGATCCGCGGCCTCGCGGTGAACGCAGCGCTGCGCGGCATCACATCCGAGGGCCCCCAGCGTGCCGATACCGAGGCGATCGGTGCCCTGCTCTACGCCGCGCTGACCCAGCGCTGGCCGTACGAGAGCGATGCCTACGGCCTCACCGGGCTTCCCAAGGGCGTCGGTCTGATCCCACCCGACCAGGTGCGGGCCGGCGTCCACCGCGGTCTCTCCGAGATCGCCATGCGGGCACTCGCCAACGACGGAGCCACGGCCTCCCGCCAGGAACAGCCGTGCACCACGCCTGACGAGCTCGCCAAGGCCGTCGCGGCGATGCCGCGCATCCGCCCGCCCGAGCCCACGTTCACCGCACCGCCCGAATACCAGCGGACCACCTACCAGCAGGGCACGTACGGCCGCCCGGCCGGTCCTGTCCCCGGCGTCACGCAGCCAGTGATCACAGCGCCTCCCGCCCCGCTGCAGAGCCGCACCGGGAAGGCCCTGAAATGGGCCGTGTCCGCGCTGCTCATCGCCGCACTGGGCCTCGGTAGCTGGCAGCTCGCGGAGACGCTCCTCAAACACGACAACAACTCCGG
Organism: Streptomyces sp. NPDC127177; assembly: GCF_042672475.1. Lineage (NCBI taxonomy): Bacteria > Bacillati > Actinomycetota > Actinomycetes > Kitasatosporales > Streptomycetaceae > Streptomyces > Streptomyces sp. NPDC127177. The sequence goes on from NZ_JBHXUW010000052.1 coordinate 30,582, forward strand.
CGACCCGGGCACCACACAGACCGACCCGAAGAGCGGTGACGGCGCCGCGCGGCCACCCGCCGTGCCGCTGCGAATCACCGATGCGGCGGAGTTCATGCCCAGCGGGTCGGGGATCAAGCAGGAGGACGTACCGAACGCCATCGACGGCAAGCCGGACACCTCGTGGATCACTCCGCGCTACCAGGGCTACGCGAACTTCGGCAACCTCGCCCCGCGCAAGGACGGCAGCGGCATAGTCGTTGACCTGGGCAGCGTGAAGGACGTCTCGGGCCTCGACATCACCATGTACCGCAGCGGTCAGAAGGTCGAGGTGCTGGCAGCCGACGAGAATGCCTCCGCCCCCTCTTCCCTGGCGGACTTCCCGCAGCACCTCACCCAGCTCGGAACGGTGGCGGGCAAGCTCAAGAAGTCCCTCGCCAAGCCGGTCCGAACCCGCTACGTCCTGATCCACATCACGGAGCTTCCGTCGGACGACACCGGCAGTGGCTACCGCGGAGGTATCTCGGAGATCTCAGTTCTCGGCTGACCGCCCCTGCCCGTGCCCGCAGGAACGTGATAGACAGACGCACCTTGACCCAGAGAGGGAGGGAGGGGAGGTGGCCGCCGCCGAGCCGTCCGAGCAACTCAGCGACTCAGACCTCCTCGCTCGCCACGTAGCCGGTGAACCGGATGCCTTCGGTGAGCTCGTACGACGTCATCGTGACCGGCTGTGGGCCGTGGCCCTGAGGACACTGGGCGACCGGGAGGAAGCGGCCGACGCCGTGCAGGACGCCCTGGTCTCCGCCTTCCGCGCCGCCCATACCTTCCGTGGCCAGTCCGCCGTCACCACCTGGCTGCACCGCATCACGGTCAACGCCTGCCTCGACCGGGTCCGCAAGGCTGCGTCACGCAAGACCTCGCCCGTCAACGACCCGGAGCGGCTCGACCAGCTCCTGGAACCGCACGAGTCCGCCGAGGCTCCGGCCGAGCGGCAGGATCTGCACCGTGAACTCTCCGCGGCCCTCGCGACTCTCCCCGCCGAGCAACGCGCGGCACTCGTCCTGGTCGATATGCAGGGTTACCCGGTGGCCGAGGCGGGCCGCATCCTCGATGTTCCCGTCGGCACGGTGAAGAGCCGTTGCGCCCGGGGCCGTGCCCGGCTGGCTCCACTCCTCACTCATCTCCGCAGCGAGAACGGTGGCAGCAAGGAGAGGGGCGGGGAAAGGAACCGGACGGCGAGACCATCCGTCCCACCGGCAGCGGGACCAAGAGATGCGGGAACGAGCGATCCAGCTGGAGTGAAGGGCGGAGGTGGGCGCACATGACATCGACGGCTGACATGACCCAGCACCCGGATGTCTCGGAGATCTCCGACCTCACCGAGGGCGTACTCCCGCCGTCCCGCACAGCGGATGTCCGCCGCCACGTCGATGGCTGCGAACTCTGCTCCGACGTTCAGGCCTCTCTGGAGGAGATTCGCGGTCTGCTCGGCTCCATGCCTGCCCCGCAGGCCATGCCCGTCGACATAGCGGACCGCATTGATGCCGCCCTGGCTGACGAAGCCCGTTCGGCCCGCAGCACGGCCGACGCGGAGCCGGGTGTTTCACGTGAAGCGACGGCCGATGTTTCACGTGAAGCGACAGCTGATGTTTCACGTGAAACAGAGCACGTTGCCACGGCACAGGAGTCCACGGACCGTCCCGCCGGGCATCCCCGGGCCGCGACCGGCCCCGGTCGCCGACCGGTACGGCGTCGCCGCCGCACGGCGGTACTCGGCACCGCACTGGGCGCCGCAGTGGTGGGCTTGAGCGTCTTCCTGCTGCAGAACGTCACCTCATCGCAGAACTCCGCCGACCTCAGTACCGCGGAGCGCAAGGAAGACGCCTCGAAGGCCGCCTCACAAACGTTCTCGCAGTCCACGCTCGGAGAGCACGTCCACAGCCTCCTGAGCTCGGACACATCGAGCCCGAAGGAATCCGACGGTGGCAAGCAGGCGCCGTCCATGGACACGAAATCCTCCCCGGAGACGGCACCTCCCGGCTCCGCATCGCCGCAGGCACCGCTCCGTGCCCCCGCCGTGCCCGTCCCTTCCTGCGTTGAGCAGGGCATCGGGCGGAACACCGCCGCTCTCGCGGTCGACAAGGGCACCTACAAGGGCACAGACGTCTTCCTCGTCGTCCTGCCTCACCCCACGGACCCGAGCCGCGTGGAGGCCTACATCGTCGATGCCGCATGCGTCGGCGCAGACCCTGCCCCCAAGGGGAAGCTCCTGCTGACCCACGCCTACGCGCGCCCTTGAGGATCCCGCAGGATGCCGCCCCGGCACGTCGGGAATGCATCCCCCGTAGGATCCGTTGGGTGGGGTGAGAGTCGTTGAACCGACCCCCAGTAGGCGTGGACAGTAGGCAGTCTGCAGAGACGAGGAAGAAACCCGTGAGCGACGTGCGTAATGTGATCATCATCGGCTCCGGCCCCGCCGGCTACACAGCCGCCCTCTACACCGCGCGCGCCTCGCTGAAGCCGCTGGTCTTCGAGGGTGCCGTCACCGCCGGTGGCGCGCTGATGAACACGACCGACGTGGAGAACTTCCCCGGATTCCAGGACGGAATCATGGGCCCGGAGCTCATGGACAACATGCGCGCCCAGGCCGAGCGGTTCGGTGCCGAGCTCATCCCCGACGACGTGGTCTCCGTCGACCTCACCGGTGACATCAAGACCGTCACCGACACGGCGGGCACGGTGCACCGCGCCAAGGCCATCATCGTCACCACCGGCTCGCAGCACCGCAAGCTCGGCCTGCCCAACGAGGACGCCCTCTCGGGACGCGGCGTCTCCTGGTGCGCGACCTGTGACGGGTTCTTCTTCAAGGACCAGGACATTGCCGTGGTCGGCGGTGGCGACACCGCGATGGAGGAGGCAACGTTCCTCTCCCGCTTCGCCAAGTCCGTCACCATCGTCCACCGCCGGGACTCACTGCGTGCCTCCAAGGCCATGCAGGACCGCGCCTTCGACGACCCGAAGATCAAGTTCGCTTGGGACAGCGAGGTCGCCGGAGTCCACGGCGAGCAGAAGCTCTCCGGTCTGACCCTGCGCAACACCAAGACCGGCGAGACGTCGGAGCTCCCCGTCACCGGCCTCTTCATCGCAGTCGGCCATGACCCGCGCACCGAGCTCTTCAAGGGCCAGCTCGACCTCGACGACGAGGGTTACCTCAAGGTCGAAGCCCCCTCGACCCGCACCAACCTCACCGGAGTGTTCGGCGCCGGAGACGTCGTCGACCACACCTACCGACAGGCCATCACAGCTGCCGGCACCGGCTGCTCCGCCGCACTCGACGCCGAGCGCTTCCTTGCCGCACTCGGTGACGAGGAGAAGGCTGCCGCAGCCACCGTCTGATCCACGCCTCACCCACACCCCCGCGAAGTTAAGGAGGCCGCCGTGGCCGGCGCCTTGAAGCACGTAACCGACGACTCGTTCGACGAGGTCGTCCTGAAGAGCGATAAGCCTGTACTGGTGGACTTCTGGGCCGCCTGGTGCGGTCCCTGCCGCCAGATCGCCCCCTCCCTGGAGGCCATCGCGGCCGAGCACGGTGACCAGATCGAGATCGTCAAGCTCAACATCGACGAGAACCCGGCCACCGCTGCCAAGTACGGCGTCATGTCCATCCCGACGCTGAACGTCTACCAGGGCGGCGAGGTCGCCAAGACCATCGTCGGCGCCAAGCCGAAGGCCGCGATCCTTCGCGACCTCGAAGGCTTCATCGCCGGCTGAGGAAGAACGCTGTCCGCTGTTTCACGTGAAACGGGCCCACCCCCTCGGGGTGGGCCCGTTTCACGTTGTCGCACCTGCGGATCACAGTGGCCGCAGCACCGGATCCTTCTGGACCGCCCCCAGCAGCCGATCCAGGGCCAGCTCTACGTCTTCCTTCCACGAAAGCGTTGTGCGCAGCTCCAGCCTCAACCTCGGATGAGACGGATGCGGTCGCACTGTCTTGAAGCCCACCGCCAGCAGATGGTCCGCCGGTAGCAGACAGGCGGGCTCCTTCCAGCGGGCATCCCCGAAAACTTCGATCGCCTTGAATCCGCGACTGAGCAGATCCTTGGCAACGGTCTGCACCATGACCCGTCCCAGCCCCTGCCCCTGGTACCCGGGAAGGATCAAGGCAGTCATCAGCTGGACGGCATCGGGGGAGACAGGGCTGGTCGGGAAGGACGCCGCCCGCGGCACGTAGGCCGGCGGCGCGTAGAGCACGAAGCCCACCGGCACATCATCGACATAGACGACGCGGCCGCAGGATCCCCACTCCAGCAGAACGCTGGAGATCCAGGCCTCCTTCTCCTGCCCGGGCCGTCCGGCCTTGACCGCAGCCGCCCCGCGTACCGGATCGAGCTCCCAGAAGACACACGAGCGGCAGCGCTCAGGGAGATCGGAAAGGTTGTCCAGCGTGAGCGGTGCGAGCCGACGCCCCATGAAGGCTGTTCCTCACTTCCCTCGCCCGCCGCAGCCCGTGCGACGGGTCGGTGCACTCCGTTCTCGGAGGTGGATCAACTGGATGTGGCCTCCCAGAACGCATCGTATCCACCGAGGGATCAAGCCGACACCGAGAGAAAGCAAAGGGCAGTGAGGGAACGCAAAGGGCGGGCTGGGTTCCATCATTCAGGAACCCAGCCCGCCCGGTGCCAGAAACCTCAGCTCTCGTCGTCCTCTGCGGACTCCTCCGGGCTGCGGTCCAGCACACGGCCCTCGCCCGGCGCGAGGCTGCCGAGGATGCGGTCCAGATCCTCCATCGAGGCGAACTCGACGACGATCTTGCCCTTCTTCTGCCCGAGATCGACCTTCACCCGGGTCTCGAATCGGTCCGAGAGCCGAGATGCCAGATCGGACAGGGCGGGAGACAGCCGACCACCCGCTCGGGGGCCCTTGGCCTTGGAGGCGCTCGTGGGCCTGGAGCCCATGAGCGTCACGATCTCCTCCACCGCACGGACCGAGAGCCCCTCAGCCACGATGCGATGCGCCAGCTTGTCCTGCTCCTCGGAATCGTCCACCGACAGCAGCGCACGGGCGTGCCCGGCCGAGAGCACTCCGGCCGCGACCCTTCGCTGCACCGGAGGCGACAGCCTCAGCAGACGCAGGGTGTTGGACACCTGCGGCCGGGACCGACCGATGCGGTCGGCCAACTGGTCATGCGTGCACTTGAATTCCTTGAGCAGCTGGTCGTACGCCGCCGCTTCCTCCAACGGGTTGAGCTGGGCCCGGTGCAGGTTCTCCAGAAGCGCGTCCAGGAGCAGCTTCTCGTCGTCCGTAGCGCGGACGATGGAGGGAATCCGCTCCAGGCCAGCCTCACGGCAAGCCCTCCAGCGCCGCTCACCCATGATGAGCTCAAAGCGCTCAGGCCCGATCTGCCGTACGACGACGGGCTGGAGAAGACCGACCTCCTTGATGGAGGTGACCAGCTCGGCCAGAGCATCCTCGTCGAACACCTCTCGGGGCTGACGAGGGTTCGGCGTGATCGAGTCAAGAAGGATCTCGGCGAAGAACGCTCCCGCGACCTCGCCCGGCCCAGCGGACGCGCTCGGCTCCGAAGGGGGCGCACTCGGCTCAGGCACCGCGCCGAGCGAGGTCACCTTGGCAGCCGCCACCCCGCGCTCGGCCGTCAGAACCGGAGCCGCCCCGGTCGATGACGCGGCCCCACCGGGGGACGGCACCTGCTTCTCCTGCGGGGCGGCGGGGATCAGCGCACCGAGCCCTCGCCCCAACCCTCTACGACGCTCGCTCACTGGATCCCCTCCGAAGTGTTCTGCTGGCTGTTCCGACCGCCCGTGTGGGCTTGCTGAGCCTCGTACTGCACCCCGACCCCGCGCAGAGCGATCTCACGGGCCGCCTCAAGGTACGACAGAGAGCCGCTGGAGCCCGGGTCGTAGGTGAGGACGGTCTGCCCGTAGCTCGGCGCCTCCGAGATGCGTACCGACCGAGGGATGCTCGTGCGCAGCACCTCCTTTCCGAAGTGGCTGCGCACCTCCTCCGCTACCTGTGAGGCGAGCCGGGTCCGGCCGTCGTACATGGTGAGCAGGATCGTCGACACGTGGAGATCCGGGTTGAGGTGCCCCCGGACCAGATCGACGTTGCGCAGCAGCTGACCCAGCCCCTCCAGCGCGTAGTACTCGCACTGGATCGGGATCAGTACTTCTGCACCAGCCACCAGGGCGTTGACCGTCAGCAGGCCGAGCGAAGGCGGGCAGTCGATGAGGATGTAGTCCAACGGCTGCTCGTAGGCCTGGATCGCCCGCTGAAGTCGACTCTCCCGCGCCACCAGCGACACCAGCTCGATCTCCGCACCGGCGAGATCGATGGTGGCTGGGGCGCAGAAGAGACCTTCGACGTCCGGGACGGGTTGAACCACGTCCGAGAGCGGCTTGCTCTCCACCAGAACGTCGTAGATCGAGGGGACCTCGGCATGGTGGTCGATCCCGAGGGCCGTAGAGGCGTTCCCCTGCGGGTCCAGGTCGACCACCAGAACACGGGCCCCATGAAGGGCAAGCGACGCGGCAAGGTTGACCGTCGAGGTGGTCTTACCCACCCCGCCCTTCTGGTTGGCCACCACCATGACGCGTGTCTGGTCAGGTCGCGGCAGCCCCTCGCCGGCGCGGCCGAGGGCCTCGACCGCCAGCTGGGCCGCACGACCGATGGGTGTGTCGTCCATCGGTGGCGGTGTTTCACGTGAAACACCGTCCACCGCCGATTCGGATCGGGGACCGGGGACCGGATCGGTCATCGGTCCCGCGATGTTGGCGTCGGACCGCAAGGATTCACTCTCCTCGACTTCAGGCTCGCAATGAGCAGAGCCTGCCATGCTTTCGGGGTCGCGAACCAGCGAGGCCCGCTCTTCTGTGGATGAATCCACTTCTGTGGACAACTCCGTAGCCCTAACGGGCCTGCGATGGCGAGGCGTGGCAGCCGCACGACCGCGGCCGATAATTCCATGCAGCAGAGAGCGACGTTTCACGTGAAACACGATGCCCCTGCAGCGTAGCTACAGGGGCACGACACTCCGCGCGGGGTACGTACGGCTCACCAGCCGAAGCATCACCGATATAAGGATCAAACGGTATGTAACGGTCGCGCGCGCAGTGTGATCGATGGATCAGCGGCGACGGCGGGTCCGGCTGACGCGCGCGGCCTTGGCTCGCTTTGCGGCGAACCTCACACCACCGGGGCTCTCACCCACCACCACTCGCACCACCGTGGACAACGGATCGACGACGCCCTCGCCCACGTGCAGCACCTCGGTCTCCAGCACGCCGAGCTTGCTCAGGGCCGCTCTCGCGCCATTGATCTCCTCGGCGGCGGTATCACCCTTGAGCGCCAGCATCTCTCCGTAGGGGCGAAGCAGCGGCACTCCCCAGCCCGCCAGCCGGTCCAGCGGAGCCACGGCCCGGGCCGTCACCACATGAACCGGCTGAAGCGTCCCCAGTACCTCCTCGGCCCGGCCGCGGAGGACCGTCACATGATCCAGCCCCAGCAGCTCGACGACCTCCTGGAGGAAGTTCGTCCGCCGCAGCAACGGCTCCAGCAGCGTGATCTTCAGATCCGGCCGCACGAGCGCCAGCGGAATCCCGGGAAGCCCGGCGCCCGAGCCCACATCGCAGACCGTAACGCCCTCGGGAACTACCTCGGAGAGAACCGCACAGTTCAGCAGGTGCCTCTCCCACAGCCGCGGCACCTCGCGTGGACCGATCAGACCTCGTTTGACCCCCGCATCGGCCAGCAGTTCCGCGTACCGGACGGCCTCAGGAAAGCACTCACCGAATACCTCCCGGGCCTCGTCGGGCGCCTGGGGAAGCTCTACTTCCTCCGTCACGGGAACCGTCCTTCCATACCGCATTACCGCACCATGGGTGGCTGACTATCAGGCTGACAAAGATCGGCCCCGCCTGCGAACAGACGGGGCCGACAGGAGAAGAGCCGGTCAGGCCGGCAGGACGACGACGAAGCGCTGCGGCTCCTCGCCCTCCGATTCGCTGCGCAGACCAGCGGCAGCGACCGCGTCGTGCACAACCTTGCGCTCGAACGGCGTCATCGGGTCCAGCTTCACCGGCTCACCCGAGTTCTTGACCTCGTCCGCGGCCTTGGCACCGAGCTCGGCGAGCTCCGTGCGCTTCTGCGCCCGGAAACCCGCGATGTCGAGCATCAGACGGCTCCGGTCACCGGTCTCCCGGTGCACAGCCAGCCGTGTCAGCTCCTGGAGTGCCTCCAGCACCTCACCGTCGCGGCCCACGAGCTTCTGCAGTTCACGTGCCGATTCGCTGATGATCGAAACCGCGGCGCGGTCCGCCTCGACGTCCATGTCGATGTCGCCATCGAGGTCGGCGATGTCGAGCAGGCCCTCAAGGTAGTCCGCTGCGATCTCCCCTTCCTGCTCAAGGCGGGTCAAGGTGTCGCTGCCCTCAGCGGCCGTGGAGGTGGTGCCTTCCGTCACGGATGGACTCCTTCTTACTTCTTGGACGGGTGCTTGGGCCGCTGCGGGCCCTTGCGCTGTCCGGACTTGGCTTGGCGTGAGGCACCGGACGTGGGCTTGCCCGCCGGCTTGGGCTTGTCGTCCTGCGAGGCCTTCTTCTGCAGAGAGGGCTTGGCATCCGACTCACTGGAGTCAGTGTCCTTTGCCGCACCCTGCTGGCCCGCACCGGTATGACGCTTGGCCTTGGTCTGGCGCTTCGGCTGCTGACGCCGCTGCGCGGCTCCGCCCTCGGCGTCGGCCACAGCGGTGTCGCTCTTCACCACCGTGCCGTCCTCCTGGGCGGCGAGGCCGAGCTTGGCCAGTCCAGTGATGAACTTCCGCTCGATGTCATTGCGGTCCGCGCCCTTGGACACGATCCGCTTGACCGTATTGCGCTTCGTCCTGCCGCGAACCTCACCGTGGGTGGTCACGCTCTTCAGCAGACGTCCCAGGTACTGGTCCTGCGCCTTGCTTCCCGGCGTCGGGTTCTGGTTGATCACGTACATCTGCTGACCCATGGTCCAGACGTTGGTGGTCAGCCAGTAGATGAGGACACCGACGGGGAAGTTGATGCCCATGACGGCGAAGATCAGCGGGAAGATGTACATCAGCATCTTCTGCTGCTGCATGTACGGCGTCTTGACCGTCAGGTCGACGTTCTTCGTCATCAGCTGGCGCTGGGTGAAGAACTGCGAGGCCGACATCATCACGATCATGACCGCGGTGATCACCCGCACGTCGGTCAGCGAGGCGCCGAGCGCATCGACCTTGTCCGCACTGTCCATGAACTTGGCGGCCAGCGGAGCACCGAAGATGTGGGCCTGACGCGCGCTGTCGAGCAGCGACTGGTCGATGACACCGATCTTCTTGTTCGACGCGATGGCCGAGAGCACGTGGTACAGGGCGAAGAAGAACGGCGACTGCGCCAGGATGGGCAGGCACGAGGACAACGGGTTGGTACCCGTCTCCTTGTACAGCTTCATCATCTCTTCGGACTGACGCTGCTTGTCGCTCTTGTAGCGCTCCTGGATCGCCTTCATCTTCGGCTGGAGCACCTGCATGTTCCGCGTCGACTTGATCTGCTTGACGAACAGCGGGACCAGACAGATACGGATCAGGACCACGAGGGACACGATGGAGAGACCCCAGGCCCATCCCGTGTCGGGGCCGAAGATCGCCCCGTACAAACTGTGGAACTGGACGATGACCCAGGAAACAGGCCATGTGATGAAGCTGAACAGACTGGCAATCGTGTCCACTAATCAGGCTCCTTGAGCATTGGGCGAAGTCTCTGCGGCCGAGCTCGGAAGATCGGTGGCCGATCCCCCGGGAGGCACATCAGCGGCGGAGTCCCCGCCCTTACCGCCGCGAAGGAAATCTCGCAGCAGTTCGTGCCAACGCGGACGTTTGCGTGGCGGAACGTAATCCACGCCGCCGGGTGACCACGGATTGCATCGCAGGATGCGCCAGGCTGTCAGCGCCGTGCCCTTGATCGCTCCGTGCCGGTCGATCGCCGTATATCCATAGTGGGAACACGACGGGTAGTAACGGCAGACAGGCCCGAGAAGTGGGCTGATCGTCCACTGGTACAGCTTGATGAGAGCCAGCAGCGGGTACTTCATCGCACGCCCCCTCCCAGTAGCCGCTGGAGGGCGGCGTCCAGGTCTCGGGCCAGCTGTTCATGGTCGGCGTCGCCCGAGCCGGGCAACGCGCGTACGACAACCAGGCTACCGGGGGGCAGCAGGGCCAGTCGTTCTCGGACCAGATGGCGAAGCCTTCGCTTCACCGCTGTGCGGACGACCGCACCACCCACAGCTTTACTGACAACGAAACCCGCACGCGGCGGGGGAGCAGCCTCCCCAGTCACGTGCGGGTCCGTTGCACCGCTACGTAGATGGACGACGAGTAGCGGGCGGCCGGCCCTGCGTCCTCGTCGTACTGCGGTCGCGAAGTCCTCGCGCCGCCTCAGCCGATTCTCGGTAGGCAGCACGTCATGACGACCTGTACGCGATCAGGCGGACAGGCTGGCGCGACCCTTGCCGCGGCGGGACGCGAGGATCGCGCGGCCGGCACGGGTCCGCATACGCAGGCGGAAACCGTGGGTCTTCGCGCGACGACGGTTGTTCGGCTGGAAGGTGCGCTTGCTCACTCGGGGGCTCCAGAAATGATTCGTGTGTTGGCGGGACATCGCCTGGCTGTCACCGTGCGCCCACGAGAGACTCGCGTAAACGCCCTAGTGCACCGCTTCACAATCACAGATCGTGATCTTTGCCCATCGGAGGCAGGCGGCAGCAGCCATCGACAACTCGACCTGGTCACGGTACGCGCGGCTACGCCATCCGGTCAAACCAGCCTTACGTCACCCCCCATTGTGCACAGCCTGTGGACAACGACTTGAACCGCGCGGCTCCGCCTGACTACCGTGGCCGAACCCCGGTTCTTTTTCTTCCCGCCTGCCGGTCCTCACCCATCCCGACCCACCCCGTCCCGAGAAACACACATTCGTGGGACCAGCGAGAGAGCGTGCCTTGTGGCTGACGTACCTGCCGATCTTGCCGCAGTGTGGCCACGAGTGCTGGAGCAACTCCTCGGGGAGGGCCAGCAGGGCATCGAACCGAAGGACAAGCAGTGGATCGAGCGCTGCCAGCCGCTCGCCCTGGTGGCCGACACCGCACTGCTCGCCGTCCCCAATGAATGGGGAAAGCGCGTCCTGGAGGGCCGGCTCGCTCCGCTCATCAGCGAGACGCTGAGCCGCGAGTGCGGTCGCCCGATCCGGATCGCGATCACGGTCGACGACTCCGCCAACGAGCCGCCGACCCCGCCGGCACCCCCCATGCACCAGTCCCAGCAGCCGCAGCAGCAGCACCGCTACCAGGGACCGCAGCACGACGAGCGGCAGCACAACGACGCGTACGACAACTACGGCCACCGGTCCTCGGACGACGGCATGCCGACGGCCCGGCCCGCGTACCCCGACTACCAGCAGCAGCGCCCCGAGCCCGGCGCCTGGCCCCGCACCCAGGAGGACCTGTCCTGGCAGCAGCCCCGGCTCGGCGGGTTCCAGGACCGCGACACCTCAGGTGAGCACTGGCGCGAGCCGTACGGAGGCGGCCGCTCGCAGCAGCAGCCTCAGCACGACTACCGCCAGCAGCCGCCCGAGCGCCAGAGCTACGAGTCCCAGCGGCCCGAGCGCCACGACATGCAGGAGCCCCAGCACCGGCAGGGCAGCGGGACGGGCCGGCCCGGCGGCGTACCGGGACCGATGGGCGCGCAGCCCGCACCGGCGCCCGGCCCCGGTGAGCCGCACGCCCGGCTGAACCCGAAGTACCTCTTCGACACCTTCGTCATCGGGGCATCGAACCGCTTCGCGCACGCCGCGGCCGTCGCGGTCGCCGAGGCGCCCGCCAAGGCGTACAACCCGCTCTTCATCTACGGGGAGTCCGGGCTCGGCAAGACCCACCTGCTGCACGCCATCGGGCACTACGCCCGCAGCCTCTACCCCGGCACCCGGGTGCGGTACGTGAGCTCGGAGGAGTTCACCAACGAGTTCATCAACTCGATCCGTGACGGCAAGGGGGACACCTTCCGCAAGCGGTACCGCGACGTCGACATCCTGCTGGTCGACGACATCCAGTTCCTGGCGAGCAAGGAGTCGACGCAGGAGGAGTTCTTCCACACCTTCAATACGCTCCACAACGCCAACAAGCAGATCGTGCTGTCCTCGGACCGGCCGCCCAAGCAGCTGGTCACCCTGGAGGACCGGCTGCGGAACCGTTTCGAGTGGGGCCTGACCACCGATGTGCAGCCTCCGGAGCTGGAGACGCGTATCGCGATCCTCCGTAAGAAGGCGGTACAGGAGCAGCTCAACGCTCCGCCCGAGGTCCTGGAGTTCATCGCCTCCCGCATCTCGCGCAACATCAGGGAGCTGGAGGGCGCGCTCATCCGGGTCACCGCCTTCGCCAGCCTCAACCGCCAGCCGGTGGACCTCGGTCTGACCGAGATCGTGCTGAAGGACCTGATCCCCGGCGGCGAGGACTCCGCCCCGGAGATCACCGCCACGGCCATCATGGCGGCGACCGCGGACTACTTCGGCCTGACGGTGGAGGACCTGTGCGGATCCTCCCGCAGCCGCGTGCTGGTGACGGCACGCCAGATCGCCATGTACCTGTGCCGTGAGCTGACGGATCTCTCGCTGCCCAAGATCGGTGCGCAGTTCGGCGGCCGCGACCATACGACCGTGATGCACGCCGACCGCAAGATCCGGGCGCTGATGGCTGAGCGCCGGTCCATCTACAACCAGGTCACCGAGCTCACCAACCGCATCAAGAACGGCTGACGGGCCACACGCACCGGCACGCCGCCACGCCATCCCGCCGGCCACACACCGGCACCAGCACGCCGCCACGCACCGAAAGGGCGCTGTGGAGACCCATCGGGTCCCCGCAGCGCCCTTCTCCGTTCTCGGCCCGCAGCCCTGAAGGCCCTCCGAATCGGCCTCGGAAGGCGCCCCGAGCCGTCGCGCACGAGGTTCGCGGAGGCTTCCGGCCCTCCCGGCTGTTCGAATACCTGCCGCTGAGGTGCCGTTCTCCACAGATCCGGGCAGTTTTTCCCCTCCACAGCCTGGGGATTGAAAAGTTGTCCATACTGCTTCCACAGGCACGGCAGCCGATACTCCATCAGGCCAGCTCAGAGGCCTGGGGATTTGTGGTCAACGATGATCCACAGCCTGTGGACAAAATATTCGTCCACAGGAGGCCGTCGTCGTTGTCCACCGGCGGCCCACAGGCCGGAGGCTCTTGTCCCCAGTTTCTGCAGGCTTCTCCACACCTCTGTCCACTGTTCGGCAACGCAACACCCGCTTTCACCGCACCGAGTGAAAGGCGTCACACCAAGAGGGCCGGTTGGGCTGTGGGGAAGCTGGGTAAAGCTGGGGACAGACCTGGGGAGAAACCCCCCTGCCCTGTGCACCGGTTGTGCAGAACTTTCGGGTGTCCACAGAAACCCGGGGTTGTCCACCGGTTCCGCCCACAGGGTCGGTGGACAAAAAATAGGGCCTGACCTGCGAAAACGGGGTTATCCACGGTTTCCACAGGCCCTACTACTACTGCTACCTCTAGTTAGCCCGGAATCCGCTTCGAAGTGGGGCCTGTGCACAACTCGGCGCCGGAGCTCCCCGAACCTCTTGTCGCGACTTGACCCCGAGCAGCACCGAGTGTCGGTGCCGTACGTCAGACTGGTCCCCGGCGTCCTCCCCCTGTCATGGGTGGAGCGACCCGATCCAGACGACGAGGCCAGCAGGGCGAGCGAGCAACAGCAGGAGGCGGTTCCGGTGAAGATCCGGGTGGAGCGCGATGTACTCGCGGAGGCTGTGGCCTGGGTGGCCCGTAGCCTCCCGGCCCGTCCGCCGGCGCCCGTTCTCGCGGGCCTTCTGCTGAAGGCTGAGGACGGGGCCCTCAGCTTCTCGAGCTTCGACTACGAGGTCTCGGCCAAGGTCTCGGTGGACGCGGAGATCGAGGAGGACGGCACGGTGCTGGTCTCCGGCCGCCTGCTCGCCGACATCTGCCGCGCCCTGCCCAACCGTCCGGTGGAGATCTCCACAGACGGTGTACGGGCGACGGTGGCCTGCGGCTCCTCGCGATTCACACTCCACACCCTCCCTGTGGAGGAGTACCCGGCGCTGCCGCAGATGCCGACGGCGACCGGCACGGTTCCCGGCGAGGTCTTCGCCTCGGCAGCCGCTCAGGTCGCCATCGCCGCGGGCCGGGACGACACGCTGCCCGTGCTCACCGGTGTGCGCATCGAGATCGAGGGCGACACCGTCACCCTGGCCTCCACCGACCGCTACCGCTTCGCGGTCCGCGAGTTCCTCTGGAAGCCGGAGAACGCCGACGCATCCGCCGTCGCCCTGGTGCCCGCCAAGACGCTGCTGGACACCGCCAAGGCGCTCACCAGCGGTGACACGGTGACGCTGGCGCTGTCGGGCTCCGGCGCCGGTGAGGGGCTCATCGGCTTCGAGGGCGCGGGCCGGCGGACGACCACCCGGCTGCTCGAAGGCGATCTGCCGAAGTACCGCACGCTCTTCCCGACGGAGTTCAACACGGTCGCGGTCATCGAGACCGCCCCGTTCGTCGAGGCCGTCAAGCGCGTCGCGCTGGTCGCCGAGCGGAACACCCCGGTGCGGCTCAGCTTCGAGCAGGGTGTGCTGATCCTGGAAGCGGGTTCCAGCGACGACGCACAGGCTGTGGAGCGCGTGGACGCGGTCCTGGAGGGCGACGACATCTCGATCGCCTTCAACCCGACCTTCCTGCTGGACGGCCTGAGCGCGATCGACTCCCCGGTCGCCCAGCTCTCCTTCACGACGTCCACCAAGCCCGCGCTGCTCAGCGGCCGGCCGGCCGTGGACGCCGAGGCGGACGACGCGTACAAGTACCTGATCATGCCGGTCCGCCTCTCCGGCTGATCCGGCCACCGGTCCTGTCACGGCAGGCCCCGACGGGCACGCTCAGCGCCGAGCATGCCCGTCGTCCTGTCCCCGGCCGGGCGTAGGCTCGGTCTCGGGTACGAATCGGCACAACGCTTAAGGAATCTCTGATGGAGATCGGTCTCGTCGGCCTCGGCAAGATGGGCGGCAACATGCGCGAGCGCATCCGCCGCGCAGGCCACACCGTCATCGGTTACGACCGCAACCCGGACGTCGCCGATGTCCACAGCCTCGAAGAGCTTGTGGGCAAGCTGAAGGGCCCCCGGGTCGTGTGGGTGATGGTCCCCGCCGGCGCCGCGACCCAGTCCACGATCGACGAGCTCGCCGATCTGCTCTCGCCCGGTGACGTCGTCGTGGACGGCGGGAACTCCCGCTGGACCGACGACGAGAAGCACGCCGTCGAGCTGGGCATCAAGGACATCGGCTTCGTCGACTGCGGCGTCTCCGGCGGTGTCTGGGGCCTGGAGAACGGCTACGCGCTGATGTACGGCGGCACCGAGGAGAACGTCGCGAAGGTCCAGCCGGTCTTCGACGCGCTCAAGCCCGACGGCGACTTCGGTTCCGTGCACGCCGGCAAGGTCGGCGCCGGCCACTTCGCCAAGATGGTTCACAACGGCATCGAGTACGCCATGATGCAGGCCTACGCCGAAGGCTGGGAGCTCCTGGAGAAGGTCGACTCCGTCACCGATGTGCGCGAGGTCTTCCGCTCCTGGCAGGAGGGCACCGTCATCCGCTCCTGGCTGCTCGACCTGGCGGTCAACGCGCTGGACGACGACGAGCACCTGGACAAGCTCCGCGGCTTCGCAGCGGACTCCGGAGAGGGCCGCTGGACGGTGGAGGCCGCGATCGACAACGCGGTGCCGCTGCCCGCGATCACTGCGTCGCTCTTCGCCCGGTTCGCCTCGCGCCAGGACGACTCCCCGCAGATGAAGATGATCGCCGCGCTGCGCAACCAGTTCGGTGGCCACGCGGTCGAGAACAAGAAGTAGCAGCGTCGAGAGCAAGAAGTAGCGGCAACGAGGGCCGGGCCGGAGCGTCCGCCCGCACTACGCAGCACGGAGCAGGAAGCCGGAAAGGTCGGCGTACACCATGCATGTCACGCATCTGTCGCTGGCCGACTTCCGCTCGTACGCCCGGGTCGAGGTGCCTCTCGACCCGGGCGTCACCGCGTTCGTGGGGGCCAACGGCCAGGGCAAGACGAACCTGGTCGAGGCCGTCGGCTATCTCGCGACGCTCGGCAGTCACCGGGTCTCCTCCGACGCGCCACTGGTGCGCATGGGCGCGGAGCGGGCCGTCATCAGGGCCGCCGTCACCCAGGGCGAGCGCTCGCAGCTGGTTGAGCTGGAGCTGAACCCAGGCAAGGCCAATCGGGCCCGGATCAACAGGTCGTCGCAGGTCAGGCCGCGTGACGTGCTGGGCATCGTGCGCACGGTGCTGTTCGCGCCGGAGGACCTCGCGCTGGTGAAGGGTGATCCGGGCGAGCGCCGCCGGTTCCTGGACGAGCTGGTCACGGCCCGTTCGCCGCGGATGGCCGGGGTGCGTTCGGACTACGAGCGGGTGCTCAAACAGCGGAACACGCTGCTGAAGTCGGCGGCGATGGCGCGCAGACACGGCGGCCGGTCGATGGACCTGTCGACGCTCGACGTGTGGGACCAGCACCTGGGCCGGGTGGGTGCCGAGCTGCTGGCGCAGCGGCTGGACCTGATCGCGACGATGCAGCCGCTCACCGACAAGGCGTACGCGGACGTGGCGCCCGGTGGCGGCCCCGTGACGCTCGAGTACCGCAGTTCGGTGGGTGCGGAGGTGGATCCCGCCCGTACGCGCGAGGAGCTGTACGCGCAGCTGATCGCGGCCCTCGCCGAGGTGCGCAAGCAGGAGATCGAGCGCGGAGTGACGCTGGTCGGTCCGCACCGGGACGATCTGGTGCTGGGGCTGCGGTCCATGCCCGCCAAGGGTTACGCGAGCCACGGGGAGTCGTGGTCGTACGCGCTGGCCCTGCGGCTGGCCTCGTACGATCTGCTGCGTTCCGAGGGCAACGAACCCGTCCTGGTCCTGGACGACGTCTTCGCCGAGCTGGACGCGCGCCGCCGTGAGCGGTTGGCGGAGCTGGTGGCCCCGGGCGAACAGGTCCTGGTGACGGCCGCGGTCGACGACGACGTGCCGGGGGTGCTCGCGGGCACGCGTTACGCGGTGTCCGCCGGCGAGGTGGAACGGCTGTGAGCAGCGGCACAGAGGGCACAGGACCGGAGGGGCCGCGCGAGCCCTCCTCCGCGGAGGCGAAGGCGCCGGAACCCTCGGGGGTGGACCTGGCGCGGGTGGCGCTGCGTGCGGCGAAGGAGCAGGCGCGGGCGCGTGGTGATGCCGCCCAGCAGAAGAAGCAGGCCAGAAGGGGCGGCGGGCTGCGGTCCGGGGCACGGGCGGACGGCCGGGATCCGCTGCCGCTCGGTGCGGCGATCAACCGTCTGATCACCGAACGGGGCTGGGAGGCGCCGGCGGCGGTGGGCGGTGTGATGGGCCGCTGGCCGCAGATCGTAGGTGATGATCTGGCCAATCATTGTGTGCCGTTGCGTTACGACGACGATCCCGCGGAGCGGGTGCTGACGGTGCAGTGCGATTCGACGGCGTGGGCGACGCAGCTGCGGCTGCTGGCGCCTCAGCTGGTGGCCCGGCTCAACGCGGACCTGGGGCACGGCACCGTGCGGATGATCAAGGTGATGGGGCCGGGCGGCCCCCAGCGCAGATTCGGTCCGCTGCGTGCTCCGGGCAGTAAGGGCCCGGGCGACACCTACGGCTGACCTGGCCTTTTACCGTTTTCCGGGGGTGGTGTCCCGGCCCTGTCCAGGAGGGCGGCGGCCGGGTGGACCCCGGTTGTTCCCGAGGCGTCGGACCCCTTGTCGTACGGCTGCGCGGCCGTGGAAACCGCATGGTGCCGAGGGGACGTCCCTCACGGTAGCGGGAGGTTGACAGGCCGAAGCGCTCAACGCCCGTGTGAGCCTCTTGAGGCCCCTTCCCGAATATGGGGAGTCGTCAGGCGCTCATTCAGGGCGGCACATGCGGACTCAGGTACCGGCAAACCCCCATTCGGGTCGGCGCTACCGGTAGACTGGTGGACAATCCCGCGTCCTTGCGGGATTCGTCGATACAAGCCGAACGACGCAGCCGCTCCCGCCTGCCCGGAGAACGGCCTGTGCTGTGCCAGAAAGGGCGCTTCGTGGCCGATTCCGGCAACCCCAACGAGAACATCCCGTCCACCCCCGGTGAGAGCGTCGTCGCTGTCGCCTCGAACGAGGTGACAGCCTCGTACGACGCCAGCGCGATCACCGTCCTGGAGGGCCTGGACGCGGTCCGCAAGCGGCCTGGCATGTACATCGGCTCGACCGGTGAGCGAGGACTGCACCACCTGGTGCAGGAGGTCGTCGACAACTCGGTCGACGAGGCGATGGCCGGGCACGCGGACACCATCGACGTCACGATCCTCGCCGACGGCGGGGTGCGCGTGGTCGACAACGGCCGCGGTATCCCGGTCGGCATCGTGCCGTCCGAAGGCAAGCCGGCCGTCGAGGTCGTGCTCACCGTCCTGCACGCGGGCGGAAAGTTCGGCGGCGGCGGTTACGCCGTCTCCGGTGGTCTGCACGGCGTCGGTGTGTCCGTCGTCAACGCTCTGTCCACCCGGGTCTCCGTCGAGGTCAAGACGGACGGCTACCGCTGGACCCAGGACTACAAGCTCGGTGTCCCGACGGCCCCGCTGGCCCGTAACGAGGCCACCGACGAGACGGGCACGTCCGTCACCTTCTGGGCCGACGGCGACATCTTCGAGACGACCGAGTACTCCTTCGAGACCCTCTCGCGCCGCTTCCAGGAGATGGCCTTCCTCAACAAGGGCCTCACCCTCAAGCTCACCGACGAGCGGGAGTCGGCGAAGGCGACGGCCGGCGCGGACAGCGTCGAGGCGGTCGACGTTCCCGAGGAGGAGCCGAACCGGACGGTCACGTACCACTACGAAAACGGCATCGTCGATTTCGTGAAGTACCTGAACTCCCGCAAGGGCGATGTCATCCACCAGTCGGTGATCGACATCGAGGCCGAGGACAAGGACCGTCTCCTCTCCGCCGAGATCGCCATGCAGTGGAACACGCAGTACAGCGAGGGTGTCTACTCCTTCGCCAACGCGATCCACACGCACGAGGGCGGTACGCACGAGGAGGGCTTCCGTGCGGCGCTGACCTCGCTGGTGAACCGGTACGCGCGCGACAAGAAGCTGCTGCGCGAGAAGGACGACAACCTCACCGGTGAGGACGTCCGCGAGGGTCTGACGGCGATCATCTCGGTGAAGCTGGGCGAGCCGCAGTTCGAGGGCCAGACGAAGACCAAGCTGGGCAACACGGAGGCCAAGACCTTCGTGCAGAAGGTCGTCCACGAGCAGCTCACGGACTGGTTCGACCGGAACCCCAACGAGGCCGCCGACATCATCCGCAAGGGCATCGCCGCCTCGACCGCCCGCGTGGCGGCCCGCAAGGCGCGTGACCTGACCCGGCGCAAGGGGCTCCTGGAGAGCGCCTCGCTGCCGGGCAAGCTCAGCGACTGCCAGTCCAACGACCCGACGAAGTGCGAGATCTTCATCGTCGAGGGTGACTCCGCCGGCGGTTCGGCGAAGTCCGGCCGTAACCCGATGTACCAGGCCATCCTGCCGATCCGCGGCAAGATCCTGAACGTCGAGAAGGCCCGGATCGACAAGATCCTTCAGAACACCGAGGTCCAGGCGCTGATCTCGGCCTTCGGCACCGGGGTCCACGAGGACTTCGACATCGAGAAGCTCCGCTATCACAAGATCATTCTGATGGCGGACGCCGACGTCGACGGCCAGCACATCAACACCCTGCTGCTCACGTTCCTCTTCCGCTTCATGCGACCGCTGGTCGAGGCCGGGCACGTCTACCTCTCGCGCCCGCCGCTCTACAAGATCAAGTGGGGCCGGGACGACTTCGAGTACGCGTACTCGGACCGCGAGCGCGACGCCCTCGTGGCACTCGGCAAGCAGAACGGCAAGCGGATCAAGGAAGACTCGATCCAGCGCTTCAAGGGCCTCGGCGAGATGAACGCCGAGGAGCTGCGCGTCACCACGATGGACGTCGACCACCGTGTCCTCGGCCAGGTCACGCTCGACGACGCGGCGCAGGCCGACGACCTGTTCTCGGTGCTGATGGGTGAGGACGTCGAGGCGCGGCGCTCGTTCATCCAGCGCAACGCCAAGGACGTCCGCTTCCTCGACATCTGAGTCGGCCGTACAAGGAGGAGGGTCCGGCGACCCTCCAAGCCGCAGCGCGAAAGGACTTTGACCAGCAATGGCCGACGAGAACACCCCCGCCCCCGTGACGCCCGAAGAGGTCCCGCCCGTAGAGGGCGTGGGCATGCGTGTCGAGCCCGTCGGGCTCGAGACGGAGATGCAGCGCTCCTATCTCGACTACGCGATGTCCGTCATCGTGTCGCGTGCGCTGCCCGATGTGCGGGACGGCCTGAAGCCCGTCCACCGCCGGGTCCTGTACGCGATGTACGACGGCGGTTACCGGCCCGAGAAGGGCTTCTACAAGTGCGCCCGCGTCGTCGGTGACGTCATGGGTACCTACCACCCGCACGGCGACTCCTCGATCTACGACGCCCTGGTCCGCCTGGCGCAGCACTGGTCGATGCGCATGCCGCTGGTGGACTCCAACGGCAACTTCGGTTCCCCGGGCAACGACCCGGCCGCCGCCATGCGGTACACCGAGTGCAAGATGATGCCGCTGTCCATGGAGATGGTCCGGGACATCGACGAGGAGACCGTCGACTTCCAGGACAACTACGACGGCCGCAACCAGGAGCCGACGGTCCTGCCGGCGCGCTTCCCGAACCTGCTGGTCAACGGTTCCGCGGGCATCGCGGTCGGTATGGCGACCAACATCCCGCCGCACAACCTGCGCGAGGTCGCCTCGGGTGCGCAGTGGTACCTGGAGCACCCGGAGGCCTCGCAGGAGGAGCTCCTGGACGCCCTGATCGAGCGGATCAAGGGACCGGACTTCCCGACCGGTGCCCTCGTCGTGGGCCGCAAGGGCATCGAGGAGGCGTACCGCACCGGCCGTGGCTCGATCACGATGCGCGCGGTCGTGGCGGTCGAGGAGATCCAGAACCGCCAGTGCCTGGTGGTCACGGAGCTCCCGTACCAGACCAACCCCGACAACCTCGCGCAGAAGATCGCCGACCTGGTCAAGGACGGCAAGGTCGGCGGCATCGCCGACGTCCGTGACGAGACCTCGTCGCGTACGGGCCAGCGCCTGGTCGTCGTGCTCAAGCGGGACGCGGTCGCCAAGGTCGTACTGAACAACCTGTACAAGCACACCGATCTGCAGACCAACTTCGGCGCCAACATGCTGGCGCTGGTGGACGGGGTGCCGCGCACCCTGTCGATCGACGCGTTCATCCGCCACTGGGTGACGCACCAGATCGAGGTCATCGTCCGGCGTACGAAATTCCGGCTGCGCAAGGCCGAGGAGCGGGCGCACATCCTGCGCGGCCTGCTCAAGGCCCTGGACGCGATCGACGAGGTCATCGCCCTCATCCGGCGCAGCAACACCGTGGAGATCGCGCGGGAGGGCCTGATGGGCCTCCTGGAGATCGACGAGATCCAGGCGAACGCGATCCTGGAGATGCAGCTGCGCCGGCTGGCCGCGCTGGAGCACCAGAAGATCACCGCCGAGCACGACGAGCTCCAGGCGAAGATCAACGAGTACAACGCGATCCTGGTGTCGCCCGAGCGGCAGCGGCAGATCGTCAGCGAGGAGCTGGCGGCGATCGTCGACAAGTTCGGCGACGACCGACGCTCCAAGCTGGTGCCCTTCGACGGTGACATGTCCATCGAGGACCTGATCGCCGAGGAGGACATCGTCGTCACGATCTCCCGCGGCGGCTACGTGAAGCGCACCAAGACGGACGACTACCGCTCGCAGAAGCGCGGCGGCAAGGGCGTGCGCGGCACGAAGCTCAGGGAAGACGACATCGTCGACCACTTCTTCGTGTCGACGACGCACCACTGGCTGCTGTTCTTCACCAACAAGGGCCGCGTCTACCGGGCGAAGGCGTACGAGCTGCCGGACGCCGGCCGCGACGCCCGCGGTCAGCACGTCGCCAACCTGCTGGCCTTCCAGCCGGACGAGCAGATCGCGCAGATCCTGGCGATCCGCGACTACGACGCCGCCCCGTACCTGATCCTGGCCACGAAGGGCGGTCTCGTGAAGAAGACCGCGCTGAAGGACTACGACTCCCCGCGTGCCGGTGGTGTCATCGCCATCAACCTGCGTGAGACACCGGACGGCTCGGACGACGAGCTGATCGGCGCGGAACTGGTGTCGTCCGATGACGATCTGCTGCTCATCAGCAAGAAGGCCCAGTCGATCAGGTTCACCGCGACGGACGACGCGCTGCGCCCGATGGGCCGCGCCACTTCGGGTGTCAAGGGAATGAGTTTCCGCGAGGGAGACGAACTTCTCTCGATGAATGTCGTCAGGCCCGGTACTTTCGTGTTCACTGCCACTGACGGCGGGTACGCGAAGCGGACCCCCGTCGACGAGTACCGCGTTCAGGGTCGCGGCGGCCTGGGCATCAAGGCCGCCAAGATCGTCGAGGACCGGGGCTCACTGGTCGGTGCGCTGGTGGTCGAGGCTACGGATGAGATCCTTGCCATCACGCTCGGCGGCGGTGTGATTCGTACGCGAGTCAATGAAGTCAGGGAGACGGGCCGTGACACCATGGGCGTCCAACTGATCAATCTGGGCAAGCGCGATGCCGTTGTCGGGATCGCTCGTAACGCCGAGGCGGGTCGCGAGGCCGAAGAGGTCGACGGTCCCGTCGACTCGGACGCAGACGGCGAGCACGCCGAGGCCGGTACGGCCGACGCGGCTGCCGAAAGCACAGTCGAGGGCACGACGCCTTCGACCGGGGAGCACGAGGAGTAGAGCGTGAGTGGAGCCACGGGCGCCGGTTCGGCCGCTTCCGGAGCCGGCGCGAACGGTGCCCGTGGCCCTGCCACGGACTCCCAAGGGGGCACTGTGACGGATACCCGGGGCCCGCAGCCCCAGTACGAGGGTTACGCGGCCGGGCCGCTGCCCGGTGAGCGGGAACCCGCACCGGGTCAGGCGGGCCCGTACCACCCGCCCCAGGCCTACCCCTCGCCCCCGGGCGGGACACAGGGTGGCCAGCCGCCGCGCGGGGCACAGCAGGGCGGCATGCCGGGCGTTGGCACGGCACAGGCGTCCCGCAAACCGCGGACGGGGGCGCGGACCACACCGCGTACCCGTAAGGCGCGTCTGCGGGTGGCCAAGGCCGATCCGTGGTCGGTGATGAAGGTCAGCTTCCTGCTGTCCATCGCGCTCGGCATCTGCACGGTGGTGGCCTCGGCGGTCCTGTGGATGGTGATGGACGCGATGGGCGTCTTCTCCACCGTGGGCGGCACGATCAGTGAGGCCACCGGATCCAACGAGGGCAGCGGCTTCGATCTGCAGGCGTTCCTCTCACTGCCGCGCGTCCTCATCTTCACCTCGGTCATCGCGGTGATCGATGTGGTGCTGGCCACCGCGCTGGCGACGCTCGGCGCCTTCATCTACAACTTGTCGGCGGGCTTCGTGGGCGGTGTCGAGCTCACGCTGGCCGAGGACGAGTAGCGACGCGGGTATCGATTTTGGGACTGGCCACGACGTGCGCTAATCTTCAGAAGTCAGCGCACAGCGCGGCGGGGCTATAGCTCAGTTGGTTAGAGCGCATCCCTGATAAGGATGAGGCCACAGGTTCAAATCCTGTTAGCCCCACAGTGACAACAGAAGGCCCGGCCTCTCTTCGGAGAGACCGGGCCTTCTGCGTGTGCGGGGTCCTGGGCGTACGGGCTGGCGTTACGGGGCTGCGCGTTACGGGGCTGCGCGAACGGGGGCTGGTGCCGGCGTCCCGGCGTCCCGGTGCGGGTGCGGGTGGCGGAAGGCCCGTGAACTCCCTCCCGTCGTGCTTCTCTGCGGACCCCGCGCCCGGACGCCGCGGGCCGAACTCCGGTTGCGTGGGGCGGTGTCGGGGCTCCGGCCGCCCCTTGCGCCCGGCCGCCCTCAGCGCCCTGGCCCACCGCCTGGCCGCGCCGTCCCCAGTCCCCGGCGCCCCAGCACCCCGGCGCCCTGGCGCCCCCGGCGGTCGTCGTGGGCGCACGGGAAAGCCCCCGTCCGGTGTGAACCGGCCCGGGGGCTCTGGAGGTCAGGTGCGGGGCTCTCAGGGTGGCAGCAGGGACGCGTCCCCCGCCGGGGCTCCGTGCGAGGCGCGGGCGGTGCTGGTGGTGTTCGCGGTGTCCGTCGTGTCTGCGGACAGGTGGCGGGTGGCGGGTGAGGAGCCGTGCGCCTCGGCGCGGATGCGCTGCTTCATCGTGGGTGGCAGCGCCCGGTCACGCGGAAGGGTCCATCGGACCGACGGTGTGGTTGCGGTTGCGGCGGTCGCACCCGTGTGCTCGTGGGTCGTGGCCGCCGGCTCCGTGACCGTGGCTTCCGTGGCCGACGCCGTGGAGGCGGCGAGGCCGAGCGCGGCGAGAAGTGCGAAGAACGCGGTGATGAAGGCGGTCCAGATGTTCTTGGCCGTGTGGGTGCTCATGGCCCCTCACTTTCAGGTGGTCCGGTTTGCTTACCTTTCCGATGATGTGGATCCGGCCCGCGATTTCGTGGACCGACGCCGCCGATCCGCCGATGTTCAGATGAACACCACTCGTATGGTTCAACCGGTTCCGATCGGGCGGTCCGGGACCCTCTCCGGAGGGCCTGACACGGGTGGTCCGATCCTCCGACGATCGCTTTTCCGTAGGCCCCAGTTGGGTTGCGGGGAGGTCACCGGTCGATATCGGCCGGTGTGTATAGTCGGGCGGCAGAAGTCCCCTACGCCAACGAAAGACGAGGTCGCGCGGTGAAGAAGCTTCTCCTGGTCGCACTGGCCGCCATCGGCGGGCTCCTCGTGTACCGCCAGATCCAGGCGGATCGCGCCGAGCAGGATCTGTGGACGGAGGCGACTGACTCCGTGCCCGCAGGTTCGGGTGTGTGAGGCAGAACAGCCTGTCGCGGGCCCCGGTCGCTTCGAGCGGCCGGGGCCTCGTGCTGTTGCGGGACCGTGACACCTGTGCTCTTGAGTTCACCTACGCAAATCAATAGGTTGCTTGAGCAAAGAAGCCGGTGGGCTCGGTCGAGGGGGCACGGATGAGGGCACGCAACCACCGCCGCACGGCATGGGCGGCGACATGGACCGTCGGGGCGCTGTTCGTCCTGGTGGCGGGCGTGCTGCCGGCCGTGGCGGCGCCCGGAGCGGCTCCCGCGGCCTCGGGGGCGAGCGGCTCCGGCGGGAGCGGCAGCCTGGTGATGGTGCTCGACTCGTCCGGCTCCATGGGGGACGACGACGGCACGGGCCGGACCAGGATGGAGAGCGCCCGCACGGCCGTCGGCACGGTCGTGGACGGCCTCCCGGACGGCTATCCCACCGGCCTGCGGGTGTACGGCGCCGACCGGCCGCAGGGCTGCACGGACACCCGGCTGGTGCGCCCGGTGCAGAAGCTCGACCGGGCCGCGGTGAAGCGGGCGGTCGCTGGTGTGCGGCCCATGGGCGACACCCCCATCGGCCTGTCGCTCAGGAAGGCGGCACGTGACCTGCCGGAGCCGGCCGGTGGTGCCATCGGTACGCGAACGATCCTGCTGATCTCCGACGGCGAGGACAACTGCGGTACGCCACAGCCCTGCGAGATCGCCGAACAGCTCGGCAAGGAGGGGGTCGGCCTCCGGATCGACACCGTCGGCTTCCAGGTGAAGGGCGCGGCCCGCAAGCAGCTCGAATGCATCGCGAACGCGGGCAGCGGCCGCTACTACGACGCCCCCGACGCCAAGGCGCTGACCCGTCAGCTCCAGCGCGCCGCGCAGCTCTCCGCCGACGGATACCGCTTCCGGGGTGAGCGGGTGGCGGGCGCGGCCACGGCCGACCGCGCCCCCGTGCTCGTACCCGGGCAGTATCTGGACACCATCGGACCGGGCGAGAAGCGGTACTACGCCGTGGATCTGGACGCCGTGTCCACCGCGGACTTCGCGGCGACGGCGGTGCCGCAGCCAGGGGCGGCCATCGACACCTTCGACGCGTTGAGCACGGGGCTCG
Source organism: Streptomyces sp. NPDC127177 (assembly GCF_042672475.1). Taxonomy (NCBI): domain Bacteria; kingdom Bacillati; phylum Actinomycetota; class Actinomycetes; order Kitasatosporales; family Streptomycetaceae; genus Streptomyces; species Streptomyces sp. NPDC127177. The sequence continues at coordinate 56,717 of NZ_JBHXUW010000052.1, forward strand.
AGTACGACGACCACAGCTCCTGCGCTACGGACACCGAGCACTTCCAGCAGAAGGAGGGGGCCGCGCCGCTGACGTCGGCCCTCGCCCGTATCCGCTCGGCGGACAGCAGCCGTCGCTGCGACCGCGCGGGCCGGTACCGGCTGGTGGTGGAGCGCAGGAGCAAGCGGGGCTCCGACGCCGCGCGCTGGCCGCTGGAGCTCGTGTACGGGGTCGAGGCGCCCCTGAAGGCGGGTGTGATGCCCGCCCAGTCGCAGGCGGAGTACGGCAGGGGAGGCAAGGACGCCACGCTGCCGGCGGGCGACCCCCGGGATGTGCGGGGCGGCACCGGCTTCAACGACGCCGAGCCGATCGGCCAGGGCGTGTGGCGCGACCGGATCCTGCCGTCCCAGACCCTCTGGTACAGGGTTCCGGCCGGCTGGGGGCAGCAGGTGCGCTACGACGTGGAGTTCGCGAACGAGCCGACCGTGGAACGCCCCTCCGCCACGTACTCCTACGGGGCGACCCGGCTCTACACGCCGGCTCGCCACCCGCTCACCGGCGGCGGCGAGTTCACCTCGACGACGATGTACAACGGCCGCCCGTCGGCCCTCCGGATGGGCGGGGTCCCGGTGTCCTGGACCAACCGCTACGAGAACCGGGGCAACGTCCAGCCGGTGCACGCGGGGGGCGACTTCTACATTTCGGTGACACTGGGCGCGCACGCGGCCGAGATCGCGGAGAATCCGCAGATCGCTCTGGTGCTGCGGGTGTCGGTGCTCGGCGCCGAACGGACCGGGCCGCAGCACGGAGCCCCGGTGCGGGCCGGGTCCGGCGGTGCCACCGGTGAGCACGAGGGCGATGATGCGGACAAGAGGGACGATTCGATCGCGTCCGCAGACAGCGGTGGTGCCGGAGGGGCAGGATGGACCGGCATCGCGGCTGCTGCCGGGGCGGCCGTCATGGCAGCACTGGTCGCCGTGTTCGTATATGTACGCAACCGCCGCGGGGCAGCCGCACGGACGACGAGGGGAAGCGCGTGATGAGGCAGCGCAGCAGGGGCCGGGCGACGCTGGCCGCGGTCGCGGCGATGTGCGCGGTGGCGGCGCTGCCGGGGCAGGCGTACGGGGCCGACGGGCCCGCTGCGTACGCCTTCGACCCGCAGGCGAAGGCGGTCGACGGCGCTGTGGTCAACACCGATGCGGCGGCGCTCAACGCCGGTTCGGTCTACCGGAGTTCGATCAAGTTCGGTCAGAAGCTCTACTACCGGCTGAACCTGGAGGCGACGACGAACGCGTACGTGTCGGCCGTCGTCGTGCCCAAGGACGACGGCAAGGTCGCCTACGGGGACGGAATCGCGATCAGCATCAGGGACAAGTCCGACCTGCAGTGCAGCTCGGAGACCGCCCACTTCGAGTCCGCGGAGTATCCGCGCCCCATCGCCGCGTACGCCTACCGCAACGTGAACAAGGACAGCAGCAGCTGCCAGGGCGCCGGTGTGTACAACGTCCTGATCGAGAGGGAGAACGAGGCGACCTCCGGCCACGGTGACTGGGAGCTGGAGATCCGGTACGCGTCGGAGCCGCAGCTCGCGAAGGGCGGCTCGACACCGACCAGGGCGCCGGAGGACTGGCCGTCCGCTTCGCCGGAGCCGCCCGCCCAGGCCGCGGACAACCGCAGGCACGGCGGCAGCGGTTACTACGACGCGACGAGCCTCGACACCGGCGAGTGGAAGGACGAGGTCGCTCCCGGGCAGACCCTCTTCTACCGGGTCCCGGTGGACTGGGGGCAGCAGATCTTCGCCACCGCGGGTCTCGGCAACAGCACAGTCCCGGACGAGGACGAGTACGTCAGCGGCGCGCTCGCGATGTCCCTGGACAACCCGGCGCACGGCCACGTCGACAACGCGTCCCCCCTGTCGTACCAGGGCAAGCCGGCCTCCGTTTCCCTGGACCCGGTGCCTCCGGTGGCGTACGAGAACAGGTTCGCCTCCAGGAGCAGCACCAGTGCGACCCGTTTCGCCGGCTGGTACTACCTGTCCGTGACCCTGAGCCCGGAGGTCGCCAAGTACTACGGTTCCGAGCCGTACCCGCTGACTCTCACGGTGAACGTCAAGGGCGATGCCGGAAAGACGCCGTACGCGGGCGACGCGGGGATCTTCGGTGTCACCCAGGGCGACAAGGACATGGCGAAGAACGGTCAGAGTGCCCCGCAGGCCGCCGAGAGCAAGAGCAACAAGATGAAGCTGGTCGGCGCGGCCGGCATCGGGGCGGGCGCCGTGCTGGTACTCGGTCTGGGTGGCTGGATGCTGGTCGCCCGGCGTGCGGCTGCCGCGGCACCGGCCGGCACCGGCGGTCACCCGCCGCACGGAGGGCCGCCGCAGGCCTGGTGACCTGAAACGGCGTGGGGCCCGCACGGCGCACAACACCGTGC
>NZ_JBHXUW010000053.1:0-48014 GCF_042672475.1 Streptomyces sp. NPDC127177
CCCGCCGGGATACCCCCCCCACATGTGTTTCCGCGGCTGCTTGGTGGGGGTGCCGGACTCGCCCCCCCCCCGCGCCGCGTCCCCCGCCGCCGGGGCGGGCCCGGCCCCCTCAGGGGGTCCGGGCCCTCCCGTGTGTGCGGTGTGCGGTCCGTGACTAGAGGGACGTCTTCTTGGCCGTGGAGAACGCCACCACGGCGGCGACCACGAAGAAGAGGACGCTGACGAAGTCGGAGTCCTCCTTCCAGACCGTGTTCAGGTCGCTGAAGTGCTCCGTGAAGATCTCCGTAACGGAGAACACGGACTGCTTGCTGATCATGATCGCCTCGCCGAGCAGCTGCCCGGCGTAGACGCCTATCAGGGCGAACAGACCACTGAGCACCGGCAGGGCTGGGTTGCGGCCGCCGACCTTGCCCGCGGCGAAGCCGACGAGGGCGCCGACGCCCACGGCCGCGTAGCCGATCTCGTGCTTGGTGGCGCCGATGATGGCGCCGTAGATGCCCGCGGCGACGAGGGCCGCCACGAGCGCGGCGAGCAGGCCGAGCCCGACGTTGTCACGCGCCGGTGCCACCGGGGCGAACGGCATGCCGCCGCCGAACTGCGGGCCGGGCTGACCCGGCTGGCCGTACGGGCCCTGCTGCTCGGCGAACGGGTTGCCCGTGGGGGCGCCGGGCTGGGGCTGCCCCGGCTGCTGGCCGGCGTACGGGTTGCCCTCCTGGGGCGGGCCGCCGTACGGCTGCTGCGGCTGGTTCGGCGGTGGTACGGGCTGGCTCATGACGCGATCCCCCTGGGACGTGTGCGCACTGCTGTGCGAGAAGTGACGCCGCAGGCTAGCAGTCGCGTCGGACATCGGCGCACGAAAATCCTTGGGGGAACTGCGTTCAGAGCCGGTGCGCGGCTCCGGCGGGGGTGGCGCCACGGGTGTCGAGGAGGAGCTGCGCCTTCACGGCGAGGCCCTGGAGGTCGTATGTGCGGTGGTGCTGGAGCAGCACCGTGAGGTCGGCGCTGGAGGCCGCTTCGTAGAGCGAGTCGGCCCGGGGGACGGGGAGTTCACGTACGCGCCAGTCCAGTACGTGCGGGTCGTGGTAGCCGATCTGTGCGCCCATGTCCATCAGCCGGGTGGCGATCTCGCGGGCGGGGGACGCCTCCTGGTCGGCGAGGTCCGGCTTGTACGTGACGCCGAGCAGCAGCACCCGGGCGCCGCGCACGGACTTGCCGTGCTCGTTGAGGAGGGTGGCGCAGCGCTGGATCACGTACTGCGGCATCCGGTCGTTGATCTCCTGGGCGAGCGAGACCATCCGCAGCGGGTGTCCGGGGGTGCGGCTGTTGTACGGGAGGTAGCCCGGGTCGACCGGGGCTCCGTGGCCGCCGACGCCGGGGCCGGGGCGGAAGGGCTGGAAGCCGAAGGGCTTGGTCTCGGCGCACCGGATGACGTCCCACAGATCGACGCCGAGGTCGTGGCAGAGCACGGCCATCTCGTTGACCAGGGCGATGTTGACGTGCCGGAAGTTGGTCTCCAGGACCTTCGTCATCTCGGCCTCGCGCGGCCCGCGGGCGCGTACGACCTTGTCGGTGAGCCGTCCGTAGAAGGCGGCGGCCGATTCGGTGCAGGCCGGGGTGAGGCCGCCGATGACCTTGGGGGTGTTGGCGTAGACGTGGCTGCGGTTGCCGGGGTCGAGCCGGGTGGGGGAGTGGGCGAGGTGGAAGTCGCGTCCGCCGCGCAGCCCCGAGCCCTCTTCCAGGAGGGGGAGCAGGAAGTTCTCGGTGGTGCCGGGGGGCACGGCCGATTCCAGCAGCACCGTGGTGTGCGGGCGCAGCCGGGCGGCGAGCGCGCGGGCCGCGTCGCCGACGGCGGTGAGGTCCAGCGTGCGGTCGGGGCCGAGCGGGGTGGGGGCGCAGATCACGGCCGTACGGACCCGGCCCAGCTCGGCCTCGTTGGTGGTGGGGCGGAATCCGCCGGAGAGCATGCGCCGGATGTCGGACGCGGTGAGTGATCCCTCGACGGGGGTGCGGCCCGCCGAGAGCTCCGCGAAGGCCCGGGGGTCGGTGTCGTAGCCGACCGTCTGGATGCCGGCTGTGACGGCGGCTTGGGCGAGGGGCAGGCCGAGGTGACCGAGTCCGATGACGGCGAGGTCTGCAGGCACGTGAGTGGCCGTCCTTCCCTAAGACCGACCGGCACATGAGGGGTGGCGTCGCGGGGCCGGGTGCGCGCATCTGCGGCGTTGTCGTCGACCGACAACGCTCCGCGTTGCCTCGATCCTCCGCCTTGCAGCCGCACGCACCCGGTCCCGCTCCTGCTTCCGCTCCTCATGTGCCGGTCGGTCTAAGACCATGAGGAGAGAAAGTGCAACTGCTGGGGACAGCGCAATGTCAGACTAGGCGTAAATATGACCTATATGTCGCATTGTGCGGCCCTCGTCGTCGGGGTGTTGTCCACAGGCGGTGGCTGAAGTCGCGGAGCGCGGACAGAATCGAGACGTGGGCACGGGCGTCCGACCCCACGGTCGGACCGCATCCCCCGTGCCAGGACCACCCCGATCTACCGGGAGGCAGCAGTGAGGACAGCGACACTGGGACCCGCTGAGCGCGGCGAGGCGCTCGCAGCGATGGCCGAGCGCGAACTGGACGTGCTGGTCGTGGGGGCGGGCGTGGTAGGCGCCGGGACGGCGCTGGACGCGGCCACGAGAGGGCTCTCGACCGGTCTGGTCGAGGCGCGCGACTGGGCGTCCGGCACGTCGAGCAGGTCGAGCAAGCTGATTCACGGCGGGCTGCGCTATCTGGAGATGCTCGACTTCACGCTCGTCCGGGAGGCGCTGAAGGAGCGCGGGCTGCTGCTGGAGCGGCTGGCCCCGCACCTGGTGAAGCCGGTGCCGTTCCTCTATCCGTTGCAGCACAAGGGCTGGGAGCGGCTGTACGCCGGCTCGGGCGTGGCGCTGTACGACGCCATGTCGGTGTCGTCCGGGCACGGCCGGGGGCTGCCCACGCACCGGCACCTCTCCCGCCGGCACGCCCTGCGGGTCGCGCCCGCGCTGAAGAAGGACGCCCTGGTGGGCGCCCTGCAGTACTACGACGCCCAGATGGACGACGCCCGCTACGTGGCGACGCTGGTGCGCACCGCCGCCGCGTACGGCGCCCACGTGGCGAACGGTGCCCGGGTGACCGGTTTCCTCCGGGAGGGCGAGCGGGTCGTCGGCGTCCGGGTGGAGGACGTCGAGGCGGGCGGTGAGTACGAGGTCAGGGCCAAACAGGTGGTCAACGCCACCGGCGTCTGGACGGATGACACCCAGGCGCTGATCGGCGAGCGCGGCCAGTTCCACGTCCGGGCGTCCAAGGGCATCCACCTGGTCGTCCCGAAGGACCGCATCCACTCCTCCACCGGCCTGATCCTGCGCACCGAGAAGTCCGTGCTCTTCGTCATCCCGTGGGGCCGGCACTGGATCGTCGGCACGACGGACACCGACTGGGACCTGGACAAGGCCCATCCGGCGGCCTCCAGCGCGGATATCGACTATCTGCTGGAACACGTCAACTCGGTCCTGGCCACCCCTCTGACCAGGGACGACGTCCAGGGCGTCTATGCGGGGCTGCGGCCGCTGCTGGCCGGTGAGTCGGACGCCACGAGCAAGCTCTCGCGCGAGCACACGGTGGCGCATCCGCTGCCGGGCCTCGTGGTCGTCGCGGGCGGCAAGTACACGACGTACCGGGTGATGGCCAAGGACGCCGTCGACGAGGCGGTGCACGGACTGGACCAGCGGGTGGCCGAATGCGTCACCGAGGACATTCCGCTGCTGGGCGCCGAAGGCTACCGCGCCCTGTGGAACGCGCGGGCCAGGATCGCCGCCCGGACCGGACTGCACGTCGCCCGGGTGGAGCATCTGCTGAACAGGTACGGGGCCATGACCGAGGAGATCCTGGAGCTGATCGTCGCCGATCCGGTCCTGGGCGAACCGCTGCCGGCCGCCGACGACTACCTGAAGGCCGAGATCGTCTACGCCGCCTCGCACGAGGGGGCCCGCCACCTCGACGACGTACTGACCCGGCGGACCCGGATCTCCATCGAGACCTTCGACCGGGGTACGCGCTCCGCCCGGCTGTGTGCCGAACTGATGGCTCCGGTGCTCGGCTGGGACAAGGGCCAGATCGACCGGGAGGTCGCGCACTACGAGAAGCGGGTGGAGGCGGAGCGGGAGTCCCAGCGCCAGCCCGACGACCTGACGGCGGACGCGGCCAGGCTCGGGGCGCAGGACATCGTGCCCCTCTAGGGACGGCAGGTGTCGCGGGACGTCCGGAACGCCTCCCGGGTCCGCCGGCCCCGGGGCGGGGCGGGCGGAACTCCGCTGCCAGGAGCGTGGGTTCGTGCGTTCCGGCGCCGCCCGGGAGGTGTGCCGTGCGGTGGCTCCGGGCCGTACTCCCGGTGTACGGCGGCGGTGTTCGGCCCAGGGGGGAAGCGTGTGCCGGGCGTGCCACAGTCGGTGCGCCGCTCTGGACGACGGGCCCCGGAGGTATAAGGCTGCGGGCGTGAGGTGTGGTTCGCTGGGCAGGCTCGCCGTTCAGGGGCCGGGCGCGGTCACCGCCCACGGGGTGCGATCCGTGCCCCGGCGCCGCCACGGGAAACGCCTCCGGCGGTCGCATCACGGCGGACCCGGGCCCCGGGACGGGGGCCGGTCCCGGGGTGAGGGACAATGAACGCTCTGCCAGGGCGGGTTGATCGCAGAGGGGACGCATGTCGGAGGCGGAGCAGGCACGGGAGCCCCAACGGGACAAGGACGGGCGTCTCCTTGCGGGGCGGTACCGGCTCGGGGAGGTGCTCGGCCGGGGCGGCATGGGCACGGTCTGGCGCGCCGTCGACGAGACGCTGGGCCGCACGGTAGCGGTCAAGGAACTGCGGTTCCCGACAGCCATCGACGACGACGAGAAGCGCCGTCTGATCACGCGCACGCTGCGCGAGGCGAAGGCGATCGCCCGGATCCGCAACAACGGCGCGGTCACCGTCTACGACGTGGTCGACGAGGACGACCGGCCGTGGATCGTCATGGAACTCATCGAGGGCAAGTCGCTGGCCGAGGCGGTGCGCGAGGACGGTGTCCTGACGCCGAGACGGGCGGCCGAGGTGGGTCTCGCCATCCTCGACGTGCTGCGCTCGGCGCACCGCGAGGGCATCCTGCACCGCGACGTGAAGCCGTCCAACGTGCTGATCTCCGAGGACGGCCGGGTCGTACTGACCGACTTCGGGATCGCCCAGGTCGAGGGCGACCCCTCCGTCACCTCCACCGGCATGCTCGTCGGCGCCCCCTCGTACATCTCGCCGGAGCGCGCCCGCGGGCACAAGCCGGGGCCCCCGGCCGACCTGTGGTCGCTCGGCGGACTGCTGTACGCCAGCGTCGAGGGCTGCCCGCCCTACGACAAGGGCTCCGCGATCGCGACGCTGACGGCGGTGATGACCGAGCCGCTCGACCCGCCGAAGAACGCGGGCCCGCTGGAGGAGGTCATCTACGGCCTGCTCGCCCGGGACCCCGAGCAGCGGCTCGACGACGCCGGTGCGCGCGCCCTCCTCAATGACGTGATCAACGCCCCCGAGCAGTCGGAGACCCCGGTCCCGCCGCCGGCCGACGCCACCCAGGTGATGGCGCTGCCCAAGGTGCCTGCCCCGGCCAAGCCGGCGTCGAAGCCCGGCGAGACCGGCGAAGGCCCCCGCGACCGGCTGCGCGGTGCGCTGCGCTCGGTACGGAACGCGAAGGCGGCGCCCGTAGCCGCAGCGGGAGCCGCGGCGAGCACCCCCGCGACCGCACCGGCCGAGCCCACCGCGGCCCCCACGAAGACGACCACGGCCTCCGCCTCCGGAGCCGTGCCCCCGCCGCGTCCGGCCACCTCTCCGTCCACCCCGCCCCGGGCCTCGCTCACGGACGTGGTGCCGCGCCGCACGCTGGCGATCATCGCGGCCGTCATCGTGCTCGCCGTGCTCGGCACGGTCCTCGCGCTCACCCTGGGCGGAGGCGACGAGGGCACCGACAACGCGGGCAAGGGCAAGGACGGCGCCGCCGCCTCGGCCGGCGCCTCGGCGGACGGCGGCTCCGCGGCGACCGCCGGCACGGAACAGGGCGGCAGCGGCAAGGGCCAGGAAAAGGGCAAGGACCAGAACGGCTCCGGCGGCCAGGACAAGGGCAAGGGCGACGACTCCGGCAAGGGGTCGGACGGTTCCGACGACGACGCGGACGCCAAGAACGCCCTGCCCGCCGGTTACAAGTGGGTCACCGACAAGCGGTTCCACTTCACCATGGCGATGCCGAAGGGCTTCGAGCGCAACTCCATCGCGGGCAGCAACTCCGGCGGCATCTACAACATCGACAAGGGCTACCCGCGCGTCCAGGTCGACTACAACAGCTCGCCGGGCCGGGACGCGGCCGCCGCGTGGAACTCGCTGAAGGGCGCGGTTGCCGGCAGCAGCAGCGGGTACAAGCACCTCGGCATAGATCCGGTCGAGTACAACGGTTATCCGACCGTCGCCGACTGGCAGTTCGAGCGCAACGAGCACGGCCAGCGCAGCCGCATCCTGGACCGCGGCTTCAAGGTCGACTCCAAGCGCGGCTACTCGATCATGATCAGCTGCAAGGCGGACGAGTGGGACGACACGGCGTGCAAGACGCTGCGCGAGACGGCGTTCGCCACGTTCAAGCCGCTCGACTGACGACGGCTGCCGGGCCGGGTTGCGCAGACCCTGCCGCGCAGCCGCCGGTTGCCACGTATTGTGAGAGCTCGAAGACCGTACGCAGCTGAACGCGTCAGTCAATTGCACAGTAAGTGACCGCAATTGGTTGGTTCGGTGCGGTCTACGTGACCGGGGGACAGCGCGCTCTGGGGAGGCGTCGTGGACGACTACGCGGGTCGGGTACTTGCCGACCGCTACCGCCTTCCGCTGCCCCCGTCCGACGCGTACGAACTGGTCGAGACCCGGGCGTTCGACACCTACAGCGGCCAGGAAGTCCTGGTCCGGCAGGTGCCGTTACCGGAGGTCGTGGACGCCGAGGTGCTGGATGCCGACGGTCTGCCCACACCGGCCAGGCGGACGAGCGGGCGTACCGTGCGGCGGTCCACCGATCCCGCGGTCCGGCGCGCCATCGAGGCAGCCCAGGCGGCGGCCCAGGTGCCCGACCACCCCCGGCTCGACCAGGTCTTCGACGTGTTCGCCGAGGCGGGTTCGCTCTGGATAGTGAGTGAACTGGTCGCGGCCCGCCCGCTCGCCGCGCTGCTCGCGGAGCGCCCGCTCAATCCGTACCGGGCCGCGGAGATCGGTTCCGACGTCCTGACAGCGCTGCGCGTCCTGCACGCCCACGGCTGGACCCACCGCAACATCACCGTGCGCACCGTGCTCATCTGCGACGACGGACGCGTCGTGCTGACCGGACTGGCGGCCGGGGCGGCGGAGGAGGCCCTCTGCGGCTACGTGCCGGTGCCACGCCCCGACGAGGCCGAGGGTGACGGCCAGTACGGCCGGCCCGCGGTGGAGTCGGGACCCACCGGCCCGTACGTGCCGCCGATGGTGGAGTCCGGTTCCGACGACCCGTACGCGCCGGGGGTGGAACAGGGCTCCGACGACCCGTACGCGCCCCCGGTCGTCGGACCGGGTCCGGCCGATCCGTACGCGCTGCCGACGGCCGGTTCGGGTTCCGGTTCCGGTTCCGACGAGCCGTACGAGCCGCCCGCCTCGCACGCGCCCTTCCGGCCGCCCGAGCAGTCCCCGCCCGCCGAGTTGCCCGGATCCCGCGGCGCCGCAGCGATCGAGTCGGCGCCGTACGCCGGCGGTTCCGATGACCCGCACGGCCCCGGCGAGCTGGAATCCGTCCGCCGTCCGGCGCCGCCCGTCCCCGCTCCGGAACCGGGCAGCGCGGCCCAGGCGCGTGCCGCGCGCGCCGGTGCCATCGCCGCGTACCGCGCGGGCGCCCGCGCCGCCGCCCGCATCAGCGAGGAGGAGCGCCGGGCCGGCACGGACGAGCCGCGCGACACCGGCACCCTGCCCGTCCAGCGTGAAGGCGCGGGCCCCGCCGCCCCGCCGCCGGCCCTCCGGCCCCCCTACGACTACGACTTCGACGACGAGGACGACGACGAGGACGAGGGTCCGTACGACGACGAGGACGGCGGGAGCGGTGGCCAGGCCCCGCCCCGGCGGCTGCATCTGACCGGCTCCTGGGACGACGGCCCCGGCTTCGGGCGCCCCGTCCCCGCCGGCGGTTCCAGCGAGGACGCCCTGCGCGCCGACTCCCGCAGGCTGGGCGGCACTCCGGCGGTCCGCCCGCAGCAGCCCGTTGAGCCCCGGGAGACCGGCCCCGGCCGCTGGGACGAGATCGTCGCCGGGAACCGTGACACCTCCGCCTACCGGGGCCCCGCCACCACCCTCGCCGCCGAGCGCGCGCGGCAGGCCAGGATCGCCGTCGTCGGAGCGGTCACCGAGCGGTGGGCGCCCGAGCAGGCCGGACCGGTCCACGAGAACTGGCAGCTGGCGCCGCCCATCGGCCCCTCCACCGACCTGTGGGCGCTGGGCGCGCTGCTCTACCGCGCCGTCCAGGGCCACGCCCCCTATCCCGAGGAGAACGCCGCCGAGCTCGTCCAGATGGTCTGCGGCGAGCCGCCCGCCTTCGCCGAGGAGTGCGGTGCGCTGCGGCCCGTCGTCGAGTCGCTGCTGCGGCAGGACCCCACCGAGCGGCCGGACTTCGAGGAGCTGCGGGGCTGGCTGCGCTCCCTCGTACGGGCGGCGCCCGAGCCCGAGGCCGGACTCGACGTCGTGCCGCTGCCGTCCGTGGACGACACCCGGCTGCCCGTCGTGCGCCGCCGGGGCGAGCTCGTCCGCAAGCGCCGCGGCCGCCGCAACGGCCCGGCGCACGGCCGTCACCGCCAGGGCAAGGGGCGGCTGGAGGTGGAGCCCGCCGAGCTCCGGGAGCCCAAGGCCGTCAAGCCGCCGCGCGAACCCAAGGGCCCCAAGGCGCTGCGCACCCCGCCCCGTCCGCAGCCGGACGGTCAGCGCGCGCCGCGACGGCTGGGCCGACTGCTGCTCGTCCTGATCCTGCTGGTGCTGGTCGCGGCGATCGCGTACGCCGTGATGTTCATGCCCAAGTCCGGTTCGCAGTCCGGAGCGGGCGCCTCCCCCTCCCGTACGGCGTCCGGAGCACCCGATCCCGGCTCCGGCAGCGCGGACGAGCCGTCGTCGTCCGGGTCGGCCGGTGCGCAGAAACCGCAGACCAGCCGCTCCGCCGTCGCGCTCGCGCCCGGCTACGTCCTGCGCAAGGACGCGGAGGGCTTCGAGATCGCGGTGCCCAAGGGCTGGCAGCGCAGCCCTGCCAACGCGGACCGCCAGATCCGCTACGGCAGCGACGGCTTCACCGTGCTCGTCGTCCCCGGCCGCGACACGGTCAAGGCGAACGGCGCCGACCCGCTCGACTACCAGCGGGACAAGGAGCCGGAGTTGAAACCGTTCCGGGACTCCAGCTGGTCCTCGGCGAGCGGACTGCGCCGGATCGACGTCGGCCGACAGGCCATGGCGGAGGGCCAGTTCACCTGGCAGGACAGCTCGGGGCGCGAGTTGTACGTACGCAACCTCGCGATGGTCGTCGCGGGCCGCTACCACATCCTCCAGGTCATCGGCCCGGAGAGCTCGCGTGACAAGGTGTCGGACATCTACCAACAAGCCATCGCTTCCTACCGTGTGACACCCTGATACGCGGCAGGTCCCCGGAGCAACGGGCCGACGCGACAAGCATCACAGTGCGATCTCGTGCGCGGTGCGAGGTTCCGTGGCCGCACGTCCCCTCCGTAACCTGTCATCCGAAGAACGGGGCAGGTACACGTGGATCGATCACAGGGCACGGACGCGGGACTGGTACTGGCCGGGCGATACCGGCTGGGCGAAGTCCTCGGGCGCGGCGGCATGGGCAAGGTCTGGCGGGCGCACGACGAGGTGCTGCACCGCACCGTCGCGGTCAAGGAGCTGACCGCCGGACTGTACGTCGCCGAGGCGGACCGGGTGGTGCTGCACGCACGCACCCAGAAGGAGGCCCGCGCGGCGGCCCGCATCACCCATCCCGGCGTGGTCACCGTCCATGACGTCATCGAGTACGACAACCGGCCGTGGATCGTCATGCAGTACGTCGACGGGCCGTCACTCGCCGACGCGGCCAAGGAATCCGGTGTGGTGGAGCCGCGCGAGGCGGCCAGGATCGGCCTCCACGTGCTGGGCGCGCTGCGCGCCGCGCACTCGGCCGGGGTGCTGCACCGCGATGTGAAGCCGGGCAACGTGCTCCTCGCCCGGGACGGCCAGGTGCTGCTCACCGACTTCGGGATAGCCGCGATAGAGGGCGACTCGACCATCACCAGGACCGGTGAACTGGTCGGCTCCATCGACTACCTGGCGCCGGAGCGGGTGCGCGGCGGCGATCCGGGACCGGCGTCCGACCTGTGGTCGCTGGGCGCCACTCTGTACACCGCGGTCGAGGGCAGCTCGCCCTTCCGCCGCACCTCCCCGATATCCACCATGCAGGCCGTCGTCGCCGAGGAACCCCAGCCGCCCGTCCGGGCAGGTGCGCTCGCCCCCGTCATCACCGCGCTGCTCCGCAAGGACCCGGTGGACCGGCCGTCGGCCGCGGAGACGGAGCGGATGCTGCTGGAGGCCATGGAGGGGCGCCAGCCCCGGGCCGCCCAGGAGTTCGTGCCGACGCAGCGGGTGCCGGACGAGCTGCTGAACATGGTCGGCCCCGAGGGGGCGACCGGCGGTACGGCCCAGCTGCCCTACCCCGGGCCCGGCCCCACCCAGGCCCCCGGGTCCGCGCCGGTGACCCGGCGCAGCCGCAGCCGGTGGCGTACGGCGGTTCTGGTCGTCGCCCTGGCGGCGCTGCTCGGCGGCGGTGCGGGGATCGTCGCCATGAAGTACCGGGGGCACTCGGAGAGCGGCAGCGTGAGCGGCGGCACCAGCACCGGCACCCCGGACACCGCGTCGCCGGATCCGAGGAAGAAGCCGTCGCGGAAGCCGACGCCCGGCCCCACGCCGAAGGACGTACCGGACGGCTGGCACCGGGTGCAGGACCCCGACGGGTTCACCGTCGTCGTGCCGGACGGCTGGGTGCGCAAGCCGGCCGAGACGTACACCGACTACACCCCGGACGGCGGCGTGCACTACCTGCGCATCAGCGTCGACGAGTCACCCGACTTCGAGAACTCGTACCAGCACATGAAGAACCTGGAACTGGGCCTGCAGAAGCGTCTGCCGCAGTACCGGAGCCTGGACCTGCGCCCCAACACCTACCGGGACCACACGGGCTCGGTCTGGGAGTTCACCTGGAACGAGAAGGTCGGCGAGCCGCGGCACGCCATCGACCAGATGTACTACGCGGACGACGGCGGCCCGGAGTACGCGCTGTACATGACGGGCCCGGCCGCGGACTGGGACACCACCCGAGACCAGTTCGACACCATGCTGCGGGGCTGGCGAGCCCCGGGGGACAACGGCTGACGCCGGAAGATAGCCGCTGATCAGCACTTATGTAGCCAGTAGACACTGGCTCGATCAGCGGGGTTCGGGGCGGGTCGGTTGTAGGGACTGTGAAAAGCTGTTACCCACGGGTACCCAAAGCATCCGGCTGGACGTACTCTCGCCCTCATGACGGACTCGCAGGCCTCCACGCCCACCTCTGCCGCCGGTGCAGGCACCAACCCGGTGGCCGCAGCGCCCGCCGGCGTGCGCACGGCCGCCGATGTCGTGACCCCCGAGGTGATCGCCCAGCTGACCCGGGGCGTCGTCGGCTCCGGCCGTACGGCCAACCACACCCCGTTCACCGGGGAGAAGCTGGCCGACCTGCCGGAGTCCACGCCCGAGGACGTGGCGACGGCCTTCGAGCGGGCCCGCGCCGCCCAGCCCGCCTGGGCCGCGCTGCCCGTCCGCGCCAGGGCCGCCGTGCTGCTGCGCTTCCACGACCTCGTCCTCGGCCGCCAGTCCGAGGTCCTCGACCTCATCCAGCTGGAGACCGGCAAGGCCCGGCTGCACGCCCACGAGGAGGTGCAGGCGGTCACCGTCGCCGCCCGGCACTACGGCCGCAAGGCCGGCTCGTATCTGCGGCCCAAGCGGCACACCGGTGTCGTACCGACGCTCACCAAGGTCACCGAGCTGCGCCAGCCGCGCGGTGTCATCGGCCAGATCGCGCCCTGGAACTACCCGCTGGAGCTGTCCGTCGGGGACGCGCTGCCCGCGTTCGTGTCCGGCAACGCCGTCGTGATGAAGCCCGACACGGAGACCGCGCTGACCGCGCTGTGGGCCCGTGACCTCCTGATCGAGGCCGGACTCCCGGCCGAGGTCTTCCAGGTCGTCCTCGGTGACGGACCCGTCGTCGGCCCCGAGATCGTCAAGCACGCCGACTACGTCTCGTTCACCGGCTCCACCCGTACCGGCCGTGAGGTCGCCCAGGGCGCCGCGGCCCGGCTCGTCGGGGTCTCGCTTGAGCTCGGCGGGAAGAACGCCATGCTGGTCCTGAAGGACGCCGACGTGGAGAAGGCCGCCGCCGGCGCCGTCCGCGCCTGCTTCTCCTCCGCCGGCCAGCTCTGCATCTCCATCGAGCGGCTGTACGTGCACGAGTCGGTCGCGGACGACTTCGTGGAGCGGTTCGCCGCCCGTACGAAGGCGATGCGGCTCGGCAACTCCCTGGCCTACGGGGCCGACATGGGCTCGCTGGTCGGTGAGCGGCAGCTGGAGACGGTCAGCCGGCACGTCGCGGAGGCCGTCGAGAAGGGCGCCAGGCTCGTCGCGGGCGGCGTCGCCCGGCCCGACATCGGCCCGCTCTTCTACGAGCCGACCATCCTCGACGGCGTCGAGGCACCGATGGCCGTCTGCAACGAGGAGACCTTCGGACCGGTCGTCTCCGTCTACCGCTTCAGCGACGAGGACGAGGTCGTCGCTCTCGCCAACGCCACCCCGTACGGGCTCAACTCCAGTGTCTGGACCAAGGACGGCAGGCGCGGCCACCAGGTCGCCGCCCGGCTGCGGACCGGCACGGTCAACATCAACGAGGGCTACGCCCCCGCGTACGGCAGTGTGCAGTCCCCGATGGGCGGCATGAAGGACTCCGGTCTCGGCCGACGGCACGGCTCCGAAGGCATCCTCAAGTACACCGAGGCCCAGACCGTCGCCCAGCAGCGGCTGATCCCGCTCGCCCCGTCCTTCGGGATGGACGACGAGAAGTACGCGGCCTTCATGAGCCGCAGCCTCAAGGCGATGAAGGCCTTCCGCCTGCGCTGACCCCCGCACCACCGCAGCATTTCTGTCCTTTTCGTACCGAGGAGAGCCATGTCCCAGGACAGCCCTGCCCAGAACCAGGCCGGACCGGCCGATGACGACGCCGCGTACGACTACGACGTACTGGTCGTCGGTTCGGGCTTCGGCGGCGCGGTCTCGGCCCTGCGGCTGACCGAGAAGGGGTACCGCGTCGGCGTGCTGGAGGCGGGCCGCCGCTTCACGCCCGGCACCCTGCCCAAGAACTCCTGGGACCTGAAGAACTACCTCTGGGCCCCCGCCCTCGGCCTCTTCGGCATCCAGCGGGTGCATCTGCTCGGCAACGTCATGGTGCTGGCAGGCGCGGGCGTCGGCGGCGGCTCGCTGAACTACGCCAACACGCTGTACGTGCCCCCGGCGCCGTTCTTCGAGGACCGGCAGTGGGCGCACATCACCGACTGGCAGGACGAGCTGAAGCCGTACTACGACCAGGCCGAGCGGATGCTCGGGGTCCGGCTCAACCCGACGACGACCCCCTCCGACGTCCACCTGAAGGCGGCCGCCGAGGCCATGGGCGTCGGCGACACCTTCCATCTGGCGCCGGTCGGTGTCTTCTTCGGTGACGGCAAGGACTCCGACGGTACGGCCAGGGCGAAGCCGGGCGGCACGGTCGCCGACCCGTACTTCGGCGGCGCGGGCCCCGCCCGCAAGGCCTGTACGGAGTGCGGTGAATGCATGACGGGCTGCCGGCACGGCGCGAAGAACACCCTCAACGAGAACTACCTCCACCTCGCCGAGAAGGCCGGCGCGGTCATCCACCCGATGACCTCCGTCGTCGGGATCACGGACGACCCGGAGGGCGGCTACCGCGTCACCACCGTCCCGACCGACCGCCGCAGGAAGGCGAAGCCGACGCGGCTGCGCGCCCGCAAGGTGGTCGTGGCGGCCGGTACGTACGGCACCCAGACCCTGCTGCACACGATGAAGGACCAGGGGCTGCTGCCCCGGATCTCCTCCCGGCTCGGCGAGCTGACCCGGACCAACTCCGAAGGGCTCGTGGGGGCGCAGACCTCCGACCGGCGCTACCGCAAGAAGCACGGCACCAAGGCCGACTTCACCAAGGGCGTCGCCATCACCTCCTCGATCCACCCCGACGAGAACACCCACATCGAGCCGGTCCGCTATGGCAAGGGATCCAACGCGATGGGCGGGATGACCATCCTCCAGGTCCCCTTCAGCACCCACCGGGTGCTGGGCTGGCTCGGCAGCATGGCCAGGCACCCGGCGCTCGCCGTACGTTCGCTCTCCAACCGGCGCTGGTCGGAGCGGACCATCATCGGGCTCGTCATGCAGTCGCTGGACAACTCCCTCACCGCGTACCGCAAGCCCAGCGGCATCGGGAAGGGCCTGCTCACCGCCAAGCAGGGCCACGGAGCGCCCAACCCGATCCAGATCGCCGAGGCGACGCAGAGCGCCTCGCTGCTCGCCGACGAGATCAACGGCTTCCCCGGCTCCAACATCGGCGAACTGATGGGGACCCCGCTCACCGCGCACTTCCTCGGCGGCTGCCCGATCGGCGCGAGCGATGAGGAAGGGGTGATCGACGCGTACCACCGGCTCTACGGGCACCCGGGCATCTCGGTGGTCGACGGTTCGGCGGTCTCCGCCAACCTCGGCGTCAACCCGTCGCTGACGATCACCGCGCAGGCCGAACGGGCCATGTCCTTCTGGCCGAACAAGGGCGAGCAGGACCCGCGCCCGGCACCGGGCGAGGCGTACGAGCGGCTGACGGCGGTCGAACCCCAGGCGCCGGCAGTTCCGAAGGAGGCATTCGGCGCGCTGCGGCTGCCGTTCCTGGGGATGCCCGCGGTACCGCCGAAGAAGGCCGGAAAGGCCTGACCCGGGACAGCAGAAGGGGCTGCACCCCCCTCCGAGTGCAGCCCCTCACGCTCAACCGGTGAAGCCGTGTGACGGATGCGACCGGTGGTTCCGCATGCATGACCTGCAAGCCATCCGGATGGTTGTCCCGAAACTCACAGAATCCTTATGTGACGCCGCTCACCTTCCCGTCTGTTGTGCTCAATCCGTGACCTGACCCGGCGCAACTGTTCGTACGGTCCCGGGGTCGAACTCGTACCGCTGCCACGGCAGCCGCACGGTTCCCGCCACCCCCCAGAAGGTCCCGCGATGAGAAGCACGACCCCGAGAGCCGCTCTGCGCCGCGCCGCGGGCAGCCTCGCCGCCGTCGGCCTGCTGGCCGCCGGAGCACTCGCCCTGACCGGCCCGGCCCACGCCGACGGACCGGTCATGGGCTTCGGCGGCCCCGCCGAGACCGCCCTGTACCCGTATCCCGAGAGCGGGGCGCCGCGGCAGAGCTCCGTCGCCGTCACCGTCGACAACCCGTCCCAGGACGAGGAGCACGGCGGTTTCGACGGCGAGTACACCGTGACCTTCGACCTCAGCGGGATCGAAGGCGTCGCCGACGCCGTCTTCGGCGAGCAGGGCGGCGCCGACTGCGCGATCACGGGCACCACCGGTGTCTGCCACGACTCGGGCATCTCGCCGGGGACCAACCCGCTGCCCGAACTCCGCGTCACCGCCGCGAAGGGCAGCGAGGAGGGGGACTCCGGCACCATCCGGGTCACCGGTACGGCGGACGGCGCGGACTTCACCCCGTTCGCCACCCGGATCGGTGTCGGCGGCCCCGACCTGGTGATGGAGCGGGTCCCGCTGAAACAGGAACTCGATCCGGGTGAGACCCAGCCGGTCCCGCTCGCCTTCGCCAACCACGGCACCCGCGCCGCGGACGGGGTGCTGCTCACCCTCATGTACACGCGCGGCGTCGAGTTCACCGAGCGCTACCAGAACTGCGAGTACACCGAGGGCGACGCCGACCGGGGCGTCTCCGTCCGGACCACCGCGCTCTGCTCGGTCCCGGGCAGCTACGAGCCGGGCGCCGTCTACGAGCTCGCCGAACCGCTGACGCTCCGGGCCACTCCGCACGCCTACCGGGACACCCTCGTCTACCGGGTCGACGAGGGCGGTCCCGCCGAACGGTCCGGTGCGCGCTCCTCCCCGGGCGCCCGGGGGAACGTGCTCACCCTGGAGGAGCTCCCCACCGCCCGCTCCGCGGACCTGAACCCGGGTGACAACCAGCAGGAGGCCGACTTCCGCACGGCCAACACCGCCGACTTCGTGGCCTACGGGGATACGGCGGACGGTCCGGCGGGCGGCACCGTCGAGGCCGACATCGGCTTCCGCAACGAGGGGCCGGCCTGGATCGGCAACCTGCGCTCCGGTGAGTCCGTCGCCACCGTCGACTTCACCGTCCCCGAGGGCGCGTCGGTCACCGACTGGCCCGGCGGCTGCCGGGGCGTGACGGCCGGCGGGCAGTACCGCAAGGAGCAGACCGGTGCACCCCGCTACCTGTGCGCGACGCCGATGGCGGTCCGCGAGGACGCCGACTTCGCGCTGCACTTCGACCTGAAGATCACCGAGGCAGTCACCGGGGCGTCCGGCGCGGTGGTGGTGCGCAACGCGCGGCAGCAGGACCCGCTGCTGCCGTTCGACCCGAAGCAGGAGAACAACACCGCGTCCTTCGTCCTGAACGCCGAGGAGCCGGGCGGTCCCGGAACCGGCGGTACGGGAGCGGCCACCTCCGGTTCCACCGGCGGCCCGTCCACCGCGGGCGGCTCCGGGACCGACGGCGGCTCGGCCACCGGCGGCTCCAGCGCGACGGGCGCCACGGGTTCGACCGGCTCCGGCACGGGCGGCTCGGGCGGCGGCCTGGCCGCCACCGGCACGTCGGCGCTGACCGCCGCGGCCGCGGCGGTGGCCGCCCTGCTGGCGGGCGGTGTGCTGTACGTGACGACCCGGCGGCGCGCGGCCCGGTAAGGGCGACCGGGCACAACGCGGCCGGCGTGGAGGCGACCGGCGCAATGCGGCCGGCAAGGGGGCGGCCCGGTTCGCGGCTGGACCCCGAACACAGATACGGCCGCCTCCGGGCGTCCCCGGAGGCGGCCATTTCCAGTGACCGGGCTGCTGTCCCCTGCCGACCGGTCACGCACGCCGGTGCGCGGTCCCACGGCGTACACGCGGTACGCCACACGCCCCGGCGGAGCCACGCGTGGTTTCTTCTCGCAGCCGCCCCTGGCTGGCACGGACACCGGGACCAACGAAACCGCGTCGGACCCGGTCACGCGCCGTACGGGTGAGACTCCGCCCGAACTGGGATACGCCCGTACAGCCCTGCCGCCGCACGGGCCCCGTGGCCCGCGGCGGCACGTCACACGCGACCGCGGCACAGCTCCAGCAGGGTCATCGCCAGGGACGTGCCGGGCTTGCCGAGCGCCTCCCGGTACTGGCCGAGGATCTCCATCTCCCGGGAGAGGTTCACCCGGCGGCCCCCGGAGGTGATGCGGGCCTCCTGGATGACCGTGGAGACGGCCATCCGTTCCTGGACCAGGCCGATGATCCGGTCGTCCAGGGAATCGATGCGCGACCGGGCGTCGCCGATCAGGGACGCGGCCTCGGCGGTGTGCGCGCCGGTCGCCTCGGTGGCGGTGCGGGCGGCTGCGGTGCTGCTCATGGTGGGTCTCCCGGTGGGGTGCGGCTCCCCGGCCGACGGGCCCCGGAACGCCAGAACGCCCCGGGCCTGTCGGCCCGGGGCGCCTGGAACGTTGCTTGTCAGTTGCTCAAGCAGCACGACCATGGCAGCCGGCGGGCCGGTTGCCATAGGTAAAGACGAAGATCGTGTGCTGACGCATGGGGGACAGTATGGACCGGCTCCCGGCCGGGGTTCACGCCGGGCCCGGATGGTGAGACGGGAGCCCGGCGGGGCGATGGTCCACGGCCGGTAGAATCGGAAGAACCGACCCCCTCTCCACCGCCGGAAGGCCGCCCCGTGCCAGCAGCACCCCCCGCCGCCCCCGACACCACCACCGACGTGGTCCTCGTTGTCGACTTCGGCGCGCAGTACGCCCAGCTCATCGCCCGCCGCGTCCGTGAGGCACGGGTCTACAGCGAGATCGTGCCGTCCACGATGCCGGTGGCCGAGATGCTGGCGAAGAACCCCCGCGCGATCATCCTGTCCGGCGGACCGTCCTCCGTGTACGCCGAGGGCGCGCCCTCGCTCGACCGGGCGCTGTTCGAGGCCGGGGTCCCCGTCTTCGGCATGTGCTACGGCTTCCAGCTGATGGCCACCACGCTCGGCGGCACCGTCGACGACAACGGCGCCCGTGAGTACGGCCGTACCGCGCTCGCCGTCTCCAAGTCCGGCTCGACGCTCTTCGAGGGCACGCCGTCCGAGCAGTCGGTCTGGATGTCGCACGGCGACGCCTGCTCCGCCGCCCCCGAGGGCTTCACCGTCACCGCGTCCACCGACGTCGTGCCGGTCGCCGCCTTCGAGAACGACGAGAAGAAGCTGTACGGCGTCCAGTACCACCCGGAGGTCCTGCACTCCACGCACGGCCAGCAGGTGCTGGAGCACTTCCTGTACCGCGGCGCCGGCATCGAGCCGAACTGGACGACCACCAACGTCGTCGAGGAGCAGATCGCCCTGATCCGCGAGCAGGTCGGCGACAAGCGCGCCATCTGCGGTCTCTCCGGCGGCGTGGACTCCGCGGTCGCCGCGGCCCTCGTGCAGAAGGCCATCGGCTCCCAGCTCACCTGCGTCTACGTCGACCACGGTCTGATGCGCAAGGGCGAGACCGAGCAGGTCGAGAAGGACTTCGTCGCCGCGACCGGCGCGAAGCTGAAGGTCGTCGACGCGGAGAAGCGCTTCCTCGACGCCCTGGCCGGTGTGTCCGACCCGGAGCAGAAGCGGAAGATCATCGGCCGCGAGTTCATCCGTGTCTTCGAGCAGGCCCAGCTGGAGATCCTCCAGGAGGACGGCCCCGAGGTCGCCTTCCTGGTCCAGGGCACGCTCTACCCGGACGTCGTCGAGTCCGGCGGCGGCACCGGAACCGCCAACATCAAGTCCCACCACAACGTGGGCGGGCTCCCCGACGACATCGAGTTCCAGCTCGTCGAGCCGCTGCGCCAGCTCTTCAAGGACGAGGTCCGGATGGTCGGCCAGGAGCTCGGCCTGCCGGACGAGATCGTCCAGCGCCAGCCCTTCCCCGGCCCCGGCCTCGGTATCCGGATCGTCGGCGACGTCACCAAGGAGCGGCTCGACCTGCTGCGCGAGGCCGACGCCATCGCCCGCGAGGAGCTGACCGCGGCCGGCCTCGACCGGGATATCTGGCAGTGCCCGGTGGTCCTGCTCGCGGACGTCCGCAGCGTCGGCGTCCAGGGTGACGGCCGCACCTACGGCCACCCGATCGTGCTGCGCCCGGTCTCCTCCGAGGACGCCATGACGGCTGACTGGTCCCGGCTGCCGTACGAGACCCTCGCCAAGATCTCCACCCGCATCACCAACGAGGTCGCCGACGTGAACCGGGTGGTCCTCGACGTGACGAGCAAGCCGCCGGGCACCATCGAGTGGGAGTAGTCCCGCCCGGTGCCCGCTGGGCACGTGGCGGTACCGATGCCGTCGTCCGGTCCTCCGGGCGGCGGCATCGTCGTACCTCTGGCCACCTGCGGCAACCGGCGGTAACTTCCGATCCCGTACGACCGGTCCGGTAAGCCCGATGCTTACGCCGGGGAGCCCGAGGAGCCGCCATGCCCGAGCCCACACCCATACCCGTGGAGCAGTTGCACTTCGCCATGCCGCCCGTGCACGCCTCCGTCGACGAGGAGCGCGCGTACCGCAAGGAGCGGCTGGCCGGGGCGCTGCGGCTGTTCGGTGAGTACGGGTACGAGGACGGCGTCTCCGGGCACATCACGGCGCGCGACCCCGAATTCCCGGACTGCTTCTGGGTCAACCCCTTCGGCGCCCCCTTCGAGGGGCTGCGGCCGGAGCAGCTGATCCTGGTCAACGGGGACGGTCAGGTCGTCGAGGGCCGCCGGCACGTCAACCAGGCGGCGTTCGCCGTCCACGCCCAGGTGCACCGGGCCCGCCCGGACGTCGTGGCCGTCGCCCACACCCACTCCGTGCACGGCCGCGCGCTGGCCGCGCTGGGGGAGCTCGTCGAGCCGATCACCCAGGAGTCCTGCGCCTTCTACGAGGACCACGCGCTGTACGACGCGTACACCGGCGTCGTCGTGGACGAGGACGAGGGGCGCCGGATCGCGGCCGCGCTCGGCAGCCGCAAGGCGGTCATCCTGCGCAACCACGGACTGCTGACCGTGGGCGACTCGGTGGACGCGGCGGCCTGGTGGTTCCTCACGATGGAGCGGTCCTGCCAGGTGCAGCTGGCCGCGCGGGCGGCCGGGAAGCCGGTGCTGATCGAGCACCGGGACGCGGTCACCACCCGGGAACAGCTCGGCAGCGACCTGGTCGCCTGGATCAACTACCAGCCGCAGTGGCAGCGAATCGCTCGAACGTTCTGACGAACCCACCCGCCCGGTGTGCCCCGATGCGGGGGAAGCCGGTCCCGTACGGCACAATTCGCAGCAATCACAGCTGAGTTGGATTGGCCGACGGCTGTCGGGAATCAGTGGTACCGGGGCGGGAAAGGGCGGCGTTCTCCGTGGCGTTGGACGAGGCACGACAAAGCACGCACGGCGGTGGCTGTACGTGCGGTGACTGTCCGCACGGGGCACGCGAGGGACACCGGCGCGCGGTGGCCGCGTTCCTGACCAAGCGGGACGAACTGGCCGCGGGCCAGGGACTGCCCACCGGGGTCGCCCGGTCCGCGTCCGCGACCCGGCAGTGGGTCTCGGACGAGCTGACCCAGTCGGCGCGCGCGGTCGCCGACCGGGGCCGGGAGGCGGGCGACGCCTGGCTGTACCGGGTGTGGCAGCGCACCCTGGTCATCGTGTGGGGCGCCGTCGCCGTACTGGCCGTCGCCGAGTCCGCGACCGCGATCGGCGCGGGCTGGAGCCACGCCCGTACCGCCGGGCTGGTCGCCGGACTCCTCACCGCGGGGCTGCTGACCGCCGCCGCCCACGTGCACCGGGCACGCGGCGGCCTCCTCGCCCCGCTGATCGGCGAGGACAACCGGCTCTCCACCTCCCGCACGGTCGCCGCGTCCTGGGTGCTGCTCGCCGTCTTCTCCGTGCTCGTCCTCGCGCTCCAACTGGCGGCGGCCTCCGGCCACTCGGAGCGCGACGCGCTGATCGAGGGCCTGGACCTGGCGCGCGGCGCCGGCGTGGTGAGCGTGCTGGCGCTGGTGTGCGCCGTCGCCGTGGTCGTCCGGCGGGTGGTGAGCGTACGGGTGCTGTCCGGGCGGCTCCAGAAGCTGCGGGCCGACCGGCCGCGCGCCGCGGATCTGCTGACCGACGACTCCGGCCGGGGCGCCTTCACCGATGTGAGCTACGTCCTGGTGTCCACCGTCGCCGTGGTCTTCGCCGCGGTCCGGCTGGCCCGGCGGCCCGAGCAACTGCCCGATCTGCCCTGGGGCCTTGCCCTGCTGGTGGCCGTATCGGCGGCTGCCTACCTGGCCGGCAAGTACACCGAGTCGGGCCGGCCGGTGGTGCTGTCGGTGGTCAGGTCCCGTGAGGCCGGCGACCTGGACGCGCCGATCCGGACCGGCGACGACATCGAGATCCGGGGCGCGGGTTTCGTGCCGCCCGGCGCCGGGGCCCCCGACAGGCTGGCCCGCATGGTCGTCCGGATCGGCCCGGTCCACGTGCACGTCCCCCTGATCCCGGTCCCCGGCGGCTTCGCCAACCCGACCGACACCGTGCTGACCGTGCCGGTGCCGGTGGAGGTGGAGCCGGGGGTGGTCGAGGTGCAGGTCGTCACGGCGGCGGGTACCGAGTCGAACCGGGTCGAGATCGACGTCACCGACTGAGGCGTCCGTGGATTCCCCGCACACCTGTTGAGCCCCGACCACGCCGCATACGTAAGGTCTGGTGACGGATCGAACGGTCCGGCGGGGGTCGAATGAATCCGTGGGCGGGGCCGGTGGCCCTCCGCACACGGGCTGCGGAAGGCGGGCGAACCATGCACGGGTACGGCACGAGCGGGCGAGGTCTGGGCGAGGCCAGGAGCCCGGGGGAGCTGGCGCGGGAGCATGCCCTGCTGCCACTGCGGATCTTCCTCGGCGTCACCTTCGTCTACGCGGCGATCGACAAGCTGACCGACAGCGCCTTCTTCCACACCACCGGCGCGGGATCCATCGGCGAGATGATGAGCGGGGTGCGGGACTCGGCCGCGATCCCGGGCCTCGTCGACCTCGCGCTCAAGAGCCCGTCCGGTTTCGGGTACGCCATCGCGTTCGGCGAACTCGCCGTCGGGATCGGCACCCTGCTCGGCCTGTGGTCCAGGATCGCCGCGCTCGGCGGTGCGCTGATCTCGCTGAGCCTGTGGCTGACCGTCAGCTGGCAGGCCGAGCCGTACTACCTGGGCAACGACCTCGCCTACCTCATGGCCTGGCTGCCGCTGCTGCTCGGCGGGGCCCCCACGTTCTCCCTGGACGCCCTTCGCGCTTCCCGGCGGCGCCGGATCATGTAGGCGGCCCAGGTGGTCAGGACGGCCGCCCAGACGCCGCCGGCGAAGAGCGCGGCGAAGAACACCAGCGGGGCGTTCCACAGGCCCGCGGCATCGGCCGCGTAACCGGCCGCCAGGGCCAGCAGCACCAGGCCCGCCACGGCCCGTCCGGGCCGGATCTCATGACGCAGCACGGCTGACCTCCACCTGTCCGAAACCGGCTTCCAGATCCAGCTCGACCGTACCGGCCGGCTTGCCGCCCTCGGCCGGCCGCATCGTCCTGCGCTCGTCCTGCGACGAGCGGACGTCCACATCGGCCCTGCTCCGGCCGTCCAGCAGCGTGATCGCGCCGAGGTCCGTCCGCGCGCGCACCTTCACCGTGACGTTCTCCGGAACCCGCACCAGGACCCGGCCGGCCCGGACCTCCACCCGGGTCCTGACCGTGCCGCCCTCGGGGACGGCGATCCGGGTGAGGTCCAGATCCGCCACCCCGGACGCCACCTCGTACCGCGGCTGCACGGCGGCGACCGTCGCCGGCCGCCACTCCTCGCGCACCCAGTGCGTGGAGATGTCCTTGGGGAGCGCGGACGCACCCGCGAGCAGCCCCGCCGTGATCACCGCGAGCAGGATCGTGCCGAAGCCCGTCCGGCCGAGGAAGGCGCTGATCAGCAACCCGGCCCCGAACACCGCGAGCGCGGCGGCCAGGCCGATCTGAAGACTCGTGCCGAGCGGCTGGGAGTCCCAGCTGAGCCCCGTGCCGAGGCCGCCCGCCGTCACCGCGAGCAGGAAGACGCCGCCGGCGATGGAGGCCGGTCCACGGTCGGCCTTCTCCCGCGGCTGCCGGGGCGCCCGGAACGGGGCATCGGCCGTCGCCCCGGACGGGCCTGCCGCCCTGCCGCCCATCGTCGTGTCCGCCGGCCCCCAGAGATAGCCGAGGCCCACCGGCCCCGACGTACCGTCCTTGATGATCGGGTCCCGCCACCAGGACGGAGTGCCCGGCCGCGGCGGAGCCTTCACCTCCGGCGGCGCGTCCGAGACGGCCTGCGCGGCCGCAGGGTGCAGCGGACCCTGCGGATCGGCCGTCCTGCGGTGCTGCGTCCAGACCGAGAAGCCGAGCACCGCGACGGCCAGCATCGCGGAGAACGCCAGCGTGCCTCCGTTGCCCAGCATGGACAGGAACAGGCCGCAGCCGATCAGCGCGAGCAGCACCGCGATCAGCGACGCCCCCTCGACCCGGCCCGAAAGCAGCCGGCGCGCCTCGTTCTCCTCCTCGCCCTCCAGCGGGACCAGCAGCCACGCGAAGCCGTAGAAGATCAGCCCGAGACCACCGGTCACGGAGAGCACCCCGAGCACGATCCGGAAGATCACCGGATCGACATCGCAGTACCGGCCGAGCCCGCCGCACACCCCGGCCACCACCTTCTGCCGCGGGGTGCGCCGCAGTTGCGGCGCCGGCCCGGGTGGTGACGGCGGTGCGGCTCCGGGCGGCGCGTCCTGAGGAACGGTCATGGCTCCATGGTGACGGGCGCCCGGCCCGTCCGGCACCCGCCCCGACCCTGGCCGATCCCTGATATTGCCCCGCCCGACCCTGAGGGGACCGTTCCGCCGGCCCGGCCCGCAGCCCCCGTAACCCGCATCCGGCTCTCAGGGTCGAAGTGGGGGCCGACCCTGATGCCACCACCCCTGCGCGCGTGTGACGATCGGGGCATGCCAGCCGCCACCGCCCGAGCCGCCAGCTCCCTCACCCCCGACCCGGAGGAGCCACCGCTGCGCAAGCTGTACCGCAGCGCCGACGGACGGCTGCTCGGCGGTGTCGCACGCGGACTCGCCGGACACCTCGGGCTGCCGGTCGCCTGGGTGCGGTTCGTCTTCCTCGGACTGTTCTTCGCGGACGGCCTCGGCGCGCTCCTGTACGCCGTGTTCTGGATCGTCGTCCCGCTCGGTGTCGGCGGTGTCGACAGCCCCAGGTCCGTCTTCGAGACCGCCCCCGACGGCAGACGCCGGCTCCGCAAGCCGGACCGGGGCCAGGTCTTCGCCCTGGTCGCGCTGCTCGTCGGCGCCGTGATCTTCGTCAGCAACGTCGACATGGGCAGCAAGGCCGACCGCTACATCTGGCCCACGCTGCTCATCGGCGCCGGTTCCGTCCTGGTGTGGCGACAGGCCGACAACGCCCGCCGCGCCCGCTGGATGGAGGTCGGCAGCCGCCGCCGGGTGCTGCATCTGGCCCGTGGGCTCGCCGGGGTCGCCCTGGTCGGCCTCGGCCTGGCCGGTTTCATGGTGGTACGCGGCTCCGCCGCCCAGCTGGGAAACGTCCTCACCGCGGCCATCGCCGTCCTCACCGGCATCGCGCTGCTGGCCGGTCCCTATCTCGTACGGATGACACAGGACCTCTCCGAGGAACGCCTGATGCGCATCAGGGCCCAGGAGCGGGCCGAGGTGGCGGCCCATGTGCACGACTCCGTCCTGCACACCCTCACCCTGATCCAGCGCAACGCGGAGGACCCGGGCGAGGTCCGCAGACTGGCCCGTGCCCAGGAGCGCGAGCTGCGCAACTGGCTGTACAACCCCGAGGGCACGGGCAAGGACGAGGACGACGAACCGGAGACCCTGGCCGAGGCCGTCAAGCGCGCCGCCGCCGAGGTCGAGGACAAGCACGGTGTCCCGCTGGAGGTCGTCGTCGTCGGCGACTGCCCGCTCGACGAGAGGCTGACCGCACAGATGCAGGCCGCACGCGAGGCGATGGTCAACGCCGCCAAGTACGGTGGCGAGGGCGGGGCCGTACAGGTCTACGCCGAGGTCGAGGGCCGCACGGTCTTCGTCTCGGTGCGCGACCGGGGTCCCGGATTCGATCTGGACTCCGTGCCGGGGGACAGAATGGGCGTACGAGAATCGATCATCGGCCGGATGCAGCGCAACGGCGGTACCGCCCGGCTGCGTTCGGTGCCCGGCGGGGGCACGGAAGTCGAGCTGGAGATGGAGAGGACGAGCGATGAACGGGACCACTGAGGCGACCGGGGGCCACGAGGGCCCGGAGCGCCGGGTACGAGTCGTGCTCGTCGACGACCACCGGATGTTCCGCACCGGCGTGCAGGCCGAGATCGGCCGCACCGAGGAGACCGGTGTCGAGGTCGTCGGCGAGGCCGCCGACGTCGACCAGGCGGTCACCGTCATCACGGCGACCCGCCCCGAGGTCGTCCTCCTCGACGTCCACCTCCCGGGCGGTGGCGGCGTCGAGGTGCTGCGCCGCTGCGCCCCCTTCATGGGCCCGGTCGAGAACCCGGTGCGCTTCCTCGCGCTGTCCGTCTCGGACGCCGCCGAGGACGTCATCGGAGTGATCCGCGGCGGCGCCCGGGGCTATGTCACCAAGACCATCACCGGCGCCGACCTGGTCGACTCGGTCTTCCGGGTCCAGGACGGCGACGCGGTGTTCTCGCCCCGGCTGGCCGGCTTCGTCCTGGACGCCTTCGCCTCGACGGACGCGCCCCCGGTCGACGAGGACCTCGACCGGCTCACCCAGCGCGAGCGCGAGGTGCTGCGGCTGATCGCCCGCGGCTACGCGTACAAGGAGATCGCCAAGCAGCTGTTCATCTCGGTGAAGACGGTCGAGTCGCACGTCTCGGCGGTGCTGCGCAAGCTCCAGCTCTCCAACCGTCATGAGCTGACCCGCTGGGCGACGGCCCGACGGCTGGTCTGAGCCGGGCGGTCAGCCGGTCGGCCGCTCCGGGTCGAGCGAGATGTTGAGCTTCTCGCCGACCCTGCGGTAGCCGATGCCCGCGTAGATCCGCTCCACGTCCGCGTCGCCCGGCTCCAGCCACACGACGCGGCAGCCACGCTCGAAGGCCGTCTTCGTCAGATGGGCGGAGAGGGCGGCTCCGATGCCCCGCCGCCTGAAGCTGGAGGCGACCGCGAGACCGGCCAGCTCACTGAGACCGTCGACCGGTACCGAGCAGCCGCCCGCGCCCGCCGGGGCCCCCTCGACGGTGGCGAGCACGGCGACCCCGCCGCCGGCCGCCGCGTTGCGCAGCCACTCGGCCGTACCGTCCTCGGGCTCGCCGGTCCCGCCGTACCCGAGGTGCTGGACGAGGGCGGCGGCGGCGAACTCCGCGTCGGTGCCGGGCTCCGCCGTCACCACCCCGTCCACCGGCTTGGGTGCCAGCAGGTCCCCGGGGGCGCAGGCCAGGATCGGGGCCCGGTTCTCCACGGTGAACCCGGCTTCGAGCAGAGCGGGTTCGACCGCGGGCGCCCAGCCGGGCAGATACTCCAGGCGCGGCATCCGGTCCAGCTCGCGGAAGGCCGCGATCAGTGCGTCGAGTTCGCCGGGCGTCGGCTCGGCGCCCTGGTCGGGGATCGCGTAATTGGCGTACTTCAGCGACCAGTTCGGGTTGTAGCGGATCACGAACGAACCGACCCGGACGTGGTCCGGGGAGCGGAGCGTCAGCGTGCGGGCATGGGTCTGGACTTCGACGTCCATGGGCATGTGTGGGTGTCCCTCGGTCCGGTGGTTCGGAAGGACGGGAGCCTATGCCACCCGGGTCGCTCCGGCGAAGGGCATTTCGTCGATCGGCGCGATACGGACCGGGGCGCCGGGACGCGGGGCGTGGATCATCCGGCCGTTGCCGATGTACAGGCCGACGTGGCTGACGCCCGAGTAGAAGAACACCAGGTCCCCCGGGGCGAGTTCGGACCTGCCGACGCGTCGGCCGGCGTTGATCTGGGTGTACGTGGTGCGGGGGAGCGAGACGCCCGCGGAGCGCCAGGCCGCCTGGGTCAGGCCGGAGCAGTCGAACGACGAGGGGCCGGTCGCGCCCCAGACGTACGGCTTGCCGAGGGCCCCGTAGGCGAAGGCGACCGCCTCGGCCGCGCGGGCGTTCGGCGCGCGGCCGGAGCCGCGCGGGGAGCCGCGGTCGGCGTGACCCGTGCCGCGGCCGCCGTCCGAGGCGTCGTAGGCGGCGCGGTCGGCGGGGGAGAGGCGGGCGAGCAGCTTGCGGGCCTCGGCGAGCTTGGACCGGACCGTCGCCCTGTGCTTCTTCAGGTCGGCCTGGCGGGTGGCGAGTTCGGCCAGCTGTCCTGCCGCCTCGGACCGCACCTGCGCCACTTCGGCGACCTGGCGTCGTACGGTACGCAGCTCGGTGGCCCGGCCGTCGGCGGCCCGCTCGACGTACGAGGCGCGCTGGAGGTACTGGTCCGGGTCCGAGGAGAGCGCCAGCTGCACGGACGGGTCGAGGCCCCCCGAGCGGTACTGCGCGGCGGCGTAGGAACCCAGTTCGTCGCGCGAGGCGTTGAGCCGCTCCGTCCTGCGGGCGGCCTCGTCGCGCAGCGCGTCGATGGACTCGGCGGTGTCGGCCGCCTTCACCTTCGCGCCGTTGTACTGCTCGGTGGCGACCTCCGCCTCCCGGTACAGCCGGTCCACCTCGGCCTTGACCTGGGCGGTGGTGGGCGTCGGGTCGGCCTGCGCGGATCCCGGCAGCGCGGCAGCGGTCGCGGCCCCGGCGAGGGCGAGGGTCGCTGCGGTGCGGGCAGCAGAGCCGGTGTACAGGCGCTGCTTGGGTTTCCGGTGCGCGGCCACGAGGGCGGTGGTCCTTCCTGTCGACTGCCCGTCGGGGTCTACCGGCGGGCCCGCCCCGGTCCGGCGGCGGGTCGCCAACAGGGGGAGCGGCCCGCCGCCGGATCTCACGGCGGGGTGACCGGAAGGCGCCGTCCGGGTGCGGAGCGGCGGTGAAGCCGGTCACCTGGGTAGGGACGCTAAACCCGGGGCACGGGCAGGAGTCGTAATGACGCTTATTGCCCGAATTTGGCGGGGCGTTGTTGCCGAGTGACAGGAAAAATTGCACCAGAGTCAGGCAATTGGTGCATTCATCAGTCAAGTGGCGAGTAAGTCTCACCTGGCTTCCGGAGGCTGATATGGCCCGGACTAGGGTGCGGAACCATGCGTGTACTCATCGATGTCTTCGTCGCCCTGCACATCATCGGGATCGCCGCCCTGCTGGGTGGTTTCCTCACCCAGATGAAGGCGATGGGGGCGGGGACGGCGCGGTTCGTGCCGGGGATGCTGCACGGCGCGCTCACCATGCTGGTGACCGGTATCGCGCTGGTCGGGCTCGACCAGGCCGACGACCACCCCGTGAACAACGTCAAGATCGGCATCAAGCTGCTGATCCTGGTCGTCATCCTCGGCATCGTCTACGTCAAACGGGACGAGGAGAAGGCCGAGAAGGGCCTCTTCGCGGCGGTGGGCGGACTGACGGTCGTCAACATCTTCATCGCCACGCTCTGGACCTGAGCGGTCGTCGGCGACCGGTGACACATCACCGGCCGCCGACGGTTACGGCACGGCGTCCCGGTCGACCCGCCGGCCCTCCCGCCGCAGCGCCTCCTCCGCACCGGCTCGGTCCTCGGCCCACTCGTGGCCGCCGACCCGGCGATGACCGGGACCGTGCGGGCGGCCGCTAGCCCGGCCGCACGCTGCCGTAGATCGGCATGTAGTAGATCGACTCCTCGCGCACGTTCGCCCCCGGCTTGGGCGCGTGGATCATCATGCCGTTGCCCTTGTAGATGCCGACGTGGCTGATGTCGTCGTAGAAGAAGACCAGGTCCCCGGGCTGCAGATCCGCCGTCGCGATCCGGGTGCCGACGTTCACCTGGTCCCAGGTGGTCCGCGGAATGCTGACACCCGCCGCCTTCCAGGCCGCCTGGGTGAGCCCCGAGCAGTCGTACGACGACGGGCCGGTCGCCCCCCATACGTACGGCTTGCCCATCTGGGCCCTGGCGAACGCGAGGACCTTCTCGGCCTTCGTCGTGGCGCTGCTGTCCGAACCCGAGCCGGTGCCCGAGCCCGAACCGGTGTCCGTACCGCCGCCGGCCTCCTTGGCCTTGCGGTCGGCCTCCGCCTTCGCGGCGGCCTGCTTCTCGGCCAGCTCCGCCGCCTTGCGCTTGGCCTCCGCCTTCTTCTTCCGCTCCAGCTCCGCGAGGCGCGCCTTCTCCTCGGCGGTCAGCTTCGACAGCAGCGTGCGGGCCTCGGTCAGCTTGTTCTGGACGTTCTGCTTGCTGGTGCGCAGCCGGGTCTGCGACTCGGTGAGCGTCTCCAGGCCGGTCACCGCCTCGGCACGCTTCTTGGACGCCTCGACCTGCTTCGTACGGAAGTCCGTGACGGCCTGCTGCTGGTTCCTGGCCATCCGGTCCATGAGGTGCGTCTGGTCGAAGAACGACTGCGGGTCGTTGGCCAGGAAGAAGGTGGCCGTCGGTGCGAGCGCGCCGTCGCGGTACTGGGCGGCGGCGTAGTTGCCGAGCGTGCGCCTGGCCTCGTTCAGCTTCTGGGTGCGCTCGGCGATGTCGTCCAGCAGCGTGTCCACCTTGGTGCGCTGCTTGGCGGTGGCTTCCTTGGCCTCGTCGTAGTGCTGGGTCGCGGTGCCCGCTTGCCGGTAGAGGTCGTCGACCTTCTTCTGGACGTCCTCGATGCTGGGCTTCGGGGCCGGGGCCGCCAGTGCGCTCTGCGTGGAGAGCAGGGTCACCGAGGCGAGTGCCGCCGTCGTGAACCCGATGGCCGGTGTGGTGCTGCGCACCCGGGGGCGCGGTTTGCGATGCGAGGCCAAGGCCGGCATCTCCTTCCGTGGACCGCCTACCGGGTTAGCTGTCGGGTTCGGGCGGAACGGAAGGCTGCCCTACGGTCCTGGTGGGAGGTTCGGACCGATTCACCCCGGTGATGCGTGTGGGTCCCCGGTTCCGGGCTCCCGCACGGGCAGCCCGAATTCGGCGTGGACGTCCGCTCGGCGTGGTTCGCCTCGGGGGTACGGGCCGCCCGAACGAGCACGCTAGCCAACTCATGGTGTCGCTGTGAAGGTTGATGTTCGATATGCCCGATACATTTTCGTGACCTTGCGGAACCTGCCCGCTCCCGGCGGGATGAGCGGCCGGGAACCCTGCGCAGAGTGGGAAGCGGCTCACCGTGCGTGTTCCCGGCCGGTGCGCGTTCTCCCCATGCGGCCCCGGGTGTCAGTGGGGCGCCCTAGACTCGTACAGCGATGAGCAGCCTCTTTGACGACAGTTTCCTGGCCGGCCTCCAGCAAGCGGAGGACGGGCCCCCGCCGCCCCCCGAGGACTCCGCACCCGAAGCGGTGCCGGAGGACCTCTTCTCGGGCGTGTTCGACGGGCCTCCGTCGCCCCGCGACGCGTACTACCGCGACGGGGCGCACCGCCCGGTCATCGACGCCGCCGCGCTGCTCGACGGGCTGAACACCGAGCAGCGCGCCGCCGTCGTGCACGCGGGTTCCCCGCTGCTCATCGTCGCCGGGGCCGGTTCGGGCAAGACCCGGGTGCTGACCCACCGCATCGCCCATCTGCTGGCGGAGCGCGGGGTGCACCCCGGCCAGATCCTCGCGATCACCTTCACCAACAAGGCCGCCGGTGAGATGAAGGAGCGCGTCGAGCAGCTCGTCGGGCCCCGTGCCAACGCCATGTGGGTGATGACCTTCCACAGCGCGTGCGTACGGATCCTGCGCCGCGAGTCGAAGAAGCTCGGTTTCACCTCCTCGTTCTCGATCTACGACGCCGCGGACTCCAAGCGGCTGATGGCGCTGGTCTGCCGCGACCTCGACCTCGACCCGAAGCGCTTCCCGCCCAAGTCGTTCACGGCGAAGGTGTCGAACCTGAAGAACGAGCTGATCGACGAGGAGACCTTCGCGGGCCAGGCCGCGGACGGCTTCGAGAAGACGCTCGCCCAGGCCTACGCGATGTACCAGTCCCGGCTGCGCGAGGCCAACGCGCTGGACTTCGACGACATCATCATGACGACGGTCCACCTGCTCCAGGCCTTCCCCGACGTCGCCGAGCACTACCGCCGCCGCTTCCGGCACGTCCTGGTCGACGAGTACCAGGACACCAACCACGCCCAGTACACCCTCGTACGGGAGCTGGTCGGCCCGGCCGGACCCGAGGACGCCCCCGCCGAGCTGTGCGTCGTGGGTGACGCGGACCAGTCGATCTACGCCTTCCGCGGCGCGACCATCCGCAACATCCTCCAGTTCGAGGAGGACTACCCGAACGCGACCACGATCCTGCTGGAGCAGAACTACCGCTCCACGCAGACGATCCTGTCCGCCGCCAACGCCGTCATCGAGCGCAACGAGAGCCGCCGCCCGAAGAACCTGTGGACCAACGCCGGCACCGGCGCCCGCATCACCGGTTACGTCGCGGACACCGAGCACGACGAGGCGCAGTTCGTCGCCGACGAGATCGACCGGCTGACCGACGCGGGCGACGCCAAGGCCGGTGACGTCGCGATCTTCTACCGGACGAACGCGCAGTCCCGTGTCTTCGAGGAGATCTTCATCCGGGTCGGCCTCCCCTACAAGGTCGTCGGCGGGGTGCGCTTCTACGAGCGCAAGGAGGTCCGGGACGTCCTGGCCTACCTCCGCGTCCTCGCCAACCCCGAGGACACCGTCCCGCTGCGCCGCATCCTGAACGTGCCCAAGCGCGGCATCGGCGACCGGGCCGAGGCGATGATCGACGCCCTGTCGCTGCGCGAGAAGATCACCTTCCCGCAGGCGCTGCGCCGCGTCGACGAGGCCTACGGCATGGCCGCCCGCTCCGCCAACGCCGTCAAGCGGTTCAACACGCTGATGGAGGAGCTGCGCACGATCGTCGAGTCGGGCGCAGGCCCCGCGGTGGTGCTGGAGGCCGTTCTGGAGCGGACCGGCTACCTCGCCGAACTCCAGGCGTCCACGGACCCGCAGGACGAGACCAGGATCGAGAACCTCCAGGAGCTCGCCGCCGTCGCCCTCGAATTCGAGCAGGAGCGCGGTGAGGACGAGGGCACGGGCACCCTCTCCGAGTTCCTGGAGAGGGTCGCGCTCGTCGCCGACTCCGACCAGATCCCGGACGAGGACACCGACGGCTCCGGCGTCGTCACGCTGATGACGCTGCACACGGCGAAGGGCCTCGAATTCCCTGTCGTCTTCCTGACCGGCATGGAGGACGGCGTCTTCCCGCACATGCGGGCGCTGGGCCAGGTGAAGGAGCTGGAGGAGGAACGCCGGCTCGCCTACGTGGGCATCACCCGTGCCCGCGAGCGGCTCTATCTGACCCGGGCCGCGATGCGCAGCGCCTGGGGCCAGCCCTCGTACAACCCGCCGTCGCGGTTCCTGGAGGAGATCCCGGAGCAGCACCTGGACTGGAAGCGGAAGGGGCCGATGGCGGCCCCGGCGGGACCGACGTCGGGCATCACCTCGTCGCTCTCGGCGTCCCGTTCACGCTCCGGCCCCTCGGGCTTCGCGACCCGGCGCACCTCGGACAAGCCGACGATCACGCTGGTGGTCGGCGACCGGGTCACCCACGACCAGTTCGGTCTGGGCACGGTGACGGCGGTCGAGGGCGTCGGTGACCAGGCGAAGGCCACGGTCGACTTCGGGGACGAGCGGCCGAAGAAGCTGCTGCTGCGCTACGCGCCGGTCCAGAAGCTGTAGCCGGGGGCGGCCGGCGCCGGCCGCCGGCTCAGGTCGGGTCGACGCCGTGGCTGCGGAGCCAGGGCAGCGGGTCGATGGCCGCGCCGCCGCCGGGCCGCACCTCGAAGTGCATGTGCGGGCCGGTCGAGTTGCCGGAGCTCCCGGAGTATGCGATGACGTCACCGGCCTTGACCGGGCCCGAGCGGATCCTGGTGCTGCTGAGGTGGCAGTACCAGGTCTCGGTGCCGTCGGCCATCGTGACGATGGCCATGTTCCCGTACGCGGTGTTGTACTGCGTACGGACGGTCCCGTCGGTCGCGGCCATCACCGGGGTGCCGTACTGGACGGGGAAGTCGATGCCCGTGTGCACGGACATCCAGTTGACGCCCGCCTGGCCGAAGTACGCGCTGAGGCCGTGCTCCTTGACCGGCATGACGTACTTGGGCCGCAGGGCCTCCTTGCGGGCGGCCTCCTCGGCGCGCTTCTTCTTGTCTGCGGCCTGCCGCGCCTTCAGGTCGATGCGCTCCTGGGTGCGGCTGGCGCGGTCGGCGAAGTTCTCCGCGTCCGCGCTGAGGTTGGCGAGCTGGGTGTCCAGCTTGTTGTTGACCGCGACGGGCTTGACCGAGCCGGGATCGGCGGCCGCCATCGTCGTGGTGTCGTCCTTCTTCTCCTCGCCGCCGCCCATGCCGCCCACGGAGGCGGCGGCGATACCGGCCACGCTCATCACACAGGCGGACGGAACGGCGACGGTGAGGAGTGCGGAACGCTTGGCGGGCGAACGCCTGCGGCTGCGGCTGCCGCCACCGCGGGAGGCCGGACGGCCCGTGGGGCGGTGGGAGTCGGCCCGGGGCGTGGCGTGGTCATGGTCCTCGGCGTCGTGGCCGGCGGGGATGTCGTAGTCGTCCGGTCCGGCCTCGGGGCCGCCGTGGGCGTCGAGATCCGCATCGAGCTGCGCCTCGGCCCCCGGGTCGGGCTGCGCCTCGGGTCGTGGATCGGGCTCCGGGACGCTGAACTCGTACGTTTCGTACGGGTGCTGTGCCGTCTGTTCGGTTCCGTACGAGCCCGTCAGGGTTTGCATGGTTTGCTGTGTGTGCTCGGGCGTGGCGCCGGTGTTCCAGGCGGTGGCGTCGTAGGCGCCGGTGTCGTATCCCGCCGTGTCGGTGCTTGCCCACTGGCCGTTCGCGTACCAGCCGGACGTGTCCCACTGGCCCGAGGAGTCCGGTGCGCCGCCCTGCGCCGGGATGTTCGCGGCGTAGCCGTCGGTGGGCACCCAGGTTGCGCCGGTGTCGTACTGCTGCGGGGCCGCGTCGTACTGCGGGGCCGCCTCGTACTGCGGATGCTGCTGGTGGTGGGGGGCGTAGGCCGTGTAGTCGGCGGGGTGGCCGTACTCGAAGGTCTGGTGTGCGCCCGTGTCCCACTGGGTGGAGTCGTACTGGCCGCTGTACCCGGCCTGCCCGTTGTCGTACGGGGCGGCGTAACCGGGAGTGGTGTCGTACGAGCCGTCGTAGCCGCCGGGAAGGGAGCCGAAGAGCGGGTCGCTGTCGAAACTGCCCGTGGAGTGGCTGTCGTATCCGACGTACCCGGCGTGGGGGTGCTGGTCGTTCACCAACTTCTCTCTCGCCTCGGCAGCAGGACCTGCGCCCGACGGGTCCGGTGGGGGACTCCGGGGGGAAAGCAGTGGCCGCGACTGTACCCGGCGGTATGCGACGCCGACAATCTTCCACGGCTGGGGAGCGCTCAGGAAACGGGCAATCGGCCGCCTTTCGGCGGACCGCTCACAGAGCCTTGGCTCTACGTTCGAAACCCGTTCTATTTGTGGGCGCGGCGGGCTGTTGACGGGGTGCCCACCGAGCCCTGCCGGTCGACCACTGGGGGTCATCGGAGGCCACCCGGGGTCACCGGACGGGGCTCCGTCGGGCGGGCTCAGGCCACGGAGACGGCGCCGCCGGCTTCGCGTGCCGCCTCATCGGCGTCGAGTGCCCGGCGGACCCCGGCGGCCACGGCCGGATGCACGGGCAGCGCGAGATGGCCGATCCCGCTGACACGGACGTTCGTCACGTCGAGGTCCGG
Organism: Streptomyces sp. NPDC127177; assembly: GCF_042672475.1. NCBI lineage: Bacteria > Bacillati > Actinomycetota > Actinomycetes > Kitasatosporales > Streptomycetaceae > Streptomyces > Streptomyces sp. NPDC127177. The sequence goes on from NZ_JBHXUW010000053.1 coordinate 35,222, forward strand.
ATGGTCCACACAGGCCGCCTCGGCAGGCACGATCACCTGGTCCAACTCGCTCCAGAAGCTGACGAACCGGGTGCGGCAGCCGGGCGCCGGAAGCCGCAGCTCCTCGATCGGGGCGGAACCGCTGCGCATCTGCCGCACGATCGGGTGAGCGCTGGCCAGCGGGGCGACGGCCGTACCTGCGTGCGGGGTGCCGAGGGTGACGAGGGTGCGCACCCGGTGGTCACCGCCCAGCCGCTGCACGTAGTAGCGCGCTATCAGTCCACCGAGGCTGTGTCCGACGATGTCGACCTCGCGGTGACCGGTGCGGGCGCAGATCTCCTCGATGTGCCGGCCGAGCAGCTCGGCTGCCGTACGGATGTCGCAGGTCAGCGGGGAGTAGTTGAGCGACTCCAGATGGCGCCAGCCGTGCCGGGCGAGGGAACGGCGCAGCAGGACGAAGACCGAGCGGTTGTCGATGAAGCCGTGCAGCAGCACGACGGGCGGACGGCCGTCGTGCGCGGCGGGCAGGGTGGCGGTCCCGGACGGTACCGGGACCGAATCGCCGGCCGGGCGTGGCGGGGTGCGCCGCTCTCCCGCGATGCCGGTCGGATACAGCAGCGCGTGCCCGGCGAGCACGACCAGCTCCAGCGCGCTCGCTCTCAGCAGCGCGGACGACAGCCAGGTGGTGCGGCGCAGACCGGTCAGGCGCAGCAGCAGGGGAAGAAAGGGCGGGGCCTGGGCCTTCATGGTCGACCTCCTGCTCCGGCACCCGGGGAGAGGCGGCTCCTGCCCCGTATGCCCTCATGGGGCGCCGATTCGGAGGTCCGGGCGGCAGATCACCGTCCGGGACCCGCCGCCCGCCGTGCCCGCCGGATCACCTTCGGTGACCGGCCGGTGGGCGGTCGGTGAGCCGTACCACCGTGCCGTGCGGCTGACGGCGCGGTGGTACGACGACCTCGTGCGGCTCCCCTGGCGGCCGGTCCCGCACGGCAGGAATACCGCGTGCTGCGGGAAACGGCGCCCGGTGAACATGTCCCACGTGTGATTTCCCCCTCCCCGACCACCGCGAAACAGCGGCTTGCGGGATGCTGTGGATAACGTTCGTTCACATCCCCGGCCCTTCGGGGCCGGAAGACGCGTGTGGAGGCAGTGATGGGTGTGACCGGTCCGATCCGTGTGGTGGTGGCCAAGCCGGGCCTCGACGGCCATGACCGCGGCGCCAAGGTGATCGCGCGGGCGCTGCGCGACGCCGGTATGGAGGTCATCTACACCGGCCTCCACCAGACGCCCGAGCAGATCGTCGACACCGCGATCCAGGAGGACGCCGACGCGATCGGCCTCTCGATCCTCTCCGGTGCGCACAACACGCTCTTCGCCAAGGTGATCGCGCTGCTGAAGGAGCGCGAGGCCGAGGACATCAAGGTGTTCGGCGGCGGCATCATCCCGGAGGCGGACATCGCACCGCTGAAGGAGCAGGGAGTCGCGGAGATCTTCACCCCGGGTGCGACGACGGTCGAGATCGTCGCCTGGGTCAACGCGAACGTCCGCCAGCCGGCGGAGGCGTGAGCCGTCCCGGGGGAGGCATGAGCCGTCCCGGGGGCGGCGCGACCCAGCAGGGGGCCGCCCCGCCCGGTCAGGTCCCGCGGGAGGGCTGATCGCGCCCTGCCCGTCCTCACCGGTCGTGGCGTGTCCGTCCCCGTTTCCACCGGCGTTGCGGCGCCCGGTCTCCGCGGTCATGGCCTGTCCGTTCCTATTGGTCCGGTGCCAGTTCCGCGTCCATCGCCGCGCGCAGCCGCAGAGTGGAGACCAGGCGCTGGAACGCCTCGGACCAGTAGCCGTTCGCCCCGGGGGACGCGTCCGCCGGTTCGTCGGTCGTGGTGGTGAGGACCTCCAGCCGGTCGGCCTCGGCCGGATTCAGGCAGCGTTCGGCGAGGCCCATCACCCCGCTGAAGCTCCAGGGGTAACTGCCGGCGTCCCGGGCGATGTCGAGGGCGTCGACGACGGACCGGCCGAGCGGCTCCGCCCACGGGGTCGGACAGACCCCCAGCAGCTGGAACGCCTCCGACAGGCCATGAGCGGAGATGAACTCGGCCACCCATCCGGCCCGTTCGGCGGCGGGCAGCACGATCAGCAGCTTCGACCGCTCGGCGAGCGACGCCGTGCCGGGGCCGCTCGACGGAGGTGTCGAGGGGGTGCCGAGCAACGCCCGCGCCCACTCCGGGTCCCGCTGCCGGACGGCCGCCCGGCACCAGGCGGCGTGGAGCTCCTCGCTCCACCCGTCGGCCACGGGCAGCGCGACGATCTCCCACGCGTCCCGGCCGCCGAACCGCGCCGGCCAGACGGTGAGCGGGGTCGCCTCCACCAACTGGCCCAGCCACCAGGATCGTTCACCCCGCCCGGACGGCGGGAGCGCGACGACGCCGTCGCGCTGCATCGCCGCATCGCATTCGTGCGGGGCCTCCACCGCCACGGACGGCTCGGCGCCGGTCAGACCGGGGCTCACACAGGACAGGGCGCGCGCCGCCATCCGGTGTGCGAGCGCCGAATCGGGAAGCGCGGACAGCAACTCGGCCGCGGTCGCGCGGACGTTGCGGCTGCGGTCGGCGAGGACCTGTTCGAGGAAGTCCTCATCGGTGCCGGAGAGCCCCGTGCGCAGCGAGTCGACGAACATCAGCCGGTCCTCGGCACGCTCGGTGGACCAAGTGGTGGCGAGCAGGGCGAGGGCGCTACCGGCGTCGTGCGCCCGCACGGCCGCGAGCAGGGCGACCCGCTCGGCGAACAGGCCCTCCTCCCACAGTCGGCCCACCGCTTCCCGGTCGGTCGGGTCGGGCAGCAGTGACGTGCCGGACGAACCCCGCAGCGCGAACTTCCACTCGGGGTTCAGTCCGGCCAGCCAGAGCCCGCGCGGACCGGCGAACGCCAGGGCCTGCGGCCGCAGATCGGTGCGCGCCCGCGCCGCGTCCAGCAGGGCGGGCAGCGTCGCGTGCGGGGCCCGGTAGCCGTGCAGGTTGGCGGTGGCCAGCCACTGCGGTATCAGTTCCGTGAGATCGGGGGCAGTGCCGCGTCTGCCCCCCGAACCGCTGGGTGCCGAGCGGTCCGCGAGCAGCCGCTCCAGCCGGTTCCGGGCAGCCTCGGGCAGGGGCGGCCGGGGGTCGGCCGGCGCGCACTTCGGCCGGGGGACCGCGGGAGCGGGCAGCAGACCGGCCCGGCGCCGCACGGTGTGCAGGGCGGCGGCGCTGAGCAGCGCGACCGCCGCGCCGTCCGGTCCGGCGGGCGCGGAGGCCCTGACCGGGCCGGTGCCGGCTGCCGTCGCGGGCGGACGGCGGTCCGTGCCGAGCAGGGCCGATGTGACGAGTTCCTCCCACGGGTTCGACGCGAGCAGACCGCTGGACGCGGGCGCCGCGCCGGCCGCGTAGTGCGCGCCGGGCCCGGCCGCGGTGTCTCCCGGTGCGGGGCGGCGCGCGTCGGGAGCGCCGCCGGGCGTGTCGGTCGCTGACGTCGTCGTGGTGGGTGCGGCGGACGCGCTGACTGGTGTGGTGGTGCGGGGCATCGCTCCTCCTCCTGGACTCAGATGAGAGGTACGGTCTCGACGGCGACCGGCGTGGTGGGCGGGGCGGCGGCCACCGACCTCGTACCGCCGCCCCCGCGTACGGACGGCCAGGCGGCGAGCGGATCGAAACCGCGGTGGCCGCACTCGCCGAAGACCGTGAGCGGTTCGCCGCCGGAGAGCGCGACGAGCTTCCACAGCGCGGGCCGGGACAGTGCGGCCGGGGCGACGGGCAGGGCCGAATCGCCTGCCGCGTCCACCAGTTGCCAGCCGTCCGTGGACGGCACGGGTATGACATCGCGCAGCGTCACCGGCCAGGAGTCCAGCCACGGGTCGTCGCCCAGGGCCCGCCCGTAAGCGGCGATCGCCCCGGTGACCGTGACACCCGGCGGAGGCGCCCCCGCGTTCTCCGGCGTTCCGAACTGCCTTCCCAGCTCGGCCCGTAGCCGGCCGGAACCCGGGTAGGGCGTGAGCTCGGCGTCCAGCGTGACGCCCACCGGCAGGGCCTGTCCGGGGGAGCGGCCCGCGGCCCCGAACGACAGCAGCAGCGCGGTCCGGCCCGACCCCCTCCCGTACAGCCAGATACGGCGGGCGACGATCTTTCCCTCGGGGGTGTCGTACTGGGCGAGGACCAGCCAGTCGTCCCTGACCGGTGGGCCCGCGGGGGGCGCTGTCAGGCCGACCCTGGTGCGGACTGTGGCCGCCAGGGGCAGCGGCAGCCCGTCGATGCCCAGCCAGGCCGTGTCCAGCAGGTGCAGCAGCGCGCACTCCTCCAGCAGCCGCACCGGCCAGCCCGGACCGGACCCCGGTATGGCGCCCAACTCCCGCACCCGGCCGGCGAGGCCGGGTGCCTGGGCATCGACCATGCGGGCCGCCGTCTCCTCCCACAACCCGTATCCCGACTGCTCGGCCGCCGCCAGACCGCCGCGCACCAGATCGGTCAGGCGCTGCTCCAGCTCCCGCACACCACCGCCGATCCGCTCGGCCCGGCGCTCGGCCCGCCGCCGGGCGGCCACCGGATCGGCGGGACCGGCCGCCGGGCCTCCGTCCTCCGCCGGGCTCTCCTTCGCCTCCGCCGCCTCCGCGCGCCGGCGCCGGCCCCGGAGCCACTCCTCGGCCCAGTCGGGCGGATCGGCCGCGCGCACGGCCGTCCCGTCGGACGCCCGGAGCAGCAGCAGGCCCAGCGCGTGCTTGCACGGGAACTTCCGGCTGGGGCAACTGCACTTATAGGCGGGGCCGGTGGTGTCGACCACCGTGCGGTACGGCTTGCTCCCGCTCCCCTTGCACAGCCCCCACACCGCACCCCGGCCGTCCCACCCGGTGTCCGACCACGGCCCGGCCGAACCCAGCTTGTTCCCCGCCTTGCGTGAGGTGTCGTCAGGAGCCAGGGCCAGTACCTGCTCCACCGTCCAGCGCGCCGCCGCGTCGGCGGTGCGCAAGGGTTCTCCCCCGTCAGTCAGCAGCATGGACACGACGGTAGGGCGCACCACTGACAACCGGCTCCGACCTGCGGGAACGCCGATTGTCAGTGCCATGGTGCACGGTGGGAACCACATCGGGTCGACCGATCTGGAGGGGGATCCATGACCGTGTCCGAAACCATCTCAGCCGTGGGCGCCGAGGCGCTGCGCCCGCACGCCGAGGACGCCTTCGCCGATGAGCTGAAGGCACTCGCGGCCGCCGACGACCGCCCGCGGCCCGCCCGTTGGCGGCTGTCGCCCTGGGCCGTCGCCACGTACCTGCTCGGCGGCACCCTGCCCGACGGCACGGTGATCACACCCAAGTACGTGGGCCCGCGCCGCCTCGTGGAGGTCGCCGTCACCACGCTCGCCACCGACCGGGCGCTGCTGCTGCTCGGCGTGCCCGGCACCGCCAAGACCTGGGTCTCCGAGCATCTCGCGGCCGCCGTCAGCGGCGATTCGACCCTCCTCGTGCAGGGCACCGCAGGCACACCCGAGGAAGCGGTCCGCTACGGGTGGAACTACGCGGAACTGCTCGCGCACGGCCCCAGCCGAGAGGCGCTGGTGCCCAGCCCGCTGATGCGGGCCATGTCCGACGGCATGACCGCGCGGATCGAGGAGCTCACCCGCATCCCCGCCGATGTGCAGGACTCGCTGATCACCATCCTGTCGGAGAAGACCCTGCCGCTGCCCGAGCTGGGCCAGGAGGTCCAGGCCGTCCGCGGGTTCAACGTCATCGCCACCGCCAATGACCGCGACCGCGGGGTCAACGAGCTGTCCAGCGCGCTGCGCCGCCGGTTCAACACGGTGGTCCTGCCCCTGCCGGCCACGCCCGAGGCCGAGGTCGACATCGTCTCCCGCCGTGTGGACCAGGTCGGCCGCTCGCTCGATCTGCCGCCCGCGCCGGACGGCCTCGCGGAGATCCGCCGCGTGGTCACCGTCTTCCGCGAACTGCGCGACGGCGTCACCACCGACGGCCGCACCAAGCTCAAGTCCCCTTCGGGCACGCTCTCCACGGCCGAGGCCATCTCCGTCGTCACCAACGGGCTGGCTCTAGCGGCCCACTTCGGCGACGGTGTGCTGCGCGCGGGGGACGTCGCGGCCGGGATCCTCGGCGCGGTCGTCCGGGACCCGGCGGCCGACCGGGTGGTCTGGCAGGAGTATCTGGAGACCGTGGTGCGCGAGCGGGACGGCTGGAAGGACTTCTACCGCGCCTGCCGTGAGGCATCCGCATGACCGGCACCCCGCGCCCCGACACCTTGAGGCCCGGCGTCCCGGCGCCCGCGGGGCCGCTGCTGCTGGGGGTCCGGCACCACGGCCCCGGCTCCGCCCGCGCCGTAGGCGCCGCGCTCGACGCCGCCCGCCCGCGGGCGGTGCTCATCGAGGGCCCGCCCGAGGGCGACGCGCTGCTGCCGCTCGCAGCCGACGAGCAGATGCGCCCGCCCGTCGCCCTGCTCGCCCACGCGGTGGACGATCCCGGGCGGGCGGCGTTCTGGCCGCTCGCCGAGTTCTCGCCCGAATGGGTCGCGATCCGCTGGGCCCTGGCGCACGGTGTCCCGGTCCGCTTCATCGACCTGCCGGCCGCCCACTCGCTGGCCATGACCGAGGAGGAGGACCGGGAGCGGCCGGAGAAGGCCGAGGAGGCCGGGCCCCCGGCCGCCCCGGTCGACCCCATCGGGGTGCTGGCCGAGACGGCGGGGTACGACGACCCCGAGCGCTGGTGGGAGGACGTCGTCGAACACCGCGCCCACGACGGCGGCCCCGGCGACCCGCTGGCGGCCTTCGCCGCGCTCGGCGAGGCGATGACCGCCCTGCGCGAGGTGTACGGGGACGGCGGCCACCCCCGGGACGGGGTCCGCGAGGCGTACATGCGGATCCAGTTGCGCACCGCGCGCAAGGAGTTCGGTGACGACCTCGCCGTGGTCTGCGGTGCCTGGCACGTGCCCGCGCTGGGCGCGAGGACGACACTCGCCGCCGACCGGGCCCTCCTGAAGGGGCTGCCCAAGGTCAAGGCCGAGCTGACCTGGGTCCCGTGGACCCATCACAGGCTCGCCCGGCACAGCGGATACGGCGCCGGGATCGATTCACCCGGCTGGTACGCCCACCTCTTCGCGTCCCCGGACCGGCCGGTGGAGCGCTGGATGACCAAGGTCGCCGGACTCCTGCGCGACGAGGACCGGTTCGTATCCTCCGCCCACGTCATCGAGGCCGTCCGGCTCGCCACGACCCTGGCCGCCATGCGCGGCCGGCCACTCGCCGGTCTGAGCGAGGCGAGCGACGCCGTCCGGGCGGTGATGTGTGAGGGATCCGACGTGCCGCTCGCGCTCGTCCGGGACCGGCTGATCGTCGGTGGGGCACTCGGCGAGGTGCCGGACACCGCCCCCGCCGTACCGCTCCAGCGCGACCTCACCCGGCAGCAGCGCACCCTGCGGCTCAAACCGGAGGCGTCGGAGCGGGAGATGGAGCTCGACCTCCGCAAGGAGAACGACGCGTCCCGCAGCCGGCTGCTGCACCGGCTGCGGATCCTGGGCGTCGGCTGGGGCGAACCCGCCGAGGCCCGGGGCAGCACCGGCACCTTCCGGGAGGGCTGGCGGCTGCGCTGGGAGCCCGAGTTGTACGTACGCGTCGCGGAGGCCGGGGTCTGGGGCACCACCGTGCTCTCCGCCGCCACCGCCCGCGCGGAGTCGGACGCCGTGGCGGCCACCGCGCTCGCCGAGGTCACCGCGCTCGCCGAGCGGTGTCTGCTGGCAGAACTGCCCGAGGCACTGCCCGTCGTGATGCGCGTGCTCGCCGACCGCGCCGCGCTCGACACGGACGTGGGCCATCTCGCCGACGCCCTGCCGTCCCTGGCCCGGACGCTGCGCTACGGGGACGTCCGTTCCACGGACACCACGGCGCTCGGTGAGGTCGCGGCCGGGCTCGTGGAGCGGATCTGCGTCGGGCTGCCACCCGCCTGCACCGGACTCGACGCCGACGCGGCCACCGCACTGCGCCGCCAGGTGGACGGGGTCCACACGGCGGTCGGGCTGCTCGCCGGTGCCGTACCGGAGACTGCGGACGGACTGCGCGAACGCTGGAGAGCGGTGCTGCACAAGCTCGCTGCCCGGGACACGGTCGCGGGCGTGATCCGCGGCCGAGCCGCCCGGTTGCTGCTCGACGACGGACACCTCGAACAGGACGACGCCGCCCGACTGATGGGCTTGGCTCTGTCGCCCGGCACACCGCCCGCCGACGCCGCCGCGTGGATCGAGGGCTTCGTCGGCGGTGCTGCCGGGGGCGGCATGCTCCTGGTCCACGACGAGAGGCTGCTCGCCCTGGTCGACTCCTGGCTGACCGGAGTCCCCGCGGACACGTTCACCGATGTGCTGCCGCTGTTGCGCCGCACCTTCTCGGCGTACGAGTCGGGCGTCCGGCGCACGCTGGGCGAACTGGTCCGTCGCGGCCCGGCGGCCGGGGGAGCGGTGGCGTCCGGCACGATCCCAGGCGGCGAGGCGACGGCCCCCGGCTTCGGGCCCGCCCTGGACACGGCACGGGCGGACGCGGTGATGCCGGTCCTGCGCCTGCTGCTCGGGCTGGGCGGGACGGACGGGCTGGACGGGACGGACGCGCTGGACGGGGCGGACGCGACGGACGGGCTGGGCGGGGGAGCGGCGGCGACGGAGAACGACGAGCAGGCTCTGGGGGCGACGGGATGACGACGGACACGGACACGAACGCGGGGACGGGCACGGTCACGGACGCGGGGACGAACGTGGGCGCGGGGACTGACACGGACACGGATACGGGTGCCCGGAGTGGCGACGGCGAGCGCCTGCGGCGCTGGCGCATGGTCCTGGGCGCGGACAGTTCGGAGAGCACCGGCTGCACCCTCACCGGACGCGACGCCGCGATGGACGGCGCACTGACCGCGCTGTACGAGAGCGGGGGCAAGCAGCCCGGCGGACGCGGCAAGGGCGGCCGCTCGGCCGGACTGGGCGCGTCCGCGCCCTCCGTGGCCCGCTGGCTGGGGGACATCCGCACGTATTTCCCCAGCTCCGTCGTCCAGGTCATGCAGCGTGACGCCATCGACCGCCTCGGCCTCTCCGCGCTCCTGCTCGAACCCGAGATGCTGGAGGCCGTGGAGGCGGACGTCCATCTCGTCGGCACGCTGCTCTCGCTCAACAAGGTCATGCCCGAGACGACGAAGGAGACGGCGCGAGCCGTCGTGCGCAAGGTCGTCGAGAAGCTCGAGAGCCGGCTCACGACCCGCACCCGGGCCGCGCTCACGGGTGCGCTGGACCGCTCGGCGAAGGTCAGCCGGCCCCGCCACCACGACATCGACTGGAACCGCACCATCCGGGCCAACCTGAAGAACTACCTGACCCTGCCTGGGGAGGACGGGGCCGGAACCATCGTGCCCGAGCGTCTCATCGGCTACGGTCGCGCGGCGCAGTCGGTGAAGAAGGACGTCATTCTCTGCATCGACCAGTCCGGTTCGATGGCGGCCTCCGTGGTGTACGCCTCGGTCTTCGGCGCCGTGCTCGCCTCCATGCGCGCTCTGCGGACCAGGCTCGTCGTCTTCGACACGGCCGTGGTCGACCTCACCGATCAGCTGGACGACCCGGTGGACGTGCTCTTCGGCACCCAGCTCGGCGGTGGCACCGACATCAACCGGGCGCTCGCCTACTGCCAGTCCAGGATCACTCGCCCGGCCGACACCGTCGTCGTGCTCATCAGCGACCTCTACGAGGGCGGCATCCGCAACGAGATGCTGAAGCGGGTCGCCGCGATGAAGGCGTCCGGCGTGCAGTTCGTGACCCTGCTCGCGCTCTCCGACGAAGGCGCGCCCGCCTACGACCGCGACCACGCGACGGCGCTCTCCGCGCTGGGCGCCCCGGCCTTCGCCTGTACGCCGGATCTCTTCCCGGAGGTGATGGCGGCCGCGATCGAAAAGCGGGCATTGCCCATACCGGACAAGGAGACCCATCAGTAACAGGGGGCTTGCGTGACCCCGGGCGACTCGTGCAAGCATCGTTCCGTCGTCCGCGGAGGGTTGCGTTCCGCGTCGGCCCGTGGGCCCACGCGGTCCCGCGTACTTCTGTGGTTCTGCCGCAGTTCTGCCGCACCCGCGTACGCACCGTTCGGAGAGGACTCGTTCCCGCGTGATCACCGCAGTTGCCCGTTCTGCCGACGACCCGCGCACGATGCGCGGGCCGGCCGGTCGACGTGCCCTGCAGCTGGTGCTCTTCGTCGGTGGACTGCTCGCACTGGGGCTGCTCTTCGGTACCCGGGCCCATGCGGATCAACATCCGCTGCCGCAGCTGCCCGGCACCACGTCAGGTGCGGGCGCGGGCGTCGGTGCGGGCGCGGCGGTGGACGAGGCGGCACCCGTCGTGGACGAGGCGGCACCCGTCGTGGACGAGGCCGCGTCCGGCGCGGACAAGTCCGCGGCCCGGGTGGACAAGCCCACTTCCGGCCTGAACGAGGCCGGGTCGTCCGTGCGTAAGTCGGCCTCGACTGTGCACAGGTCGCCGTCGACTGCGCACAAGTCGGCACCGTCCGTGGCCGGGTCCGTTGCAGTGCCGGCTCCCGTGCCGGCCACCTCGTCGGCGCACGACGCGCACAAGCGGCCGGCGGCCCCGGTATCGCGAATAGCGCAGCACACCGCCGCCGGGTCCGTACCCACACCCGCGGCGGCCCATCGCTCGGTTGCCGAGCCGGTGCGACGTGACACGGTCCGTCCTGACGCCGGAAAGGGTCTCGGGACGGCCGTCACCGACCTCCTCGACACCGCAGGGAACTCAGGGAACTCAGGGAGCTCCACGCGGCTGCATCCGGGCGAACTGCCACTACGGGAACTGCCGTTGCGAGAACTGCCACTGAGGGAACTGCCGTTGCCGGACCTGTTGTCGTCGGTTCTGCCGTTCCCCGGACAGTTGTCGCCGACCGACCCGGAGGCTCCGGCCGCCGGCGCGCGCCCGGCACCCGGTAGCGCCGACGACGGCGTCCGGCACCCGGCCGCACCGCGGCCGGTAACCGTGCCGATGGCCTTGACGGCCTCCGGGCCGGGCGGGTCCCCCGTGGCGCGTGAGTCGGCCTGCGCCGATCATCGGGCCGTCGTGGCGGACCATCGGCCGGGGCACCGGGGGCCGTTCGGACCCGGTGGTGACCGGGGCGGTTCCGCGTCGGCGGAGTTCCACCCGCCGCGCGGCGGTGACCAGCCCGCCGTCTCCTTCAGGGACGGCATCTCCTTCGGACTCGTCCGCGGTGCCGGTCTCCCGGCGACCGCCGCACCGGTCAGTGACAGATCGGGCGACATCCTCGAATTCCCCGGCTAGGGCAGACCGTTCCCCCGCCCCGACCTGCCGCGCGGGGGCGGAACAGGTCTGCCCGCTGTCCGGGCGTTCCCCGGATCGATCGAGCCACGAATTCGAAGGATCTGACACACACATGCACAAGAACATCCGCCGTTCCATAGCCGTTGCCGCAACGGCCACGGGTATGTGGGCCCTCGGCACCGCCGCAGCAAGCGCGGACGAACTGCCCGTGTCCCTCCCGCTGTCCACCCCCGACCACGCGGCCGACGTCTCCGATGCGGCCGACGTGATCGACGGTGTCGACGGCGACGACGTCGTCGGCAGGGCCGAGGGGCTCAAGGACACCGCACAGGAGAAGGCGGCCGACGCGACGGCCGACGCGAGCTCCGCGGCCCGGCGCGCCGCGGCCGGTCACGCGACCGACCGGGCGTCCCTCGCCGGTCACACCAAGGAGGTCGAGGACCTGGTCCAGGGCCGGGCCACGGACCAGGTCGAGGACCGGATCACCGGCCGGGACAAGGACCAGCTCGCGGGCCGGGTCACGGACACCGTCGAGAAGGCCGCAGGCACCACGACGGACAGGATCAGCGGCAGCAGCATCGCCGCCCCCGCCCCCGAGGCGCCCATCGACTACCTCTTCGGTCCGATCGACCAGCTCCCCGGCTACGGCCAGGACGACCTGCGCACACCGGCCCCCGGCGCCCTGGACACCGACCCGGGCGCAGCTCTCGCCGCGGCGCAGGGCACGGCCCGGACGGTCACCGAGGGAGCCCTCACCCGGTCCGCGCCCGTCGTCGGGCAGACCTCCGACGCCGTGCTGCCGCCCGTCGCCGCCGACGCCGTCTCCACGGTGCTGCCGGTCGTCGGACAGGCGCTCGGTGACGTCTCCACGCTCGTGCAGGGCGTCACCGGGGAGGTCACACCGTTCGCCGACGGAGTCGTGGCGCAGGCCGCCGTGCCGTTCGTGCAGGGCGTGACGACCGAGGTCCAGCCGCTGGCGCACGGAGTGACCGGCTCGGTCGAGCCGTTCGCCGAGGGTGTCGTCTCCGAGGTGCAGCCGCTGGCCCAGGGCGTGACAGGCGACGCGGTCGGACCGTTCGCGCAGGGGGTGACCACCCGGGTGATGCCGCTGGCACAGGGCGTCGGTGCCGAGGTCCGGCCCTTCGCGGGCGGTGTCGTCGGGACGGTCGGCGACGACGCTCGCCCCACCGTGGAGAACGCGGCGCACGGCGCTCACGGCCTGACCTCCGTCACACCCGACTACGTGCAAGGGATCTGACAGGGATCTGACTACGTGCAAGGGATCTGACGGGGATCTGATTCCGTGCAAGGGATCTGAGAGTCCCCGCACATCGCGCATGACACCGGGACTCGCTCCCGGTGCCGTGCCGGGCGGTCTCCCCCGGTCCGGACCCGCCCGGGGGGGGGGCGGGGGGCGGCCGGGGCCCGGGGCGGGGGGCCCGGGGCTGTTTAAAATAGAGGGGCCCCCGGGGCGGTCCCGCGGGGGGGGT
>NZ_JBHXUW010000053.1:48024-57677 GCF_042672475.1 Streptomyces sp. NPDC127177
CCGGACCCGCCATGGTCCGGACCGGGGGCCGCCCGGCCCACGTGCCGTCGACCGGCGCGGCCCACGTGCCGTCGACCGGCGCGTCCGCGGGCCGTCGACCGCTGTCCGGCCGCGCCGAATTGTCCACCGCGACCCGGTCACCAGGGCGGTCTGTGACCGTAATCACCGCCCAGGTGTGATCTGCGATTTAGGGTCCTGCGGGGCTCGGGGATAACCTGCGAGACGGACATGCCGCGTATTCGGTCACCGTGTGCGCCTTCCTAGTGACAGAGCAGTCACGTTGCCCCTCGCGGCACGCCCACGCAGAAAACCAACCGCGAGACCATTTGATAAGGGACGGACGCGCGTGGACCTGTTCGAGTACCAGGCGAGGGACCTCTTCGCCAAGCACGGTGTACCGGTGCTGGCCGGTGAAGTGATCGAGACGCCTGAGGCAGCCCGCGAGGCGACCGAGCGGCTGGGCGGCAAGTCGGTCGTCAAGGCCCAGGTGAAGGTCGGCGGCCGTGGCAAGGCCGGCGGCGTGAAGCTGGCCGCCAACCCCGACGAGGCGGTCGCCCGGGCGACCGACATCCTCGGCATGGACATCAAGGGCCACACGGTCCACAAGGTGATGATCGCCGAGCTGTCTCCGGAGATCGAGGCGGAGTACTACGTCTCGTACCTCCTCGACCGCACCAACCGCACCTTCCTGGCCATGGCCTCGGTGCAGGGCGGCATGGACATCGAGGAGGTCGCGGAGAAGACCCCCGAGGCCCTCGCGAAGGTCCCGGTCAACGCCGTCGACGGCGTCGACATCGTCAAGGCCCGCGAGATCGTGGCCCAGGCGAAGTTCCCGGCCGACGTGGCCGAGGGTGTCGCCGAGGCACTGGTCACCCTTTGGGACACCTTCGTCGCCGAGGACGCCCTCCTCGTCGAGGTCAACCCGCTGGTGAAGACCAAGGACGGCCGCATCCTGGCCCTGGACGGAAAGGTGTCTCTCGACGAGAACGCCGACTTCCGTCAGCCCGAGCACGAGGCGCTCGAGGACAAGGCCGCAGCCAACCCGCTCGAGGCTGCCGCCAAGGCCAAGAACCTCAACTACGTCAAGCTCGAGGGCGAGGTCGGCATCATCGGTAACGGTGCCGGTCTGGTCATGTCGACCCTGGACGTCGTCGCGTACGCCGGTGAGGTCCACGGCAACGTGAAGCCCGCCAACTTCCTCGACATCGGTGGCGGCGCCTCCGCAGAGGTCATGGCGAACGGCCTCGAGATCATCCTCGGCGACCCGGACGTCAAGTCCGTCTTCGTCAACGTCTTCGGCGGCATCACCGCCTGCGACGAGGTCGCCAACGGCATCGTCCAGGCGCTCGAGCTGCTCAAGACCAAGGGCGAGGCGGTCACCAAGCCGCTCGTCGTGCGCCTCGACGGCAACAACGCGGAGCTGGGTCGCAAGATCCTCTCCGACGCCAACCACCCGCTCGTTCAGCGCGTGGACACCATGGACGGCGCGGCCGACAAGGCCGCCGAGCTCGCCGCGGCTGCGAAGTAAGGAAGAGGGACTCAGACCACCATGGCTATCTTCCTCACCAAGGACAGCAAGGTCATCGTCCAGGGGATGACCGGCGCGACGGGCATGAAGCACACCAAGCTCATGCTCGCCGACGGCACCAACATCGTCGGCGGCGTGAACCCGCGCAAGGCCGGCACCTCCGTCGACTTCGACGGCAACGAGGTCCCGGTCTTCGGTTCCGTCAAGGAAGCGATCGAGAAGACCGGCGCGAACGTGTCCGTCCTCTTCGTGCCGCCGGCCTTCTCGAAGGCCGCCGTCGTCGAGGCGATCGACGCCGAGATCCCGCTCGCCGTCGTGATCACCGAGGGCATCGCCGTTCACGACTCGGCCGCCTTCTGGGCGTACGCCGGCGCGAAGGGCAACAAGACTCGGATCATCGGTCCGAACTGCCCGGGTCTCATCACCCCCGGCCAGTCGAACGCCGGCATCATCCCGGGCGACATCACCAAGCCCGGCCGCATCGGTCTCGTGTCGAAGTCCGGCACGCTGACCTACCAGATGATGTACGAGCTCCGCGACATCGGCTTCTCGTCCGCCGTCGGCATCGGTGGCGACCCGGTCATCGGTACGACGCACATCGACGCCCTCGCGGCGTTCGAGGCCGACCCCGACACCGACCTGATCGTCATGATCGGCGAGATCGGCGGCGACGCCGAGGAGCGTGCGGCGGACTTCATCGCGAAGAACGTCACCAAGCCGGTCGTCGGTTACGTCGCGGGCTTCACCGCCCCCGAGGGCAAGACCATGGGCCACGCCGGCGCCATCGTCTCCGGCTCCTCCGGCACCGCGCAGGCGAAGAAAGAGGCCCTCGAGGCCGCCGGCGTCAAGGTCGGCAAGACGCCGACCGAGACCGCCAAGCTGGCGCGCGAGATCCTCGGCGCCTGACGCCTCACCGCGTCGGAGCACCACCGCAGGAACGTGCCACCGCACACAGAGACGCGGGCCCGTACCCCCGAGCAGGGGGCACGGGCCCGCGTCTTTCTGTCCGGTCCGCAGGCTCGGCGCGCCTCGGCTGTCCGGTCTGCCTCCTCAGCGCACCCCGGGGACCAGCCGGCCCGGACCGTTCACGAGTTCGCCACCGAGCTTCTTCTGCAGCTTCTTGTCCTGCGGCGTCAGCTTCTGCGGACCTCCGAGCGGCGGTACCCCGCCGACCTGCTGCGCCGGTGACTGGGGGGTCTCGTACTTCCTCGGTGCCGTGGCCAGCGTGATCAGCGTCAGGCCGATCAGCAGCACGGTGAACGCGATGGCCGCCCGCGTCCAGAGCTGGGCCTTGCGTTCGCTGCCCGTGCGGATCAGCTCAGGCACCGGCAGCGAGGACGCGGGCTGGGCGAGTGCGAGTGCGCCCAGTTTCTCGTGCAGCAGCGCGGACTGTTCGTCCGGGCTCGCCGGTTTCGCGAGTTCGGGCAACTGCTCGGCGACGGCCGCTCGGGCGGTCATCAGCCGCCCCGCCGTCGCCGGAGTGCTCGCCTCCGTCTCGGCCGCGGTCTCCGGCAGCCCAAGCCCGACACCGTCGTGGAGGAGCAGCGTCCGACGGTACGAGGGCGGCAGGGCCAGCAGTGCGTCGAGCAGTGCGCGGGGGCCCGGTGCCTCGGGGGGCGGGTCGGGGTGGCGGTGCTCGCGGCGCAACTGGTGCCACGGGGACATCGCGTGCTCGTAGGCCGCGGCCCGTACCCAGCCGACCGGGTCCCGGTCCACCGCCACCTCCGGCCAGCGCTGCCAGGCGAGGTCGAAGGCCTTGGCGACGGCCTCGCGGGACAGACCGCGGCGGCCGGTCAGCAGATAGGTCTGACGGAACAGCGCTGCGGCGGTATGCCGGTACAGGGCGTCGAACGCTTCGGCGGGCGTGGGCCCGGCATCGGCATCAGCATCGGCATCAGCATCTGCGCCGGTCTCGGCATCAGCTTCGGTATCAGCCTCGGCCCTGGCCTCGGCAGCACCATCCACCCCGGCCTCGGCAGCGGCCCCGGTCCCCGCCCCCTCACCGTCGTCGCTGTCGCTGTCGCTGTCTTCCCTGCCGTCTCTGCCGTCTCTGCCGTCTCTGTCGTCACCGGCGGTGACGACAGCTGCTGTGGCGACGGTGACGGCGATGACCTCGCCGCGCTCGCCGGTCTCGCCGCTCCCGCCGGGTTCGTCGGGTTGGGCGGCCCCGCCGGTGGGACCGGTCCCACCGGTCTCGGCGACGACCCCGGGCGGCTCCGGTGCGGTGCCGGGCTCGGTCGTGGCCTTGGCGACGCTCCCGGTGGCTGCCACGGGGGTCGGCGGTCGGGACTCGGGTGGGGGCGACGGCGGTGCGGGCTGTACGGAGGTGCCGGCCGCCGGCTCCGGGGGCACGGCGGATCCGATCAGCCGGGCGTAGGCCTCGCGCTTGCGCCCGCGTGGGCTGGTGCGGCCCGTCTCCCAGGCTCGGACCGTGGCGCGCGTGACCCCTACGGCCGCCGCCACCTGCTCCTCACTCAGTGACTTCGCCTCCCGCAGCCTGCGGCGCTCCTTGGGTGACGGGAGCGGATGGGCTGCTGCCGTGCCGGTCGTGCTCTGTGTCATGAGGGCTCCCCGCCCGGCCTGCACTGGGTGAAAAAGTACATAAACGTATATTGAGCGACACAGCGGTCATTCGCCCGTTACATGGAATAAGCGCGTGTCGTTGGCAGCATTGCGGTGTGACCCAAGTGACCGAACGCAGCCCGTCGTTGTCGGCCGAGCAGGGACGACCCGCCGTCCTGGCCTCGGCGCTGCTGCGCGGGGCGCTTGCCGCAGGGCTCGGACTGGGCTCCATCGCCGTGCTCGTCATGGTGCTCTGGATCAGTTCCCCGGCCTCCGACAGCGGCCCGGGCGAGGCCTTCCGCACAGCAGTCGACGTCTGGCTGCTGGCCCATGGCGCAGAACTGATCAGAACCGACACCCTGACCGGGGCCCCGGCGCCCGTCGGTGTCGTCCCCCTGCTGCTCGGCGCCCTGCCGGTCTGGCTGGTGCACCGCGCGGCCAGGGATGTGCTGGAGCCCGACGAAGGGAGATGCGCGCCTTCGGCCGGGGCCGCGTTCGCCCTGGTGGCGGGCGGCTATCTGCTGGTCGGGGGTGCGGTCGCGCTCTGGGCGCGGGGCTCCTCGATGTCCGCCGAGCCGCTGTCCCTGCTCTTCCCGCCGGTCCTGGTGGTCGCGGTCGCGGCGGCGGCCGGAGTCTGGACGGCCTCCGGGCATCCGCTCGGGCCGCCACCCTCCTGGGCTCCGGTGCGGCTGCACGAGGCGATGGCGCGTTCCCGCTTCGCGCGCCGGGCCGAGGTGGTGGGCCGGTCCGCGGCGGCCGGGGTGATGGTCCTGCTGGGCGGTGGGGCGGTCGTGGTGGCGGCGGCTCTGGTGTGGCACGCGGACCCGGTCCAGGAGTCGTTCCTGCGGCTCTCAGGCGACTGGGTCGGCCGTTTCGCGGTGCTGTTCCTGGCCCTGCTGCTGGTGCCGAACGCTGCTGTGTGGGGTGCGGCGTACGGGCTCGGTCCGGGATTCGCGCTCGGCACGGCTTCCACGGTCGGCCCGCTGGCCTTCGATGGCCGCCCCGCGCTGCCGGACTTCCCGCTGCTGGCCGCCATGCCGGCCGAAGGCGCGGGGTCACCGCTGAACTGGGCGACGGCGGCGGTCCCGGTCGCGGCGGCGCTCACGGTCGCCTGGTTCACCGTGCGGCGGGCGGCGCCCGCCCATGGTGAGCGCGAGGAGGCGTGGACTGTGCGGGAAACCGTGCTCACCGTCGTGCTGGGTGCCTCGGGGTGCGGGATCGGCACGGCACTGCTGGCAGCGGCAGCCGGGGGGCCGCTGGGTGCCCGCGCGCTGTCGGAGTTCGGCCCCGTCTGGTGGCTGACGGGGGCGGCGGCACTGGCGTGGACCGCGGTGCTCGGTGTCCCGGCGGCACTGCTGCTGCGGGCCTGGCGGCTGCGTGGACGTACCGCATCCGAGCAGCCTTCCGCTGAACCGGTGGCCGGAGTGGTGGCCGGAGCGGCGACCGGAGCGGGTGCCGCGGTGGGGACGCCGGGTTCGGGAGAGGGGGAAGGGGCGGCCAGCACTCCCGTCGGTCGCGGATGGTGGCGGCGGTGGGTCGGCCGAAAGGCGGAGCGGGACAGCTCGGCCGAGAAGGAGGCCGAGGCGGAACTCGTACCCGGCCTCGTACCGGACCTCGCCCCCGGCCTCCGTCCCGCGTCCGGGCCCGCGCAGGTCTCCCCGCCCGTCGCCGGGCCGGCCTCCGCACCCGGCCCGGGTGATCCGGACGGCGACGACCTGGGCCTGTACGACTTCCTGCCGACCGATCCCTGGCACACGGCGACGGTGGCGGCGGCGGACGACGAGCGGGCGGAACCGCCGGCCGAGCTGCTGGCTGAGCCGCCGGTCGGGCCGCCGGTCGAGCCGCCGGCTGAACCGCCGGTCGAGCCCGGCCCGGTCCGCCCGCCGGACGTTACTTCTTGACGCCGAAGAGGGGTTCCAGCGGTTTGGGCAGCAGATCGTTGCAGGAGAGCTGGCCCGACTTGGTGAGGGCGTCGTTCACGCACGTGTAGTAGTCCCGGTAGACCAGCTGCACCGTGAACGACGTCGCGACGATCGCCAGTGCGACCAGCGCCGTCACCAGACCGCTGACCGCGGCCGTCGTCTGCTGCCGGCTGCCGCGCTGGTTGGAGGCGGTGCCCGGCGCGCCCGGTGCGGTCGAGGAACCAGGTGCCTGGACCGTGCCGGGAGCCGTACCGGCCCCGGTGACCTGCCCCTGCCCATCTCCCTGGCCGAAGGCATCCGCGCCGGTGCTCGCGCCCGGAGCCGTGCCCGTCCCGGTCGCCGTACCTGTCGCCGACGGCTCCTTCGGCTTGGCCCGGAGCGCGCTGATCGACCAGTAGGTCGCGAGCGCGCCCAGCAGCAGCGCGATCTCCGGCAGATCGAAGATCGCGAAGAAGAAGGCCCACATGCCGGCGAGCAGTGCGTAGCGTGCGCGGCGCTGCATGGGGTCCTTCGGGTCCCAGCGCATGCCGCCGGAGCCGCCCTCCGGACCGCCCCGGCCGCCGCTCTGTCCGTTCGGCCCCGCCGGTCCGCTGGGCCGGCCGCCGAAGCCGCCGCTCTGACGTCCGGGCTGGTGGCTGCTCCACTGGCTGCCCCAGACGGGCCGGTTGTCCGGGGAGCCGCCGTCGGGCGCGTCCCCGCCTTCGCCGTTGCCGTCACTGTCGCCGTTGGCCGGGTGGCGCGGCTGCCACGGCTGGTCGGGGCGGTCCTCCGGCGGCGGCGCGAAGGGGTTGTCGTTCTCGGAGCCGGACCCGGACGACCCGGAGGAGCCCGACGGCGAAGAGGAGGAAGGGGAGGACGAAGAGGAAGAGGAGGAAGAAGAGGAGGAGGAGCCCGGCGTGGGGGACTGGCGCTCCCGCATCAGCAGTGAGGTCTGCTCGGGCAGCGGGTGGCGGAAGGCGTTGCGGCGGCGTCGGTCCGGCATATGGTGAACGTCTTCCCCATCTCGTCATTTCCGCCCTGTGGACGGTTCGCTGTCCCCTGACGCTACCTCCCGGTGAGGAGGGGCCGAAAGCTGGGAGTACAGGCACGGTGGCCGACAGCTGCCACCGGGACCGACCGCCCGCGCACGAGCCGGCGTCCCACCGGTCCCTCACCCCCGTCACGCAAGGGCCCCGCAAGGTGCCGGTATCGTTGCTGACGGTCGGCTCGTTCGTAGAGTTCCCCGTATCGGGGGGCGTGCTTCTTTCGTACGACCGTACAAACAGCATGGCCGTCGTGCCGCTGCTCCGGTGATGCGGCAGTTGGCGCGGCCGATCCGAACCGCTCCACACGCGAGAAAGGGCCCAGCCGTGGCCTCCCCGCTCTCCTCCGCCGCTCCGGCCCGCCTGGTGGTACTGGTCTCCGGCTCCGGTACGAACCTCCAAGCCCTGCTCGACGCCATCGGTGACGATCCCGAGGGGTACGGTGCCCAGGTCGTCGCGGTCGGTGCGGACCGGGACGGCATCGCGGGGCTGGAGCGGGCCGAACGCGCCGGAATTCCCACGTTCGTGTGCCGGGTCAAGGACCATGCCTCACGGCCGGAGTGGGATGGAGCGCTCGCCGCGGCCACCGCCGCCCACCGTCCGGACCTCGTCGTGTCGGCGGGGTTCATGAAGATCGTGGGCAAGGAGTTCCTCGCCGGTTTCGGCGGCAGGTTCATCAACACCCACCCCGCCCTGCTCCCCAGCTTTCCCGGTGCCCACGGCGTGCGTGACGCGCTCGCGTACGGCGTGAAGGTCACCGGGTGCACCGTCCACTTCGTCGACGACGGCGTCGACACCGGTCCGATCATCGCGCAGGGCGTGGTCGAGGTGACCGAAGAGGACACTCCGGAGGGCGAAGCGGCTCTCCACGAACGCATCAAGGAAGTCGAGCGCAAGCTGCTCGTCGAGGCCGTGGGGCGGCTCGCCCGTGACGGCTATCGCATTGAGGGACGAAAGGTTCATCTCGATCATGTCGGTGAATAAGCCCATCCGCCGCGCCCTGGTCAGTGTCTACGACAAGACGGGGCTCGAAGACCTCGCCCGTGGTCTGCACGAGGCCGGTGTCGAGCTGGTCTCCACCGGCTCCACCGCCGGGCGGATCGCCGCCGCCGGAGTGCCGGTCACCAAGGTCGAGGAGCTCACCGGTTTCCCCGAGTGCCTCGACGGCCGGGTCAAGACGCTGCACCCGCGCGTCCACGCAGGCATCCTGGCCGACCTCCGCCTGGACGCCCACCGCGAGCAGCTCGCCGAGCTCGGCGTGGAGCCGTTCGACCTGGTGGTCGTGAACCTCTACCCGTTCAAGGAGACCGTCGCCTCCGGCGCATCGGCCGACGAGTGCGTGGAGCAGATCGACATCGGCGGTCCCTCGATGGTCCGCGCCGCCGCCAAGAACCATCCGTCGGTGGCCGTCGTCACCAGCCCCGAGCGGTACGCCGACGTCCTGGCCGCCGTCGGGGAGGGCGGCTTCGATCTGACCGCCCGCAAGCGGCTCGCCGCCGAGGCCTTCCAGCACACCGCCGCGTACGACGTGGCCGTCGCCTCCTGGTTCGCGGCCGACTACGCCGCCGCCGACGACTCGGGCTTCCCGGACTTCTTCGGTACGACGTACGAGCGCAAGAACGTCCTGCGCTACGGCGAGAACCCGCACCAGCCCGCCGCGCTCTACGCCGCCGGCGCCGGTGGTCTGGCCGGTGCCGAGCAGCTGCACGGCAAGGAGATGTCGTACAACAACTACACGGACACCGACGCCGCACGCCGGGCCGCGTACGACCACGCCGAGCCGTGTGTCGCGATCATCAAGCACGCCAACCCGTGCGGTATCGCGATCGCCGACGACGTCGCCGAGGCGCACCGCAACGCGCACGCCTGTGACCCGCTGTCCGCGTACGGCGGTGTCATCGCCGTCAACCGCCCGGTGACCGTCGCCATGGCCGAGCAGGTCGCGGAGATCTTCACCGAGGTCATCGTCGCCCCGGCGTACGAGGACGGCGCCGTCGAGGTCCTGTCCCGCAAGAAGAACATCCGCGTGCTGCGCGCCCCCGACGCCCCGTCCGCCGAGGTCGAGGTCAAGCCGATCGACGGCGGCGCACTGCTCCAGGTCACCGACCGCCTCCAGGCCGAGGGCGACGATCCGGCCAACTGGACGCTCGCCAGCGGCGACGCACTCTCCGCCGATGAGCTCAAGGAGCTCTCCTTCGCGTGGAAGGCGTGCCGGGCGGTCAAGTCCAACGCGATCCTGCTCGCCAAGGGCGGCGCATCGGTCGGCGTCGGCATGGGCCAGGTCAACCGCGTCGACTCCGCGAAGCTCGCCGTCGAGCGGGCGGGCGAGGAGCGCGCGAAGGGTGCGTACGCCGCCTCCGACGCCTTCTTCCCCTTCCCCGACGGGCTGGAGATCCTGACCGGGGCCGGCGTCAAGGCCGTGGTGCAGCCGGGCGGTTCGGTCCGCGACGAACTGGCGGTCGAGGCCGCGAAGAAGGCGGGCGTGACGATGTACTTCACGGGCACCCGGCACTTCTTCCACTGAGCCGGACGATCCGTACGACGAAGGGCCGGTCTCCCCCAACGAGTTAGGGGAGACCGGCCCATCGTGCGTTGCTCCGCGGTGTTACATAATGATAA
>NZ_JBHXUW010000054.1:0-57619 GCF_042672475.1 Streptomyces sp. NPDC127177
ACACGGGACTTGGTGGTGTACGAGGCGGCGAACGCGGACTGCGTGGCCACCGGACCCTGATCACCGGCCTCCAGATCGACCGCATCGGTGATCACCCCGGAACCGATACGGAGCGCGAGCCGGGCCGCGATCTCCTTGGCCTCGGCCGAGGACGGCAGCAGCACCGCCGCCGGCGACACCGCGTCGTACGCGGCCCGCAGCGCATCCACCTTCGGCACGACGAGGTAGTCGGCGAACTCCGGCGCATCCGCGGTGAGCACCCGCACCGCACCGTGCTCGGCCAGCACCGCGACAGTATCCGCGGCACCCCCACCCAGAGCGAGAGCGACCGGCTCACCGATACGACGGGCGAGCGTCAGCAGCTCCAGCGTGGGCTTGCGGACGGCACCGTCCACGTGGTCGACATAGACGAGAACTTCAGCCATGGGACTTCAATCTCCTGCGTGCGAAAGAGAGTAGGACGACAAAGGGAACAGAGCAGGACTCAGATGAACTTCTGACCCGCGAGGAACTCGGTCAGCTGCTTGCCGCCCTCACCCTCGTCCTTGACGATCGTGCCCGCCGTACGGGCCGGACGCTCGGCCGCCGAGTCGACCGCGGACCAGGAACCCCCCAGACCGACCTCGCCCGCCTCGATCTCCAGGTCCTCCAGATCCAGGGACTCCACCGGCTTCTTCTTCGCCGCCATGATCCCCTTGAACGACGGATAGCGGGCCTCACCCGACTGATCGGTCACCGACACCACAGCCGGCAAGGACGCCTCGAGCTGCTCACTGGCGGAGTCACCGTCACGACGGCCCCTGACCACGCCACCCTCGACCGAAACCTCCGACAGCAGCGTGACCTGCGGAACACCCAGACGCTCCGCGAGCAACGCCGGAAGGACACCCATCGTGCCGTCCGTCGACGCCATACCGCAGACCACCAGGTCATAACCGGACCGCTCGACAGCCTTCGCCAGAACCAGAGAGGTACCGATCACATCCGTACCGTGCAGATCGTCGTCCTCGACGTGAACCGCCTTGTCCGCACCCATCGACAACGCCTTGCGCAACGCGTCCTTGGCATCCTCCGGACCCACCGTGAGCACGGTGATCTCCGCATCGTCCGCCTCACCGGCGATCTGCAGCGCCTGCTCGACCGCGTACTCGTCCAGCTCCGACAACAGACCGTCGACATCCTCACGGTCCAGCGTCAGGTCATCGGCGAAATGCCGGTCACCGGTCGCGTCGGGCACGTACTTCACACAGACAACGATCCTCAAGCTCACGCCGGCTCTCCTCACTGGTGCGGTTCGTCGTCCGACTCTATGGCACTCAGTACCCTGAGTAAAGGTACGCAGTGCCGAATATCCGCTTCTGGTGCTACGTTTTCGCCATGACTGAGGACCGCGTACCAGCCAAGAAGCCGCCCATGCGTGACGTGCTCGCCGAGGCGGCCTTCGGGCTCTTCATGGAACGTGGCTTCGAGCGGACCACGGTGGACGACATCGTCGCCAGGGCGGGGGTGGGGCGCCGTTCGTTCTTCCGGTACTTCCCGTCCAAGGAGGATGCGGTCTTCCCCGATCACGAGCGGTGTCTCGCCGACATGATCGCGTTCCTGGAGGAGGCCGGTGACGGCGATCCGGTGGACACGGTGTGCGACGCGGCCCGGCTCGTGCTGAGGATGTACGCCGCCAATCCGGAGTTCTCCGTCCAGCGCTACCGGCTCACCCGGGAGGTGCCCGGACTGCGCACCTATGAACTCTCCTTCGTGCGCCGCTACGAGCGGACGCTCTCCGGATATCTGCAGCGGCACGGTGCGAGCACCCGGGACGCGGCGCTGCGTGCCGAGGTGATCGCCGCCTCGGTGGTCGCGGCGCACAACAACGGCCTCCGGTCCTGGCTGCGTTCGGGCGGACAGGGTGATGCCGGGGCCGAGGTCGACCGGGCGCTCGAAATCGTCCGCACGGTGTGGGGCCGGGCGCAGGAGCGGCCCGCCGAGCCCGCCCCCGACGACGAGGTGATCGTGATGGTCGCGTCGAAGGGCGCCCCCATGTGGCGCGTCGTGCAACGCATCGAATCCGCTCTGGGCGAGGGCTGAGCCGCCGGCGGAAACCCTTCACAAAGTCTTGGCACTCAGTACCTTTACGTGCTGGCACTAAGTGCCATACGGTGCCGGTGTGCCGTCGCCGGAGGTGCGGCGCACCGAGTCGAGCGCGGGAGGCGGAGACGTGTTCAGTACCGGAATCGACGTAGGGCGTACGACCGGCGGCGCGGCGGAGCCGCACACCGTGGAGGGGCTGGTCTACCAGGTGTGTCGATGGTGCCGCACCGCCTCCTTCCGCAAACTCCTGTGCCCGGTCTGCGCGTCGAGCGACCTCGACCCGGAGCGCAGTGACGGCCACGGTGTCGTCGTACGGTCCAGTGTCGTGAACCGTTATTCGCGGGTCATGCGGAACGAGTCCCTGGTGCGCTTCCCCGAAGGGTTCGTCTACCGGTGCCGGATCGTGGGTGCCGCGCCCCATCTCGTGAGCGTCGGCGACCGGGTCCGGCCCGTCGGCGGTGCGACGTCCGAGGCGGGCGAGGTGGTCCTCGAACTGTGCGATCCGCCGCTCACGGCAGGCTGGTACTGACACCGCGGGCCGCCGGGGCGCAGGGGGTGTCCCGAATGCTCCCGCCTGCCCCGTGGGCGGACGGCGCCACTTCCGGAACGGCCCTGGGAGTCACTCGACCCGCAGGACGTGCTTGCCGCGCACACCGCCGGCCTCGAGGGCCCGGTGCGCGTCCGCGATCTCCGCGAGCGGGCGGACGGTGTCCACGACATGGCGGATCGCGCCGTCCTCCGCGTGCCGGGCCAGCCGGGTGAGGAGTTCGGTGTCCGGGTTGCCGCTGAAGAAGCGCACGCGCCGGGAGCCGTGGACGGTCGAGGCGAGCAGATAGGTGAGGGAGGGGAGGGCGTTCTCGATGTCGAACGCCACGGCCACCATGCGCCCGCCCGGGGCCAGCAGTCGCCGGAAGGCGCGGTGTTCGGTGCCGACGGTGTCCAGGACGACATCGAAGGCGCCCAGTTCGGCCGGTCCGGTCGTCCGGTAGTCGAAGGCCTCGTCGGCCCCCAGCCCGCGGACGAAGTCGAGGTTCTTCGCCCCCGCGAGAGCGGTGACGTGGGCGCCGAGCATCTTGCCCACCTGGACCCCGACGCTGCCCACGCCGCCACTGCCTCCGCGCACCAGCAGCCGCTCCCCGGGCCCGAGGCCGGACTTGGTGGTCAGCGCGGTCAGGCTCGTCGTGCCGCCGGCCAGCAGCGAGACGGCCTGTTCGGGCGTCAGGTTCTCCGGGGCGGCCGAGATGTTCCGCGCGGTGACGGCGACGTACTCCGCCGCGCTGCCCATCCGCCGCGGCAGTACGCCCCACACCCGCTCACCCACCCGCACCCCGGTCACGGACGGGCCCAGCCGGGCGATCTCGCCGGCGAAGTCGATCCCGGTGCGCTGGGGGAAGCGACGCCCCGTCACCAGCCGCACCTTTCCGGCCCGGCCGTACAGCTCACCGCCGTTGACCCCGACGGCCCGGACGCGGACCAGCACCTCACCCGGCCCGACGTCGGGGACGGGCACCTTGCCCACGTACAGCACCTCCGGCGGGCCGTAACGGTCGAAGAGGGCGGCGCGCATCTCGTCCACGGTCGTGTCCTGCTCTGTCTCGGGAACCGGAAGCGGAAGGGAGTTTCCGCTTCCTTCTCCTCAAGCTAACAGCCTAAGTGGATGACACCTTCCACTTACCCTAAAGTGAGAGACATGCCTGTTCAGCCCTCTCGGAAGACCTCCGCCCAGGACGGTGCGACCCCGTCGGTAGCCCCCTCCGCCGGACTTCGGGCCGACGCCCGGCACAACCGCGAACGCATCCTCGAAGCCGCCAGGGAGGCCTACGCCGCCCACGGGATCGACGTGCCCGTCACCACGATCGCCCGCCGGGCCGGCGTCGGGGTCGCCACCCTCTACCGGCGCTTCCCGACCCGCGCGGCACTCGTCACGGAGGCCTTCTCCGAACAACTCGCGCTGTGCGTATCGGCCCTGGACGACGCACTCGGCGATCCCGACCCCTGGCGCGGTTTCCGCACCCTCATCGAGAAGGTGTGCGCGATGCAGGCCGCGGACCGGGGCTTCACCGCCGCGTTCCTCACCCGGTTCCCCGATGCCGTCGACTTCGACGACCGGCGCAGCCGCGCCGAGGACGGCATCGGGCGGCTGATCCGGCGCGCCCAGGAATCCGGGGAGCTCCGTGCGGACTTCGCTCCCAGCGACATCACCCTCCTGCTCCTAGCGAACAGCGGTGTCGCCGGGGGTACCCCGGAGGTCGCGGCGGCCGCGTCCCGGCGGCTGACCGGCTATCTGCTCCAGTCCTTCAGGGCCGGCGGCGCCGCGCCCCTGCCGCCGCCGGCGCCGCTGGAACTGAACCGGATCCACCAGTCCCCGCCCGGCCCGTGAAACCGGCCGCCGTCACGCCTCCGGATACCGCGGCACGGCGAGGATCCGGCGGTTGCAGCCCGTGGCGCGGTCCAGCTCCAGCTCGTCGAAGACCGTGTTGAGGTTCTTCTCCACCGCGCTCAGCGAGATGTGCAGCCGCTGCGAGATGCCCGCATGCCCGCGTTGGTATGGCTGCCTCCGTACTGCGGTTTCCCGCAAGCTGCGCGCCGGGGGGCCGGAGCCGGGAACCCAGGGGCTGTTCCGTAACCCCGGAACCGGCGCCGACGGGCCCCGTCCGCGCCGCCCACCCGGCCCCCGGGACACGCGCGGGCCCGGGTGAACACGGGCTCACTGGCCCCGTACAGGTTCGTCGGCCATACTGCCCGCCGTGGAGCAGCGCATAGATCCGAACACTCAGCCCGCGTACGCCGCAGGGACAGACCCGGCGTACATCCCTGGTCTCACGGCCCCCCGAGCCACCGAAAAGGCGGACGAGGAGCCGGAGGGGACCGAGGAGCCCGCACCCGAGGACGTCGCGTCCGACGGCGCCGCCGATGAGGCCGTGTCCGAGGACGCGGAGTCCGACGGCGAGGCCGTCGCCGAGGCGGCGGACGACGAGGAGGACGAGAACGAGGACACGGACACCGACGCGGAGGCGGACGGTCCCGCGTTCGAGGTGAGCGACCGCCGCGGTTCGATCGCCGCGGACCGTGAGGGCATCCGGTTCACTCTGGACGACCAGGAGGCCGACTTCCGCTGGGACGAGATCGGCGCGGTGGAACTCAAGCCGGCCCGGTTCGGCCGCCGGTTCACGGTCACGGTCCACATGTCCACCAGGCGCTGGTTCAACGCCGAGGTGGAGGCGGCGGCCCGGAGCAGCCTCAAGGAGTGGACGGAAGGCTTCGACGCGGTCCTGGACGCCTACTTCGAGGAGTCCTGACCGGCGGGTTCCGGTGCGGCACCGTCCGGGCCGAGCAGAGCGTCGAGGACGTGCGGCCAGGCGGCCGCGCCGAGCGCCGCGTCGGCCGCGGCTGAACCGCCGTACCGGAAGGTGACGGACGCGGGCGCGGGGCCCTCGCCGGGCAGCCGCGGCCGGTGTCCGGCGTCGGCGCGGGTGATCAGCCGGACGGGCCGACCGGCCGCACGGCGCCGGGCGGCCAGTTCCTCGGCGTACGGCAGCGAGGGCCACATCAGGTCGTCCCCGCCGGCGACCAGCACGAGGTCGGCCGCCGACCGCTCCACCGGGACGGCCGCGGCAGGAGCCAGGCCCGCATACGTCCGCAGGCTCTGCTCGTACGAGCCGAGGATCGAGACGGGGGAGCCCTCCGGCTCGGAGGGCTCCCAGGCGTCGTCGTAGGGGACGAACGGCAGCGGTTCGCCCCGCCAGCTCCACGAGGACCGCTGGGGCCGCGTCAGCCCGTCCCGGCCGGGACCCACGTTCGCCCAGGTCACCGCCGTGGGGGAGAGTGCCACCACGGCATCGACGCCGGGCTGGAGCACGGACAGGTGCAGCGCGGCCTCGGCGCCCTTGGAGATGCCGAGGACGCCGACGCGGCGCGCCCCCTCCGCCCGGAGCCGGTCGAGCGCGGACACGAAGGTCTCCAGGGGGAGTTCGCAGATGCCCGGCGGCTGGCCGGGGCCGCCGAACCAGCGGATCGAGAGGGCGGTGACGCCCTCCCGGGCCAGCAGCCGGCAGCGCTCCTCCTCGACGCGTCCGCTGGACCCGGCGAGCACGAGCACCCCGATGTCGCTGCCGTGCGCGGGCGAGGCGCGGAAGCCCGTCCAGGCGTCCGCGCCGTCGCCCGGTGCGGCGTGCACCTCGTGCTCGGTGATCTCCGGCATCAGGCGTCGGCCAGCACCACGGAACGGGTCAGGTGGCGGGGGCTGTCCGGGTCCAGACCGCGGGCGGCGGCGCGGGCGATGGCCAGCCGCTGCACGCGGACCAGTTCGGCCAACGGGTCCAGTGCGCTGTCCACCCAGCGGGCGCCGGTCTCCAGGACCTGCTCGCGCAGGCCCTCGGGGGCGGTGCCGAACATCCAGGTGGCGGTGCCGGTGGTGGCGATGCTGATGGGGCCGTGGCGGTACTCCATCGCGGCGTACGCCTCCGTCCAGGACAGCGAGGCCTCCTTCATCTTCAGCGCGGCCTCGTTGGCGAGACCGGCCGTCCAGCCGCGGCCGAGGAAGGTGAACTGGGTGCAGTCCAGGAGCCCTTCGGGCAGTGGCTCGGCGAGTGCGGCCTCCGCGTCGCGGACCACGGCCTCGGTGTGCAGACCGAGATGGGCCCGCAGCAGCGTCAGCAGTGTGGTGGCGAACCGGGTCTGCACGACGGACTGTTCGTCGGCGAAGTCCAGGACCACGACCGCGTCGGCCGATGTCATCACCGGGGTCCGCGGGTCGGCGGTGACGGCCACCGTCGGGGTGACGCCGCGCAGCCGGTCGAGGAGTTCGAGCACCTCGGTCGTGGTGCCGGAGCGGGTCAGGGCGACGACCCGGTCGTAGCGGCGGTTGAAGGGGAACTCCGAGGCGGCGAAGGCATCGGACTCGCCCTGTCCGGAGTCCTCACGGAGCGAGGCGTATGCCTGAGCCATGTAGAACGAGGTGCCGCAGCCGACCACGGCGATACGCTCGCCGGGCGCGGGCAGTACGGCCGCCTGGCTCTGCGCCAGATCCGCGGCACGGCGCCAGCAGTCCGGCTGGCTGGCTGTCTCGATCTCGACAAATGACACTTTTGCACTCCGTACTGGTGATGGGATGCTCGTTAACGCACGCTATACGGGATGTGCAAGCATTATCAAGCATTCTTCTTGCATCAGACTTGACTCGCCGGGGCCTTGTGCGACGCTTGCGCGAGTCCGGTGACCGTGCCCAAGGGGATGGGTGCCCGCAGCCCGGACCTGTAAGGAGAACTCACTTGTCCAGGGATTCGCGGTGGAACGCACTGCTGGAACTCGTCGGTAAGCACGGCCGGGTGGACGTCGAGGACGCCGCCAGGACGCTGGATGTCTCGGCCGCGACCATCCGCCGCGACCTGGACCAGCTCGCCGAGCAGCAGCTGCTGACCCGCACGCGGGGCGGCGCGGTCGCGCACGGTGTCAGTTACGAGCTGGCCCTGCGCTACAAGACGGGGCGCAACGCCCCGGAGAAGCAGGCCATCGGCCGCGCCGTGGCCGAGCTGGTGGCGGTCGGTGAGGTGGTGGGGCTGACCGGCGGCACCACCATCACGGAGGTGGCGCGCTCGCTGGCCGTGCGCTCCGACCTGGTCGGGGACGGGGCCGGCGGGGCGGCGGGCCAGCCCACCCTCACGGTGGTCACCAACGCCCTCAACATCGCCAACGAGCTGGTGATCCGGCCGCAGATCAAGATCGTGGTGACCGGCGGGGTGGCCCGGCCGCAGTCCTACGAGCTGACGGGGCCGCTGGCCAGCGGTGTACTGGGTGAGATCACGCTGGACGTCGCGGTGCTGGGCGTCAACGCCATCGACACGGAACGCGGCGCCTACGTTCACCATGAGGGCGAGGCCAGTATCAACCGGCTGCTCGCCCAGCAGGCCCAGCGGGTGGTGGTGGCGGCCGACTCCACGAAGATCGGCAAGAGGGCCTTCGCCCGGGTCTTCGATCTCGGACTGGTCGACTTCCTGGTCACCGACAAGGGGATCACGCCCGAGGCGGCCGCCCGCTTCACCGAGGCCGGCGTCACGGTCGTCGCCGTCTGAGCTCCGAACGGCGGGCCGTCGCACCCACGGGGTGTGGCGGCCCGCCGTTCTGTGTGCCCGCGCCCACCCCCGGCGCACGCCGCAGTGTGCTGGATCATGCACCGATGCGTGCTTGATCGAACACGACCAAGCATCCAGTGGTCGGTCCGGCGTGAATCACTGTGGCGGTGGTGGCCGTTTTGCGGGCGTTCTGTGCCGCTCCTGTGTCCATGTCGAACACCCAGACGTCCCGTGATGCTGCACGCAGTGACTTCTCCCTGCCAATAGATGTTCGTTACCTCTGCGAAATGAACAACTATTGCCATCCGGGTGCACCGTCGTGAACTATGTGCCTGTCGCCGCGAAGGAGCACCGGCCACACCTCTTCCGAGGTGTGTGCTGCCTCCACGTATGCGGGACGTTCTCTCGCTCCATCAGCCCTGGAGGTGCCTGTGACGATGGCAGATGCGCCGGTCACAGCAGCGCGGCCGTCCGTGCCGCAGCCCCGCGACCCGGACGGCGCGGACCTGCCCGCCGGGAAGAGGCGCAGGAAGAACCGAATACGGCAGCCGCTCCGGTACCGCCTGAAACGGGACAGGGCGCTTCTGCTCCTCTGCCTGCCGGGTGTTCTGTACTTCGCGCTGTTCTTCTACCTGCCACTCGCGGGCAATGTCATCGCCTTCCAGGACTACCAGCCGTTCCTGGGCTTCAAGCAGAGCCCGTTCGTCGGGCTCGCGAACTTCACCGCACTCCTCGCCGAACCGGAGTTCTGGAGCGCGGTCTCCAACACGCTCCAGATCACCGCGATCCAGCTGCTGCTGTACTTCCCGGCACCGATCGCACTGGCCCTGCTGCTCAACTCGCTGATCAGCGAGAAGATCAAGCGGTTCATCCAGACCGTCGTGTACCTCCCGCACTTCCTGTCCTGGGTCGTCGTGGTGGCCATGTTCAAGCAGGTGCTCGGCGGCGCGGGTTCGGTCACCACCCTGCTGATGGAGCACGGCGTCAGCATCGGCAACGTGATGACGGACCCCGGCACCTTCAAGCTGCTGATCACGGCGCAGGCCATCTGGAAGGACTGCGGCTGGGGCACGATCATCTTCCTGGCGTCCATCGCATCGATCGACATGGGCCAGTACGAGTCCGCCGCGATGGACGGCGCCGGCTGGCTCCGCCGGATCTGGCACATCACCCTGCCGGGCATCCGGCCGGTCATCCTGATGCTGCTGATCCTGCGGCTCGGCGACATCCTCTCCGTCGGCTTCGAGCAGATCCTGCTCCAGCGTGACGCGGTCGGCCCGGACGCCTCCGAAGTCATGGACACCTACGTCTACTTCCACGGCGTCGTGGACGGCGACTGGGGCATGAGCACGGCCGCCGGTCTGATGAAGGGCGTCATCGGATTCGCCCTCATCCTCGCCGCCAACAAGCTGGCCCACCGCTTCGGCGAGCAGGGAGTCTACCGATGAGTCAGCAGTCCGTCGCGACCCGGCTGCGCACCGCCCGGACCGTGACACGTCCCCGCGCCTCCGACGGCAGGCCGCCGTGGATGGAGCGCCCCCACTGGTACGGACAGGGCGCGAAGGCGGTGGCCCTGGCCGTGCTCACCGTGATCGTCCTCTACCCGTTCGTCCTCGCCATCGGCACCAGCCTGGCAGGACGCGAGGAGCTGAACGCCAACGGCGGATACGTACTGCTGCCGCATCACCCGACGCTGGAGGCGTACCGCGTCATCCTCTCCGGCGGCGTCGTCACCCAGGCCGCGCTGGTCTCCATCTGCATCACGCTGATCGGCACCGCGCTCAGCCTGGCGTGCACGGTGATGATCGCGTACGGGACCTCCCGCCCGGGAACGGTTCTCGGCAAGCCGATCCTGCTGCTGGTGCTCGGCACATTCCTCTTCGCTCCCGGCATCATCCCGACGTACCTGGCGGTCCAGCAGTTCAAGATGCTGGACACCTACGCGGCGCTGATCCTTCCGGTGCTGCTCAACGCGTTCAACATCGTCGTCGTCCGCTCCTTCTTCCAGAGCATCCCCGAGGAGCTGTACGACGCCGCGCGGATCGACGGCGCCGGTGAGGTCACGGTCCTCTTCCGGATCGTCCTCCCACTGTCGAAGGCGGTGCTCGCCGTGGTCGGCCTGTTCTACGCGGTGGGGTACTGGAACAGCTTCTTCAACGCGGTGCTCTACCTCAACGACGCCGGCAAGTTCCCCATCCAGGTGATCCTGCGCAGCTACGTGCTCAACGGGCAGAGCATCAACGCGTCGGCCATGGGCGTCCATTCGGTGCCGCCCGCGACGTCCTTGCAGATGGCCGTGCTGATCATCGCCATCGTGCCCATCTTCTGTGTCTACCCCTTCCTGCAGAAGTTCTTCGTCAAGGGCGTCCTCACCGGGGCGATCAAGGGCTGATCCGCCCGCCCCACATCGCCGTCACGCACCCCACACCCTTCAAGGAGCCCCATGTCCACCACCTTGTCCCGGCGCGGTTTCATGGGCGCCGCGGGAATCGCCGGCCTGACCGTGGCCGGACTGTCGACCCTGAGCGCCTGCGGCAGCGGCGCCTCGGTCAGCAAGGGCGGTGCCAAGGCGTCGGCCAAGCTCAAACTGCCGGCGTACGTGGCCGCGCAGACCGCTCCCGCCGACCTGGCGGGAAACGCGGCCGGTCTCGACGCCACCTATCTGCGCTACCCCAAGGCCCTCACCAAGTCGGTGGCCAAGGCGCCCGGTGACGGAAGCCGCATCACGGCCCTCACCGAGACCTTCACCACGCCCGCCCCGCCGCAGGCCAAGAACGCCTACTGGCAGGAGCTGAACAAGCGCCTCGGAGCGCAGTTCGACATGACGATCGTGGTGGACCAGGGCGTCGACGCCTACCTCACCAAGTTCAACGCCATGATGGCCGGCGGCGACATACCCGACCTGGTCTGGTTCCCGCCGAACCAGGGCATCCAGCGGGTTCCGGAGCTGCTGGACGCCAAGTTCCACGACCTCACCGAGTACCTCTCGGGCGACGCGGTGAAGGACTACCCGAACCTGGCGAACCTGCCGACCACCGCCTGGAAGACGGCCGTGATCAACGGCAAGATCCGCGGTGTCACCGTGGCCTACGGCTCCATGGGACAGGTCTACGTCGTCAACCAGGACTTCTGGAAGCCGGTCGGCGGCGCCGAGTTCAGCAGCGCCGAGGACTTCCTCGCCAAGGGCAAGGAGCTCCTCGACGCCAAGCGCAACAAGTACGTCCTGGAGCCGGAGTACGTGAACCACATCGGCATGTTCGGCCAGTGGTTCGGTGCGCCGAGCGGCTGGCGGCTGGCGGACGGCAAGCTGACGCACATGTACGAGACGGAGGAGTACCAGGAGGCCGTGGCCTTTGCCGTCAAGGTGGCCAAGGCCGGTCTGTTCTGGCCGGACCCCAACCTGAGCACCACCATGGAGAAGATGGCGCAGGGCAGCCTCGGCGCCTATGTGCAGTCCTTCCCCAGCTTCCTGGTGGACGCCAAGACGTACGACTTCCCGTTCGGCGTCATCGTGCCCTTCGCCGCGAAGGCGGGCGCGAAGCCGCGCTACAGCATGGGCTACGGCTCGGTCGGCTACACCGCCATCAACAAGAAGGCGGACACCGAGCGCGTGAAGATGCTGCTGGGCGTCATGGACTACCTGGCCGCCCCCTTCGGCACCGAGGAGCGGCTCTTCCTCGACAACGGCGTCGAGGGCAAGCACTTCACCCGTACCGCGAAGGGCGACGTCAAGCTCACCGCCAAGGGGAACTCCGAGGCGGTGACCACGGCGATGCCGCTGGCCTTCCTCGCCGCGGGCCCCGAGTACATCTATCTGCCGGGCCGGCCGGAGCTGGCGAAGAACATCCACGGCTGGCAGCAGGAGCTCCTCAAGATCAGCCAGACGAACCCGACGAGCGGCCACTTCTCCGACACGTCCACCAGCAAGAGCCCTTCGCTCACGACCGCCATGGCCGACTGCCAGAAGGACATCATCGCCGGACGCAAGCCGCTCTCCGCCTACAAGGAGCAGTTGCGAAAGTGGCGTTCGGACGGCGGCGACAAGATGCGCGCCGAGTTCGAGGCCTCGCTCGCCGGCAAGTAGCCCCGCCACCGGCCACCCGCACCACCCGTACGGAAAGAGAAGGGACCCCCGTGTCAGACCTGCGACTCGGCGTCATCGGACTCGGCCTGCGCCGCTCCATCGCGATGTCCGCCCACCACCCGGGACAGGGCTCGGCGATCACCGCGGTGTGCGACCTCGACCCCGAGGTGCGCCGCCGCGAGGCCGAGCGCTTCGGCACGGACGTCGCGGTCGAGGACTACAAGCTGCTCCTCGGCCGGGACGACGTCGACGCCGTCATCATCGCGACGCCGGACGACACCCACGAGGCGATCGCCATCGACGCGCTGCGAGCCGGAAAGGCCGTCTTCGTCGAGAAGCCGCTCGGGATCACCGTCGAGAGCTGCGACAACGTCCTGCGCGCCGCGTACGAGACCGGGACCCGGCTCTACGTCGGCCACAACATGCGGCACATGGGTGTCGTGCGGCTGATGCGCGACATCATCGCCCGGGGCGACATCGGCGAGCCCAAGACCGTCTGGGTACGGCACTTCGTCGGCTACGGCGGCGACTACTACTTCAAGGACTGGCACGCCGACCGGACCCGGACCACCGGTCTGCTGCTCCAGAAGGCCGCGCACGACATCGATGTGCTGCACTGGCTGGCCGGTGGCTACACGCGGCGCGTCAACGCGCTGGGCGACCTGCTCGTCTACGGCGACCTGCCGCGCCGCGAGGCCGGCACCCCGCGGCCCGACAACTGGCTGCGCGAGTTCGACTGGCCGCCCACGGCCCGCAAGGACCTGCACCACGTCGTGGACGTCGAGGACGTCTCGGTGATGAACATGCAGCTCGACAACGGCGTCGTCGCCGCCTACCAGCAGTGCCACTTCACCCCGGACTACTGGCGCAACTACACCGTCATCGGCACCGAGGGGCGGCTGGAGAACTTCGGCGACAGCCCCGGTGACGAGGTCAAGGTCTGGAACACCGGCCCCAGCGGCTACCGCGCCGACGCCGACATCACCTACCGGGTCCCGGAGGCCGGCGGCTCGCACGGCGGCGGGGACACCCGGATCATGGCGGAGTTCTGCCGCTTCGTGCGCGACGGAGGCGTCACCGACACCTCGCCGGTCGCCGCCCGGATGAGCGTCGCCGCCGGTGTGCAAGCGACCCGCTCCCTGCGCGAGGGCGGTGCACCGTACGACGTGCCGGCCCTCGACCCCGAGCTGATCGCGTACTTCGAACGCGGTCAGGTCCGTTCCTGAGGATCTGACCGGGAAGGCCGGACAGGGCAGCGTGCCATGGCCCTGTCCGGCGGGTTTCACCGCACGAGATGCGCCCACGCACCGTCCGGGGCGGGGCGCAGGCAAGGCAACGATCCCCGTTCCCCCCATCAGAAGCAGGTGCGACGCATGACCCTGCGCCACTCATTGGGCACCATCACCGCCACCGCCGCGGCAGCCGCTCTGGCCCTGCTCGCCACGGCGGCCCCCACTCGGGCCGCGGACCTCGGCACCACTCCCGGCACGTACACCAACTACTCCTTCTCCGGTGCGCCGAAGCTGACCGACGTCACCTGGTCCACCACCGTCCTGCACGACCCCGGATACCGGGCGAACGTCTTCTGGAGCCACCAGTTCGGCTTCGACCAGGGCAACGGCGCCTACCTCGGCATGCAGTCCAACGGCGGGTCGAAGCGCACGCTCCTCTTCTCCGTCTGGGACGTCTCCGAGGCCACGGCGGGCTCCGCCGGGAGCTGGTGCCAGGGCTTCGGCGGCGAGGGCGAGGGCATGAGCTGCCGGATGAACCTCGACTGGACCGCCGGTCACCGGTACACCTTCACGGTCGCGGCCGAGGGCGACGGCTGGTTCGGCGCCACCGTCGCGGACACCGGCACGGGCGCCTCGTACAAGCTGGGCAGCATCAAGACCCCGGCCACCGCCATCTCACCGTCCGGGATGGTCGACTGGACCGAGTACTTCGAGTGGAACGACCCACGCGCCAACTGCTACGACCAGCCGTTCAGCGACGCCCGGTTCGGAGTGCCGACGGGCAACGGCGGCACGGTCACCGGCACGGTCTCGGGCACCTCCAACAGTGGCAACGCCTGCGCGCCCATGACCCGGACCGACGTCGCCGCCGACTCGACGGTACAGAACCTCGCCATCGGCAACTCGGTGCGCGGGGCGGTCACCGGACCGGACGGAAAGTGCGTGGACGCCTCCGGAGGCATCGCGGACGGCGTGGTGGCGGACCTCTACACCTGCGCGGGCGGCGACAACCAGGCCTGGGTGCGGGCGGCGGACGGTTCCGTGCGTCTGACGTCCGACTACTGCCTCACCGCGGAGGGCGCCGGTAACGGCGCAGCGGTACGGGTGCGCGACTGCGCCGGTACCGGCACCGGCGGAGCCGTCACCGACGGGTCCAGGCAGTGGACGTACGACGGTTCCGCGCACGCGCTCGTCAACAAGGCGTCCGGCCGCTGCCTCGACGTGCCGGGCGGTGACACCACGAGCGGGACGGCGCTCGAACTGTGGGACTGCCACGGCGGCGCCAACCAGCAGTGGAGCGTGCCCGCGACCTACTAGGACGTGTCCTGGACACCGTGCGTCACGGAGCCCCCGGCAGTCCGCTTCCAGCGGCGACACCGGGGGCTCTTCGACATCTGTTTTCAGCCATGCTCGGTGGGTAATCGGCCTGTTCCGGTTTGACTGGTGCCCACTGTCCGGCAATGACGGGACACGATGCGGTCGAGCGGTATTCGCCTAATTCTCCGAATAGTCAGGTGGGGAGGGTGGTTTCGATGCTTCCTTACGGTCACCGCTCGGCCGGACCGAGGGGCGTGCAGGGGCGATTTCACGCCAACAGGAAGGTGTTGTGGCCGGGTTCGAACGCGCGAGCGGAACGCGGTCGGCATAATCGCGTCCATGTCGATCACGGGTGGAGACGTCGTTGACCTGGGTCGGGGCCTGCACGCGTGGCTCCCACCGAAACGGGGCTGGGGGCTGGCCAACTGCGGCCTCCTCGTCTCGCCCCGCGGCGCGCTCTGGATCGACACCCCGTACGACGCGGTGCTGGCGGGCCGGTTCCTGGCCGAGAGCACGAAACTGCTGCCCGACGGTGTCTCCATCGACCGGGTGATCGTCACACACGCCAACGGCGACCACTTCTGGGGCGCCGGCGTGCTCCCGGACGCGGAGATCATCGCGACCCGCGAGGCACGCGACCACATCCACTACGAGCCCACCCCGAAGCAGCAGCACGCGCTGGTCAACGGCAGTGATCCGGCCGGACCGCTCGGCGCCTACCTCGGCCGCCACTTCGGCCCGTTCGACTGGTCGCGGACCGAACCGGTGCAGCCCACCACGTACTTCACGGGAGAGCTCGAACTGACCCTGGGCGAATTCCCCGTACGGATCACCGCCCTGCCGTCCGCGCACACCACGGGCGACCTGATGGTCCACCTGCCCGCCCAGAGCGCCGTGTTCAGCGGCGACATCATCTTCTCCTCGACACCGGAGCAGCCGGGCGACCACCCGATCCACTGGGCGGGCCCGCTGGGCAACGTGATCGCGGCCTGCGAACAGGTGCTGGCCACCGGGGCGGAGACGGTCGTGCCCGGCCACGGCCCCGTCCTCGACCGGGCCGGCGTACGCGACCACGTCGTCTATCTGCAGTACGTACGCGAGCGCGCCCACGCCTTCCACACCGCCGGGGTACCCGCCCTGGAAGCGGCCAGACGGGTGATCGGCGAGGGCCGGCACCCCGAACTCGGGCTCCCCGAGCGGCTCGCGGTGACGATCGGCAGCGAGTACCGACAGCTCGACGGATCCGAACTGCCCGGCGTGCTCCAGGTGATGACCGAGGTGGCCGAACTGGCGCAGGAAGTGGAGCGGGCCCGTGAGCCGGCTGCCGCGGCGGAGTGAGTGTCCGGCCGGCCGCCGAACCGGGCCGGTCATCCCTCCGATCCTCCGCAGCCGCCCCGGCCGCAGGACCGGCCCGACAAGAGAGAAGCGGTAAGGCATGGGATGGATCCTGGCGGTGATCGCCATCGCGGCCGCCGTGGTGGCCGCGGTCCGCTCGTACGAGTCCGCCCGCGCCGAACAGCACGCGGTGGCCCACGCAGAGCTGTGCGAACGGCAGCTGAAGGCCGCCGAGGCCCGCACCGCTGCCCTCGTCGACGAGATCCGGCAACTGGCCCACCGGCGGATCCCGGCCGCCGCGGTCGCCCTCTCCCACCCCAGCGCCCAGGTCCCAGGACTGCGCGAGGCGGCCGAGGTGGACGGCGAATCCGCCCGGCTGCTCACCGAGGCCGTGCAGGCCGCCCGGACCGCCGTCATCGAGGAACGGCAGCGCGTGGACGCCGCGGCCAGGGCGGCGATGCGCGGCACCTCGGCCAAGATCCAGTCACTGCTCAACCAGTCCCAGCAACTGCTGCACGAGCTCCAGCACGAGTACGACGACCCGCGCATCCTGCAACTGGACTTCCGCAACGAACTGGCGCTGCGCCGGACCCAGTCCACCGCCGTGCTGTGCGACGCCTGGCCCGGCCTCGCCCGGCAGAACTCACCACTCGTCGAGATCGTGCTCGGCGCCCAGTCCCGGGTCGCGGGCTACGAGCGGATCAAGGTGGCCAACCACCTGCGCGAGGAGCGGCTCGCCCTCGCGGCCAGGGCCGCCGAACCCCTCGCGATCGCGCTCGCCGAGCTGCTCGCCAACGCCACCGCGTACTCGCACCCCGACACCGACGTCACGGTGACGCTCCAGCAGCACGGAGGCCGAGGCGCGTTCCTGGTCGTCGACGACGCCGGAATCGGCATGGACGAGGACGCGCTCGAACGGGCCCGCGCACTCCTGGCGGGACCCGCGGAGGTGCTCCTGACCGAGCTGGGCGACCCGCCGCAGACCGGCTTCGCGGTCGTCGGCCGGCTCGTGGTGCAGTACGGCTTCCACTGCCACATCGAGGCCTCACCGTTCGGCGGCATGCGGACGATCCTGCGCGTCCCCGCCCATCTGCTGACCGTGCTGAAGGAGGACCGGACGCTCTCCGCCCTGGCGCCTGCGCCCGTACCCGCGCAGTCGGCCCCGGCCGAGCACACAGCCCCCGCGCAGGACCCACTGGAGGCCGCCACCGCGACGCCGACGGGCCTGCCCAGCAGACGGCGGCGCGCCCCCCGAGCGGCCACGGCCGCGTCCACTGCCCCCGCCGCGGCCCCGGCCGCCGGACAGGTGTCCCGTACACCGGAGCAGGCCGAGTCTTCCTGGGCGGCCCTCCAGCAGGGCACCCTCAACGGAAGGAGCGTCGCCGAGCGGGCCCCCGCACCGGATTCGGACGGCCACGACCCCCTGGGCGACCAGGACGACCAAGGAGACGACGAGACGTGAGCGCCCCCAGCCCCACCACCGGTGACCTCGCATGGGTGCTGACCCCGCTGCTGGAGCTGCCCGGAGTCCAGCACGCGGTGGTCGCCACCGGTGACGGCCTCATAGAGGGCGCCTCACCAGGCCTCGACCGGGCATCCGGCGAACGGGTCGCCGCGATGACCGCCACCCTGCACGCCGCCGCACGCGCCTTCACCACCGCGTTCACCGATGTCGAGGCCCCACGACTGGCCCAGACCGTCGTGGAGTCCGACCTCGGCTTCGCCGTCGTCGTACCTGCGGGGAACAACACCACACTCGCCCTGTTCGCCGAACCCGGCGCCAAACTGGGTGACATCGCCTACCAGATGCAGGTGCAGGTCACCGCGTTGACCCGGGCGATGCACGCGCCCGCCCGCCAACCGGACACCGCCGCCCGGCCATGAGCTCCGGACCGGGACGCCGGCTGATCCCCGCCTATCTGGTCACCGGCGGCCGGCCCCGGCCCGCCGGCCCCGCGCTCGACCGGCTCGCCGTGCTCGTACGCACCGATACCGCCCTGCCCCCGGACACCGGCTCGGAACAGCGCAGGCTGTGCGAGCTGCTGGAACCGGGCGCCCTCAGCGTCGTCGAGTGCGCGGCCCATCTGGAGCTGCCGGTCAGCGCCACCGTCTTCCTGGCCACGGACCTCGCGGCCGCCGGACTTCTGCTCACCCGACCGCCGATACCCAGTGCCGGGGACATCGACCGGTCGCTCGTCGAGAGGCTGCTCGTTGGACTCCGCTCCCTCCACTGACCGGACCGGCGTCGGCTATCTGCCGGCTGCCGCCCGGACCCTGATGAAGCTCGTCGTCACGGGTCCCTTCGGCGTGGGCAAGACGACCCTGATCCGTACGCTCTCGGAGATCGCCACACTCCACACCGAGGAGGCGATGACCCAGTCCAGCACCCTGCTCGACGACACCGCCGGACTCCCCGAGAAGACCACGACCACCGTCGCCATCGACTTCGGACGGCTCACCGTCCCGGACGACCTGGTGCTCTACATGTTCGGCACGCCCGGCCAGGAGCGGTTCCTGCCGCTGTGGGAGGACATCGCGCGCGGTGCGCTGGGCGCCCTCGTCCTGGTGGACACCCGGCGGCTCGGCGACTCCTTCGCGGTCATGGACATGGTGGAGGAACAGGGGCTGCCGTACGCCGTCGCTGTCAACCGCTTCCCCGACGCGCCCGCCCACAGCGACGAGGTCCTGCGCGCACACCTCGACCTCGACCCCGCGACCCCGCTGATCCAGTGCGACGCCCGGGAACGCCGCGGCAGCATCGACGCCCTGATCGCACTGGCCGAACACGTGCTGACCCGACTGCCGCAATCCGAGGACCTGTCATGACCCGGTACGCACAGCCGCCGCAGCCCCTCGCGCTGTACGGCCCCGACTTCGCGGCCGACCCGCGCGGCCACTACCGCAGGCTGCGCGAACACGGCCCGCTGGCGCCCGTGCGGATCGCGCCCGGTGTCGAGGCGATGCTGGTGACCGACTACCAGGCCGCCGTCGACCTGCTGCGCGACACCCACACCTTCAGCAAGGACCCCCGCGCCTGGCAGGAGACCATCCCGCAGGACTCACCCGTGCTGCCCGTGCTCGGCCACCGCCCCACCGCGCTGTTCAGCGACGGCGACGAGCACGCCCGCTACCGCGAGGCCATCAACGACAGTCTGGCCCTGATCGAACCGCACGTTCTGCGCGCGGACGTGGCCAGGGTCGCCCAGCAGCTCATCGGGGAGTTCGCCGCCACCGGCACCGGCGACCTCATCGCCCAGTACGCCGGACGGCTCCCGCTGCACGTGTTCACCACCTGGTTCGGGGTCGCACCCGAGGACGGCGAACGGATCGTCGACGGCGTCGGCGGCATGATGAACTCGGCCCGGGACGCAGCCGCGGCGTACGCCGACCTCGTCGAGGTCGTCACCCGGCTCGTCGCCGACCGGCGTGCCCGGCCGCGCCGCGATCTGACCTCGTACTTCCTCGCCCACCCGGCCCGGCTCGACAACGACGAGACCGTGCGCCAGATCACCCTGGTGATGAGCGCGGGCCACGACCCCACCACCAACCTGATCGGCAACGCGACCCTGCACATGCTCACCGACGAGCGGTACGCGGGCTCGCTGCACGGGGGAGCGATGACCGCCCACGAGGCGATCAACGAGGTCCTGTGGCAGGACCCGCCGCTGGCCAACCTGGCCGCGCACTACCCGCGCCACGACACCGAGTTCCACGGCGTCAGGCTGCACGCCGGGCAGCTGGTCCTGGTCTCCTTCGGCGCCGCGAACACCCAGTCCGTACCGGCCGCCCCGGAGACCGGGGCCCGCTCCGGCGCCAGCGCCCACCTCGCCTGGTCGGCCGGGCCGCACCGGTGCCCCGCGAAGCAGCCGGCACTGCTCATCGCGATGACCGCGATCGAGCAGCTCACCAGTCAGCTGTGCGATGCCGAACTGGCTGTTCCGGTCAGCGAACTGCTGTGGCGGCCCGGTCCGTTCCACCGGGCGCTGGCGCATCTTCCGGTACGTTTCACACCGCTGGACACCACGGTGATCGCGGACCCGGAAGCGCGCTCCGCCGACGCGCCCGGCAGCACTTCGACGGTGTCGATCAGCTCCTGAGCCGTGTCGCTGGTAGGCCGAACGGGTGAGGGGCGAGAGAATTGCCCGATGAACAGTGAGCGCAGCCGGCGCAACGCCAACCGATGCACAGACGGGGTGGTCCGGTGAGCAGGTACGACAGGTATGACGTCACGGACGAGCAGTGGGAGGGACTGGCCCAGGTCGTACCGCTGCGCAATCGCAACGAGTGGCCCTCCCGGGTGGACCACCGCACGGTCCCCGAGGAGCGGGAGAGCGCCGAGCAGCGGCGCATGGTGGTGCTGCGGGTCCAGATCTTCGCTGACGCACGCGAGGTCGCCGAGTACCTGGTCGCACAGATTCCGGTGCTGCTCGACCTGACGAGTGCCGAGTCCGATGTGGCCAAGCGGATCCTGGACTTCACCAGCGGCGTCGTCTTCGGACTGGGCAGCGGAATGCACCGGGTGGACCGGAACGTCTTCCTGCTGTCGCCCATCGGCATGGAGGTCGAGGGCGTGACGGCCGCGGGAGTGCCCGGGGCCTAGGAGTTCGGGGGGGCAGGCACGGGCTCGTCCGCACCGCCGGTATTCCGGCCGGTGGGGCGGGCGTTGTGCCGGTCCGGCCCGGTGTCGCGGGCGACGGGTCCGCTACGGCGACGGCGGCGGAGCGGGACGACGCCCCAGGGCCCGCGGGGGCGGCCGGAGCCTCGGTGGTAGACCTGGGACCGTGACAGAACTCGACGTACCCGCCCTGCAACGACGGCTCGCCGCATTCGCGGCCGCCCGTGACTGGGAGCAGTACCACACCCCTAAGAACCTGGCCTCGGCGCTCAGCGTCGAGGCGTCCGAACTCATGGAGATCTTCCAGTGGCTGACGCCGGAACAGTCGGCCCGGGTGATGGAGGATCCCGGGACCGCGCGCCGGGTGTCGGACGAGGTCGCCGACGTCCTCGCCTATCTGCTGCAGTTCTGCGAGGTGCTGGGCATCGACGCCCTGGCGGCGCTGGCCGCCAAGATCGAGCGGAACGAGGTCCGCTTCCCGGCCACTAAGGGTGACAAGACCGGGAATTGTCACTCTTCGGAGTGATCGATTTATTCACAGTCGGCAAGGTGTCCACAGATTTCCGAAATCCCCTGGCCTTTCGGTACCGCCGCCTTCACTGTGGGTAATGGAAGGGGTGAGCGGGTTTTCGTATCGAACGGGGGCAACGTATGGAAGCGGAGCGGCTGGTAGCGGTCATCAGGCGGGCTCTGGCGCAGAGCCGGGGCACGCCGGACATCATCGCCGAGGCCTGGCAGGCCCAGGCCCTGGCCCAGGCGGTCGGAAGCCGGCTGGCGGCGAGCGGACCCAAGGAGTTACGGGGCGAGGCGGCGGGCCTCAGCGAGATCGGCGGAAGAAGCAACGGGGCGCTCGACCACCCGGCGGCGCGGGCCTCGGTGGCCAGGGCGGCCCAGCTCTCCGAGGTCGCCGATCCGCGTGCGGCGCTGACCGGCCTGGGAGCGCTGCTCGGGGAAGTCGGGATAGCCCTGGTCGGGGTGGCGTGCGAGACGGACGAACAGAGCCTGTACTGGCAGTGCATGGAAGCGATCGACGCCGCCGACGAGTCGACGGACCGGGTGCGCGGAATGCTCCGGCTGCTCGACGAGCGGGACCGTGAGCGGCAGCAGGATCTGGAGCGGAGCCGGGAGCGGGACGGCCCCCACGGCGTGCTCCACGGACCGTCAGGTCCGGCCGTCGGCCGGCCCTGAGCGACCGGCGTCCCGGATGCGGGGCGCCTCGGACACCTCTGTGGCGAAAAGGGAGCGGGAGACGGACGAGCGGTGTCCGTGGGTGCAGGATGGAGGCATGGATCTTCGAATCTTCACCGAGCCCCAGCAAGGGGCGAGCTACGACACCCTGCTCACCGTCGCCAAGGCGACCGAGGACCTCGGCTTCGACGCCTTCTACCGTTCCGACCACTATCTGCGCATGGGCCAGGGGGACGGGCTCCCCGGCCCGACGGACGCCTGGATCACGCTCGCCGGGCTGGCGCGCGAGACCA
This sequence comes from Streptomyces sp. NPDC127177, assembly GCF_042672475.1. Classification (NCBI taxonomy): domain Bacteria; kingdom Bacillati; phylum Actinomycetota; class Actinomycetes; order Kitasatosporales; family Streptomycetaceae; genus Streptomyces; species Streptomyces sp. NPDC127177. Next base: position 22,221 of record NZ_JBHXUW010000054.1, read on the forward strand.
AGCGGATCCGCCTCGGCACACTGATGACTGCGGGGACGTTCCGCCTTCCGGGCGTGCTCGCCATCCAGGTGGCACAGGTAGACCAGATGTCCGGTGGCCGCGTCGAACTTGGCCTGGGCGCAGGCTGGTTCGAGGACGAGCACAAGGCCTACGGCATTCCGTTCCCGCAGGAGAAGTTCGGCCGGCTGGAGGAGCAGCTGGCGATCATCACCGGCCTGTGGTCGACCGAGGTCGGCAAGACGTTCAGCTATGACGGTACGCACTACCAGCTCACCGACTCGCCCGCGCTGCCCAAGCCGGCGCAGGCCAAGGTGCCGGTCCTGGTCGGGGGGCACGGCGCGAAGCGCACCCCGCGGCTCGCCGCCAAGTACGCCGACGAGTTCAACATCCCCTTCGCCTCGCTCGAGGACACCGAGCAGCAGTTCGGCCGGGTCAGGGCGGCTGCCGAGGCGGAGGGCCGGGCGCCGGACGACCTGGTGTACTCCAACGCCCTGATCGTCTGCGTGGGTAAGGACGACGCCGAGGTGGCGCGCCGGGCCGCCGTCATCGGACGGGACGTCGCGGAGCTCAAGGCGAACGGGCTGGCGGGTTCGCCCGCCGAAGTGGTGGACAAGATCGGCCGGTTCGAGGAGATCGGGTCGTCCAGGATCTACCTCCAGGTGCTGGATCTCGATGACCTGGGGCACCTGGAGCTGATCTCGTCCCAGGTCCAGTCCCAGCTGACCTGAGACAGGCCGGCCCGCCCGGCAGGCTATTCGGTCCGCCCGGTCCGCCCGGTCCGCCCGGTCCGCGGTCCGCCCGGCTGCCTCGTTTCGTTCACCTCGTTCACCTCGTTCATCCGGGCAGTGAGGAGCAGTTGTGCGGCCCGCCCGCGAATGCGAACCGCCCTTCGCCGGGACACCGTCCCGCCCGCTGGCGCAGGCCCTGGCGGCGGACACGGTCCTGCTCGACGGCGGCCTCTCCAACCAACTGGAGGCGCAGGGCTGCGATCTGTCCGACGCGTTGTGGTCCGCCCGGCTGCTCGCCGACGGGCCCGAGCAGATCGTGGCGGCGCACACGGCGTATGTGCGGGCGGGGGCGCAGGTGCTCATCACCGCCAGTTATCAGGCGAGTTTCGAAGGGTTCGGGCGGCGCGGGGCCGGGCGGGCCGAGTCGGCCGCGCTGTTCGCCCGCAGTGTGGAGCTGGCCCGCCGGGCGGCCGGCTCGGTGCGGCGGGATGTGTGGGTCGCCGCCTCGGTCGGGCCCTACGGGGCGGTGATGGCGGACGGCTCGGAGTACCGGGGCCGCTACGGGCTCTCGGTCCGTGAGCTGGAACGCTTCCACCGGCCCAGGATCGAGGCGCTGGCCGCCGCCGGGCCCGATGTGCTGGCGCTGGAGACGGTGCCGGACACCGGCGAGGCACAGGCACTGCTGCGGGTAGCGCAGGAGTGCGGGCTGCCGGTCTGGCTCTCCTTCACCGTGGCGGGCGGGCAGACGCGCGCGGGGCAGCCGCTGGAGGAGGCGTTCGGTCTGGCCGCCGGGGACGACCGGGTGATCGCGGCAGGGGTGAACTGCTGCGACCCGGCCGACGCGGACGCGGCGGTCCGCACGGCGGCGGAGGCGAGCGGCAAGCCGGTCGTCGTCTATCCGAACAGCGGTGAGCGGTGGGATGCCGGGCGGCGGGGATGGGCTGGGGGCGCCACGTTCGATCCAGGCAGGGCCCCGGCCTGGCGGGCCGCCGGTGCGCGGTTGGTCGGAGGCTGCTGCCGGGTCGGCCCGGACACCATCGCGGAGCTGGCCGCGTTGCTCGGGGCGTCGGCGGCCGCCGACGCGGAAGGAGGGGGAACGGAAGCGGAGGCGGAGTGAGTGAAATTGCCTGGTGAGGGGGAGGGAAGCGCACCATACTCGGACGTGTGTTCCTGACGATCAGTACCACCGGCACCCCGGAGCGTCCCGCCACCGACCTCGGATTCCTGCTGCACAAGCATCCCGAAAAGGCGCAGACGTACTCCACATCCCACGGCACCGCACACGTCTTCTATCCCGAGGCGTCCGCCGAGCGCTGCACGGCGGCGCTCCTGCTGGAGGTGGACCCCGTGGCGCTGGTGCGGCGGGGCAAGGGCAAGGGCCGGGGCGGTGCCCCGGACGCGGCGCTCGCCCAGTACGTCAACGACCGCCCCTACGCGGCGTCCTCGCTGCTGTCCGTCGCCATGAGCACCGTCTTCAAGTCCGCCCTGAGCGGCACCTGCCGGGCGATGCCCGAACGGGCCGCTCGGCCGCTGCCGCTGCGGATCGAAGTGCCCGCCCTGCCGGCCCGTGGTGGTGCCGAACTGGTGCGCAAGCTCTTCGGGCCGCTCGGCTGGTCGCGGGTGGATGCGGAGGCGGTTCCGCTGGACGGGCAGTTCCCCGAATGGGGTGACTCGCGCTATGTACGGCTGGTGCTGGAGGGGGAGCTGAGGCTGTCGGACGCGCTGCGTCAGCTGTATGTCCTGCTGCCGGTGCTCGACGACGCCAAGCACTACTGGGTCTCGCCCGACGAGGTCGACAAGCTGCTGCGCGCCGGTGAGGGCTGGCTGGCCGATCACCCCGAGCAGAAGCTGATCACCAGCCGGTATCTGGCCCGTCGATGGGGTCTGACCCGGCAGGCGATGGAGCGGCTCGAACTGGTGCGGCTCGCCGAATCGGACGACCTCGACGTCGAGAGCATCGACAACGCGGTCGACGAGACGGCCGACACCGAGGAGCGGCCCGTGCCGCTCGCCGAGCAGCGGCGCACCGCGGTCCTGGCCGCGCTGAGCGCCGCGGGCGCGAGCCGGGTGCTGGACCTGGGCTGTGGCCAGGGCCAGTTGGTGCAGGCGCTGCTGAAGGACGTGCGCTTCACGGAGATCGTCGGTGTCGACGTGTCGATGCGCGCCCTCACCATCGCCTCGCGCAGGCTGAAGCTCGACCGGATGGGCGAGCGACAGGCCTCGCGCGTGGCGCTGTGGCAGGGCTCGCTCACGTACACCGACAAGCGGCTCAAAGGGTATGACGCGGCTGTGCTGAGCGAGGTCATCGAGCACCTCGACCTGCCGCGGCTGCCCGCGCTCGAGTACGCCGTGTTCGGCTCCGCCCGCCCCCGCACCGTGCTGGTGACCACGCCGAACGTCGAGTACAACGTCCGCTGGGAGACGCTCCCGGCCGGGCACGCCCGCCACGGCGACCACCGCTTCGAATGGAACCGGGCCGAATTCCGGAACTGGGCGGGTGAAGTGGCCGGCCGGCACGGATACCGGGTGGAGTTCCTGCCCGTAGGACCCGACGACCCCGAGGTGGGACCACCCACGCAGATGGCCGTGTTCACCATGACCGCGGCAGACGGAACCGAGAAGGAGGCGAAAGCCGCATGAGCAGCACCCCGGACAGCACCACGCGCACCCTGCCGGTGACCGACCTCTCGCTCGTGGTCCTCATCGGGGCGAGCGGATCGGGCAAGTCCACCTTCGCCCACCGGCACTTCGAACCGACCGAGGTCATCTCCTCGGACTTCTGCCGGGGCCTGGTCGCCGACGACGAGAACGACCAGAGCGCCAGCCGGGACGCCTTCGACGTCCTCCACTACGTCGCGGGCAAGCGCCTGGCCGCCGGACGGCTGACAGTCGTCGACGCCACCAGTGTCCAGCCCGAGAGCCGCCGCCAGTTGGTACGGCTGGCCCGGGAGCACGACGTACTGCCCATCGCGATCGTGCTCGACCTGCCCGAAGACGTCTGCCTCGCACGGAACGCGGACCGTCCCGACCGGGCCGGAATGTCCCGCCACGTCGTCCAGCGCCACCGCCGCGAGCTGCACCGATCGCTGCGCGGCCTGGAGCGCGAGGGATTCCGCAAGGTCCACATCCTGCGCACCGAGGAGGAGGCCGAGCACGCCGAAGTGGTGCGGGAGCGCCGCTATAACGACCTCCGCCACCTCACCGGCCCCTTCGACATCATCGGCGACATCCATGGCTGCAGCGCCGAGCTGGAGACCCTGCTCGGCAAGCTCGGCTACACGGACGGGGCGCATCCCGATGGGCGCACCGCCGTCTTCGTCGGCGACCTCGTCGACCGCGGCCCCGACAGCCCCGGGGTGCTGCGCCGGGTCATGTCGATGGTGGCGGACGGCAACGCACTGTGCGTGCCCGGCAACCACGAGAACAAGCTCGGCCGCTACCTCAAGGGCCGCAAGGTCCAGCAGACCCACGGACTCGCCGAGACCGTCGAGCAGTTGGAGCGCGAGGACGCCGACGACCCGGAGTTCCGGCAGCGGGTCAGGGAGTTCATCGACGGGCTCGTCAGCCACTACGTGCTGGACGGCGGCAAGCTGGTCGTCTGCCACGCAGGACTGCCCGAGAAGTACCACGGACGCACCTCCGGACGGGTGCGTTCGCACGCGCTGTACGGCGACACCACCGGTGAGACCGACGAGTTCGGCCTGCCGGTGCGCTACCCGTGGGCGGAGGACTACCGGGGGAGCGCCGCGGTCGTCTACGGCCACACCCCCGTCCCCACCACCTCCTGGATCAACAACACCATCTGCCTGGACACCGGCGCGGTCTTCGGCGGACGGATGACCGCGCTGCGCTGGCCGGAGCGCGAGCTCGTCGACGTACCGGCCGAGCAGGTCTGGTACGAGCCGGTGAAGCCGCTGGTCACCGAGGCGCCCGGCGGCCACGAGGGCCGTCCGCTCGACCTCGCCGACGTGCGGGGCCGCCGGGTCGTGGAGACCCGGCACATGGGCCGGATCTCGGTACGCGAGGAGAACGCGGCGGCGGCGCTGGAGGTCATGAGCCGGTTCGCCGTCGATCCCCGGCTGCTCGCCTACCTCCCGCCGACCATGGCGCCGACGGCCACCTCGAAGGAGGAGGGCTACCTGGAGCACCCGGCCGAGGCGTTCGCGCAGTACCGGGCGGACGGCGTGGAACGGGTCGTGTGCGAGGAGAAGCACATGGGCTCCCGCGCGGTGGCCCTGGTCTGCCGGGACGCGGACGTGGCACGGGAACGCCTCGGGACCGGCGACACCGGCGAGGGCGCCCCGACGGGTGCCCTGCACACCCGTACCGGACGCCCGTTCCTGGACGACCCCTCGCTGACCGAGGCCGTCCTCGGCCGGCTGCGTACGGCGGTCACCGCCGCAGGGCTTTGGGAGGAGTGGGAGACCGACTGGGTACTGCTCGACGCCGAGCTGATGCCCTGGTCCCTCAAGGCGGCCGGACTGCTCCGCTCGCAGTACGCGGCGGTCGGCGCCGCCTCGGGCGCCGTCTTCCCCGCGGCCGGTGCGGCCCTCGCGGCAGCGGCGCGGCGCGGCATCGACGTCGGCGAGCTCGCGGACCGGCAGCGCGGCCGGGCCGAGGACGCCGCCGCGTTCACCGAGGCCTACCGCCGCTACTGCTGGAGCACCGAGGGGCTCGACGGGGTGCGCCTCGCACCGTTCCAGATCCTCGCCGTACAGGGCCGCTCGCTCGCCGCCGTACCCCATGACGAGCAGCTGGCCTGGCTGGACCGGCTGGTGGAGCACGACCCCACGGGTCTCCTCCAGGTCACCAGGCGGCTCGTCGTCGACACCGCCGACGAGGCATCGGTCCGCTCCGGCATCGACTGGTGGCGGGAGATGACCGGCCGCGGCGGTGAGGGCATGGTCGTCAAGCCGCTCGGCGCGTTCGTCAGGGACGGCAGGGGCCGGCTGGTCCAGCCCGGCATCAAGGTGCGCGGCCGGGAGTACCTGCGGATCATCTACGGACCCGAGTACACCCGCCCGGAGAACCTGGAGCGGCTGCGCGGCAGGTCCCTCGGCCACAAGCGTTCGCTCGCCCTGCGCGAGTACGCCCTGGGCCTCGAAGCGCTGGACCGGCTGGCCGGGGGCGAGCCGCTGTGGCGCGTCCATGAGGCGGTGTTCGCGGTGCTGGCGCTGGAGTCGGAACCGGTGGACCCGCGGCTCTAAGGGCTGTCCCGTGATCCCCGGCGGGCGCGCGACGCCGGCTACGGCGCCGCGCCGCTTTGCCGGAACGCCCGAATGCATCCAGTATGCGGACGTCCCTCCGCCTTGCAATGCACCGCACCTGACGCCGCGCGCTGATCCACCAGGGCTTACGGGACAGCCCTTGGGCGCTTTCCGTTTGGCGGTTCGCCGGGTGAACGGTGCTCCGGGCGGTGAGGATGTGGGCATGGGATTCCATGTCGACTCCGAGGCCGGGCGGCTGCGCCGCGTCATCCTGCACCGCCCCGATCTGGAACTGAAACGGCTCACCCCGAGCAACAAGGACGCGCTGCTCTTCGACGACGTGCTCTGGGTGCGCAGGGCCCGCCAGGAGCACGACGGCTTCGCGGACGTGCTCCGCGACCGCGGCGTGGATGTCCACCTCTTCGGGGATCTGCTGCGCGAGTCGCTGGAGATCCCGGTGGCCCGGCGGCTGGTGCTGGACCGGGTCTTCGCGGAGAAGGAGTACGGTCCGCTCGCCACCGAGCACCTGCGGGCGGCCTTCGAGGAGCTGGACGCCACCGAACTCTGCGAGGCGCTGGTCGGCGGGATGACCAAACGGGAGTTCCTGGAGCGGTTCCGCGAGCCGACCTCGGTCCGATTCCACGTCATGGACCTGGACGACTTCCTCCTCGGGCCGCTGCCGAACCACCTCTTCACCCGTGACACCTCGGCCTGGATCTACGACGGCGTCTCCATCAACGCCATGCGCTGGCCGGCCCGGCAGCGCGAGACCGTCCACTTCGAGGCGATCTACCGCCACCACCCGCTCTTCACCGGACCGGAGGCGGGCGCGTTCCACCACTGGTCGCAGGGGCAGGACGACTACCCCTCCACCATCGAGGGCGGCGACGTCCTGGTCATCGGCCGCGGCGCCGTGCTCATCGGGATGAGTGAGCGCACCACACCGCAGGCGGTGGAGATGCTGGCACGCGGACTCTTCGACGCCGGGTCGGCCCGGACGATCGTGGCGCTCGACATGCCCAAGAGCCGGGCTTTCATGCACCTCGACACGGTGATGACGATGGTCGACGGGGACACCTTCACCAAGTACGCGGGCCTGGGCATGCTCCGCTCCTACACCATCGAGCCGGGCGACGGCCCGCGTGACCTCAAGGTCACCGACCATCCGCCCGAGCACATGCACCGCGCCATCGCCGAGGCGCTGGGGCTGGACTCGATCCGGGTGCTCACCGCCGTCCAGGACGTGCATGCGGCCGAGCGTGAGCAGTGGGACGACGGGTGCAACGTCCTGGCCGTCGAACCGGGCGTCGTCGTCGCCTACGAACGCAACGCCACGACCAACACCCACCTGCGCAAGGAGGGCATCGAGGTCATCGAGATCCGCGGCAGCGAACTGGGCCGCGGCCGGGGCGGCCCCCGCTGCATGAGCTGCCCCGTGGTCCGCGATCCGGTGTAGCCGGCCGGGGTCAGCGGCCGGCGGCCGGCTCCGGTGCACGGGTGCCGACCGTCGGCGCGCCGAACCACTGGTGCAGTGCGGCCCGCAGACCGCCGATGTCGTCCGGTCCGTGCCCGGTCCACGCGATGTGGCTGTCTGGACGAAGCAGCAGGCCGGCCGCGCTCGTGCCCTCGGCCTTGCCGCTCACGACGTCGACCCGGTCGTGCCAGGGCTCCGCGGCCCCGGCGAAGTCGCCGGACAGGTCCAGCAGCAAGGGCCGGGCGGCGGTCGTCAGGTCGGCCAGCCGACGGACTCCCGCACCGGTGTGCACCACGAGGTCGGGCACGAAGCCCTCGGTGGTTCCGGCGAGGAGGTGGGCTATGCGTTCGGTGCCACCGGGCGATGCGAGCAGTTCGCCGAAGACGGTCCGCAGGGCACTGACCTCAGGTCCGGGCCGCATCAGCGCCGACTGGGACAGGGTCGAGGCCACGACGCGTTCCGCGACCGGCCGGCGTTCCTCGTCGTAGGTGTCGAGCAGCCCGTCGGGGGCCCACCCCCGCACTGTGGCGGCCAGCTTCCAGCCGAGGTTGACCGCGTCCTGCAGGCCGAGGTTGAGGCCGGGGCCGCCGATCGCCGAGTGCACATGGGCCGCGTCGCCCAGGAGCAGGACCCGCCGGTCCCGGTAGCGCTCCGCCAGTCGCGTGTTGCCGCCGACGAGCCGTCGAAGCAGATGCGGTCCTTCTCCCTCCGGCTGCCCCACGGGCACCGGGACGCCCAGCACGCGTTCGGCGCTCGCCATCATCTCCCCGAAGGTCATCGGGGCGGTGTGCTCGCCGGGCACACCGGTCTCGGTGGTGTGAAGTGCGGGCGGCCGGCCGGGCAGCAGCGCCCACACGATCGTGCCGCGCTCCGTGCGCACGTACAGGGCCGGCGGAAGGCTGCCGTAACCGGGGACGATCAGCTCCTGGTCCGGGCTCAGGTGCTCGTCCGACACGGACACGTTCGCGGAGCGACTGACGAAGTCGTCGGTCGTCACTCCCGGGAAGCCGATGCCGGACAGGCGGCGCACGACGCTGTGCCCCCCGTCCGCCCCGACCAGGTATCGGGCGGTGAGCGTCCCGCCGTCGGAGAGGGAGATCCGGACGACATCGCCGTCCTGGCGCAGACCGGTCACCTCCTGTCCCCGGCGAAGGTCGACGCCGAGTTCCAGAGCGCGTTCGGTGAGGGTCCTTTCGATCTGCTCCTGCGGTACCGGGAGCAGCCTCACGGGGTTGTCGCCGAGCGCTGTGAGGTCGAGCGTGAACGCGCCGAACATGTAGCGGGGAGCGGGCAGGGGCGGCTCGGCGGACCCGCTGAGGCGGGTGTAGAGGCCCCGGCGGTCGAGCATGCGCACCACCTGACCGACCAGGCCGTTCGCCCGGGGCTCGGTCTTCGGGCCGGCGAGCCGCTCCAGTACGACCGGGCGCACCCCGGACAGTGCCAGCTCGCAGGCGAGCATCAGCCCGTTCGGACCACCGCCGACGATAACCACATCAAGCATGACAATTCTCCTTCTGGGGCAATGGCGGACTTTTTCGGACCGTGGTGGGCCTGTTCGGGGCATGGGGGAGCGGGGGCTGCGCGTGGCAGCCCCGATGCGGGGTGGGGCCGAGCGGCTTACGGAGTGGGGAGCCCCGCGGCCACCATGCGCAGCGCCCGGAGCAGCAGGGTCTCCATCGACTCGCCCGTGCCGCCTCGTACGAACAGATCGATGGCGACGTTGTTCGCGGCCATCACGCTCGCGGCCACCAGGTTGGGGTAGAGCTCGGACGCGGGATCCATGCCCATGCGGTCGGCGACGGCTGCGGCGAGCTCCTTCTCCGCGGTCCTGCCGGCCCGCAGCATCTCGGCCTCCAGCGCGGGTTCGGCCAGCATCACCTGAAGGCCGGCCGCCCACTCCTCGGGCCCCTGGGGCGGCATGTGCTCCACCTCGGGGCCGGGCTCCAGCTGTCGAAGCGCCGCCCGGGTGATCGCTTCCCACAGGGGCTCACCGGGCGGTCCGTGACGCAGCTCGGCCGCGAGCCGCAACGAGCGCTCGAGGTGGCGGAACGCGATCGCTTCGGCCTTGCTGGAGAAGTAGTTGTTGTAGGTGCGCGGGGACACGCCGACCGCCGCCGCGATGTCCTCGACCTTGACCGCGCTCAGCCCGCGCTCCACGGTGAGCCGGATCGCGGCCCAGCTCAGCGCCGCGCGCGTGGCTTCCTTCTTCCGTTTCCGAAGACCGCTCATGCCGTTCAGGCTAACAGATAGTGCGTGGTGCGCAAATATTCGCGCCACGCAACTTTCAACCCGCCGCGCCCCATGACGCCTGTATAGCGATGCAATGTGTCGTATACACTTCCAGAGTTACCGTATGCGTCCCCCCGCCCGACCCAGGAGCAGTCACCATGGCCATAGACCTCGAAGGCCGCCACTTCATCAAGGAGCTGGACTTCACGGCCGAGGAGTTCCGCGGCCTGATCGAGCTGGCCGCGGAGCTGAAGGCCGCGAAGAAGGCGGGGGCCGAGGTGCAGCGGCTGCGGGGCCGGAACATCGCGCTGATCTTCGAGAAGACCTCGACCCGTACCCGGTGTGCTTTCGAGGTGGCCGCTGCCGACCAGGGGGCGTCGACGACCTACCTGGACCCGACCGGCTCCCAGATGGGCCACAAGGAGTCGGTGAAGGACACCGCGCGGGTCCTCGGCCGGATGTTCGACGGGATCGAGTACCGCGGCGACAGCCAGGCGGCCGTCGAGGAGCTGGCCGCGTACGCCGGGGTCCCCGTGTTCAACGGGCTCTCCGACGACTGGCACCCGACCCAGATGCTCGCCGACTTCCTCACGATGACCGAGCACAGCACGAAGCCGCTGGAGCGGATCGCCTTCGCCTACCTCGGTGACGCCCGGTTCAACATGGGCAACTCCTACCTGGTCACCGGCGCCCTGCTCGGGATGGACGTGCGGATCGTCGCGCCGAAGGCCTACTGGCCGGCCAACGGCATCGTCGCCGAGGCCCGCAGGCTCGCCGGGGTGAGCGGGGCGACCGTCACCCTCACCGAGGACATCGCCGAGGGGGTGCGGGGCGCCGACTTCGTCGCCACCGACGTCTGGGTCTCGATGGGCGAGCCCAAGGAGGTCTGGGACGAGCGCATCACCGCCCTCGCGCCGTACGCCGTCACCATGGACGTCCTGCGGGCCACCGGGAACGCCGACGTGAAGTTCCTGCACTGCCTCCCCGCCTACCACGACCTCGGCACCAAGGTCGGCAGGGAGATCCACGCCCGGCACGGCCTGAGCGAGCTGGAGGTCAGTGACGAGGTGTTCGAGTCCGCCCACTCGGTCGTATTCGACGAGGCGGAGAACCGGATGCACACCATCAAGGCGGTACTTGTGGCATCCCTGGCCGGGCACTGACCCGGGCAAACCGCATGTTCATGCGACCAATTGGGTGAACATGCGCACCGGCGCCTATCATGGTGCCTGTTGGTGGGGTTCGAGCTCGCACGCTCGAACCCCATTTTCGTGTGTCCCACCGGCCCCCACGCCGCCGGGACGCGCCCCCCACGTGTGCCACCAGAGATGAGAACAGTCCCGTGAGCCCCCTGCGCCTGCCCGGCCCGCCGCACCGCGTCAAGGACCCCCACCAGTTGATCGCCGAGTCGGGAGCCGACCTGGAGGGGCACGGCCTCAAGCGCACCATGGGGCTCTTCCAGCTGGTGTGCTTCGGAGTCGGCGCCGTCGTCGGTACCGGCATCTTCGTCGGCCTCTCCGACAGTGTCGCCAAGGCCGGTCCCGCCGTCGTGCTGTCCTTCGTCCTCGCGGCGATCACCTGCATCTTCACCGCGTTCTCCTTCGCCGAGCTGGGCAGCGCGATCCCGGTCTCCGGCAGCTCGTACTCCTTCGCCTACGCCACCCTCGGCGAACGCGTCGCCTTCCTCGTCGGCTGGTGCCTGCTCCTGGAGTACGGCGTCTCGGTCTCCGCCGTGGCGGTCGGCTGGAGCCAGTACGTCAACGAACTGCTCGACAGCCTCCTCGGACGGCAGCTGCCCGCCGCGCTCTCCTCCGGGCCCGGCGACGGCGGCGTGGTCAATCTGCCCGCGGTCGTCGTGGTCATGATGGCCGCCACCCTGCTCGTGCGGGGCATCCGGGAGAGCGCCGGGGCCACGGCCGCGATGGCCGTCCTCAAGATCACCGTCCTGGTCATGTTCTGCGCCATCGCCTTCACCGCCTTCGAGCACGGCAACCTCACCCCGTTCGCGGCCCACGGCGCGGCCGGCGTCACCGCGGGGGCGTCGCTCGCGTTCTTCTCGTACATCGGCTTCGACGCCATCACGACCGCGGGCGAGGAGGTCAGGAACCCCCGGCGGAACATCCCGCTGGCGATCATGATCTGCATCGGCCTGGTCACGCTGCTCTACTGCGCCGTCGCGCTCGCCGCCATCGGAGCCCTCGGCCCGGACGCCGTCTCCGACAGACCGGCTGCGCTCTCGCTCATCGTCAACCAGGTCACCGACTCCACGATCGGCGGCGCGATCATCGCCTTCGGGGCGATCGTCGCCATCGCCTCGGTCGTCCTCGCGGTGATGTACGGACAGACCCGCATCCTGATGTCGATGTCGCGCGACGGGCTGGTGCCGCGGGTCTTCGAGCGGGTCTCGCCGCGTACCTCGACGCCGGTCGCCAACACCTGGATCGTGGCCACCGTCTTCGCCGTACCTGCCGCCTTCTCGTCCCTCGACGTGGTGGTGAACCTGACGACCATCGGGACGCTCGCCACCATGGTCGCCGTCAATGTCGCGGTGATCGTGCTGCGTCACCGCAACCCCGAGGTGAGGGGCTCCTTCAGGATCCCGCTCCACCCCGTCGGCCCGGTGCTCGGCGTCGGATTCTGCGTCTATCTCATGTACGGCACCGGCTGGGCGACCTGGGCGCAGTTCGCGGTGTTCCTGGCGGCCGGGGCCCTGCTGTACGCCTGCTACGGGCGCGGCCGCTCCCGGCTGGCCGGGAGCGGAGCCCGCTGACCTGTAGCCCGGGTCAGTCCACCGGGCGGGCGGGCGAGGGCAGGGTGAACCACACGGCCTTGCCGCGTTCCGTCGTGCGGTGGCCGCAGGACGAGCTGAGGGTGCGGATCAGCAGCAGACCCCGGCCGTGCTCCTGCCACGGGTCCGGCTCGCTGCCCGGCCCGGGGCGGGAGAGGTCGCCGGGCGGGGCGGGGTCGTGGTCGTGCACCTCCACCTGGCAGCCGTTCGCCAGCAGCTCCACCACCAGCTCGATCGGCTCGTCCCCGGGGGTGTGCTCGACCGCGTTGGCGACCAGTTCCGCGGTGAGCAGCTCGGCGGTGTCGCTGTCGGCGGGGGAGTCGAGGTCCGCCAGCGCCGTGCGGATCAGCGCACGGGCGATCGGCACGGCCGCAGCCGAGTGCGGCAGTGCGACCCGCCAGGAGGCGGGGGCGGGAACATCGGGGGACACGGCGGATTTCCGTTCGCTGAGAGAGGCGTTCATGGAACGCACCGCTTCATGGTTTCAACCATACGAAGCCCCACAGCTCGGACAAGGGCCTGTCGACCGGTAGGAAGGGGACGTTCGTCACTATGGCCTTACGCTCCGCTTATCGCGTACTCGTGACGAGAGTCACGTACGAGTGATAAATTCGTGGCAGGTAGCAGCCCGACGGCTGAAGGGGACCACCCTCCATGAGCCCGTTTCCCAGCTCCGCACCGCACACGGAGAACTGGCGCCATCTCCGGGTCACCACGCGTGACGGTGTCGCCACCGTCACCCTCGCCCGCCCCGAGAAACTCAACGCGCTGACCTTCGGCGCCTACGCCGACCTGCGCGATCTGCTGGCCGAGCTGTCCAGGGAGCGTTCCGTGCGGGCGCTGGTGCTGGCGGGGGAGGGGCGTGGCTTCTGCTCCGGCGGCGATGTGGACGAGATCATCGGCGCCACCCTCGCCATGGACACCGCCCAGCTGCTGGACTTCAACCGGATGACCGGCCAGGTGGTACGGGCCCTGCGGGAATGCCCCTTCCCCGTCGTCGCGGCCGTGCACGGGGCCGTCGCGGGAGCGGGCGCCGTCCTCGCACTGGCCGCCGACTTCCGGATCGCCGACCCGACGGCCCGGTTCGCCTTCCTCTTCACCCGGGTCGGGCTCTCCGGCGGCGACATGGGCGCGGCCTATCTGCTGCCCCGGGTGGTGGGCCTCGGCCACGCCACCCGGCTGCTGATGCTCGGCGACCCCGTCCGCGCGCCCGAGGCGGAACGCATCGGGCTGATCAGCGAGCTGACCGAGGAGGGAAACGCCGGCGAGCGGGCCGCGGAGCTCGCCCGCCGCCTCGCGGACGGCCCCGCCCTCGCCCTCGCGCAGACCAAGGCGCTGCTCACCGCCGAACTCGACATGCCGCTGGCCGCAGCCGTGGAGATGGACGCCGCCACCCAGGCCCTGCTGATGCACGGCGAGGACTACGCCGAGTTCCACGCCGCGTTCACCGAGAAGCGCCCGCCGAAATGGCAAGGCCGGTGACAGCCCCTGCCGCAGGGGGGCCCGCCGTACCGCGCCGCATCGCCGTCATCGGCGGCGGCCCCGGCGGGCTCTACGCCGCGGCGCTGCTCAAGCGGCTGGACCCGGCGCGCGAGATCACCCTCTGGGAGCGCAATGCCCCCGACGACACCTTCGGCTTCGGCGTCGTCCTCTCCGACGAGACCCTCGGCGGCATCGAGCACGCCGACCCCGTCGTCCACCGCGCACTCCAGAAGGAGTTCGTCAGGTGGGACGACATAGACATCGTCCACCGCGGCCACACCCAGACCTCCGGCGGCCACGGATTCGCCGCACTCGGCAGGCGCCGCCTCCTGGAGATCCTGCACGAACGCTGCGCTTCCCTCGGCGTACGGCTCCGCTTCCGCGAACAGGCCCCTCCCGCCGCCGAACTCGCCGCCTCGTACGACCTGGTGGTCGCCGCCGACGGCGTACACAGCCCCACCCGTACCGCGCACGCCGACAGCTTCGGCCCGCGCATCAGCGCCCACCGCTGCCGCTACATCTGGCTGGCCGCCGACTTCGCCCTGGACGCCTTCCGCTTCGAGACCGCCGAGACCGCCCACGGCGTGATGCAGCTGCACGGCTACCCCTTCTCCCCGGACGCCTCCACCGTCATCGTGGAGATGCGCGAAGAGGTCTGGCGGGCAGCCGGGTTCGACACCTGCGACCCGGCGGAGTCGGTCCGCCAGTGCGCCGGGATCTTCGCCGGCGCGCTCGGCGGCCGGCCGCTGCGCTCCAACAACTCCTCCTGGCTCACCTTCGGCACCGTCGTCAACGACCACTGGTCGCACGGCAACACCGTCCTCATCGGCGATGCCGCCCACACCGCGCACTTCTCCATCGGCTCCGGCACCAAACTCGCCGTCGAGGACGCCCTCGCGCTCGCCGCCTGCATCGAGGAACAGCCCGGCCTGCCCGCCGCCCTCGCCGCGTACGAGAACGAGCGCCGTCCGGTCGTCGAATCGACGCAGCGTGCCGCGGCGGCCAGCCTGCGCTGGTTCGAGGAGCTGGGCACGTACGTCGACCAGCCGCCCCGCCAGTTCGCGTTCAACCTCCTCACCCGCAGCCGCCGCGTCACCCACGACAACCTGCGACTGCGCGACGCCGGGTTCGCCGCGGCCGTCGAGGAGGAGTTCGGCTGCCCGCCCGGCACCCCGCCGATGTTCACCCCGCTGCGGCTGCGCGGACTGGAACTGCGCAACCGCGTCGTCGTCTCGCCCATGGACATGTACTCGGCGGCCGACGGAGTCCCCGGCGACTTCCACCTCGTCCACCTCGGGGCCAGGGCACTCGGCGGGGCCGGGCTCGTCATGACGGAAATGGTCTGCGTGAGCCCCGAGGGCCGCATCACCCCCGGCTGCACCGGCCTCTACACCGACGAACAGGCCGCCGCCTGGGCCCGCGTCACCGACTTCGTGCACACCGGATCACCCGGCACCGCCATCGGCCTCCAGCTCGGTCACTCCGGTCGCAAGGGCTCCACCAGGCTCATGTGGGACGGCATCGACGAGCCGCTCGACGCGGACAACTGGCCCCTGGCTGCCGCCTCCCCGATCCCGTACGCACCGGGCGTCAGCCAGGTCCCGCACGCACTGGACGACGCCGGTCTCGACGCGGTGCGCCGGCAGTTCACGGACGCCGCCCGCCGCGCCGACGCC
This sequence comes from Streptomyces sp. NPDC127177, assembly GCF_042672475.1. Taxonomy (NCBI): domain Bacteria; kingdom Bacillati; phylum Actinomycetota; class Actinomycetes; order Kitasatosporales; family Streptomycetaceae; genus Streptomyces; species Streptomyces sp. NPDC127177. The sequence goes on from NZ_JBHXUW010000054.1 coordinate 37,805, forward strand.
TGCGGATTCGACCTCATCGAACTCCACTGTGCCCACGGCTATCTGCTCTCCGGCTTCCTCTCCCCGCTCACCAACCGCCGCACCGACCGGTACGGCGGAACGCTGGAGAACCGGCTGCGCTTCCCGCTGGAGGTCTTCGACGCGGTCCGTGAGCGGTGGCCCGATGACCGGCCGATGACCGTCCGGATCTCCGCCACGGACTGGGCCGAAGGCGGCACCACGGCCGAGGACGCCGTCGAGATCGCCCGGGCGTTCGTCGCGCACGGCGCCGACGCCATCGACGTCTCCACCGGGCAGGTCGTCCCCGGTGAACGGCCCGAGTACGGGCGCTCCTACCAGACCCCGTACGCCGACCGGATCCGCAACACCCTGTGCGTGCCCGTCATCGCCGTCGGTGCGATCTCCTCCTGGGACGACGTCAACTCACTGCTGCTGGCGGGCCGCGCCGACCTCTGTGCCCTGGCCCGCCCCCACCTGTACGACCCGCACTGGACGCTGCACGCCGCGGCCGAACAGGGCTACGCGGGAGCCGGCGCGCCCTGGCCGCTCCCGTACCGTGCGGGCAGCCGCACCCCGCCGACGGGCCGCACCGACGCCCCGAAACCGCGGCTCACCCTGGGCTGAGCGGCAGCCACTCGTGCACCCCGGCCGGACCGGCTCGGGCGCCTCGTCGCGCCTCATCCACCGTCGGTCTGCGCGCTGATGAGCAGCCGGTCGGAGACGGCCCGAAAGCCGATCCGGGTGTACACACCGTTGCTGGTCGGGTTCGCCAGGTCCGTGAAGAGCAGCACCTCGTCCGCGCCCGCCTCCCCGGCCGCGCGGCTGACCTCCGCGGTCACCGCCGCCGCGTAGCCCCGGCCGCGGTGTTCGGGCGGGGTGTAGACGGGAGCGACGCGCGCCGTGCCTGCGAGCCGCGGCGAGATGCCCGCCATCGACACGGGGACACCCCCGTTCTCCCAGAGCGTCAGCCGGCCTTCCGCCGTCCGCTCGTCGACCGTCCGCCCATGACGTGCGCCGTGACCGGCCGTGCCCCCGATGTCCATGGCGAACGCGGCGTACCAGCGCAGCAGCAGCTCCCGGTCCGCAGGCGTCGCGGCCCTCGCCCGGCCGCCGGGAGCGGGTGACGGCGGGATCAGCTCGCCCAGCCGGTACAGCCGCTGTTCCTCGTCGACACGGTGCCCCGGCCAGTGGGCCGCCACCGCCCGTGCCGTGGCCCGGTCCGCGTTCACACGAGTGAGCCGGCGGGCCGCCATCAACGGAGCAACGGCCTCCGGGGCGAGGGCGTTCAACGTCGCGGGGTAGGGCGGCGTCTGGAGTACGGTGCCCGCGACCTCGCCGTCGGCACCGCGCCACCAGCCCATCACCGGATCGTGGTCGCCGTACGCGTTCGGGCCGTGGCGGCGCAGGGCCGCGGTGACGGTCAGCACGACCGTGCTCTCGGCCGGCCGCGCGGCCAGCGAGGCACCGGCCGCGTCGAGGAAGACGTCGACGTCGTCGGTGAAGGTCCATGTCATGCCCCCGCATTCTGCCCGGCGCTCCGCCGCCGGGGCAGCCGGTTTATCCGCGTACGAACGCCGCCCCCGCGTCCCGCAGCCGTTCGTGCAGCAGCCCGAACACCTCCGCCGACCGGCCGCCCGGCCACTGTCGCGGCAGCAGTTCCGGCGGCAGCCCCGGGTCCGCGTACGGCACCTGCCGCCAGGAGTCCAGCGCGGTCAGGTAGTCCCGGTAGGCGTGCTCCGGATCGGGTGCGGCCTCGCCCCGCGACTCCCAGTCCCGCAGCACCGGTTCGTGGCGCTGAAGGAAATCGCGGTGCAGCCGGGCGACGGCCTCCAGGTCCCACCAGCGCCCGACCGACTCCGCGGTGGCGGCGAAACCCAGATGATCTGCCCGGAACAGCTCGACGTACGGGGCGAGTCCGAGCCGCTCCAGGGTGTGCCGGGTCTCGTCGTACAGGGCCGCCGGAGCGATCCAGACGCCGGGGGCCGCCGTGCCGAAGCCCAGCCGGGACAGCCGGGAGCGCAGCAGGTGCCGCTTGTGGCGCTCGGCCTCCGGCACGGAGAACACCGCGAGGACCCAGCCGTCGCCGAGCCGGGGGGCCGGATGCCGGTAGATCCGCCGGTCGCCGTCGTCGAGCAGCTGACGGGCGTCGGCCGACAGCGCGTACCCGGCCGCTCCCTGCGCCGTGCGCGCCGCGACGAGCAGCCCGCGCCGCTTGAGCCGGGAGACGGATGACCGCACGGCGGGAGGCTCCACGCCGACGGCACCCAGCAGCCTGACGAGTTCGGCGACCGGGAGCGGGGTGTCGCCGGGGGTCCGGCCGTAGGCGCCGTAGAGGGTGACGATCAGCGAGCGGGGAGCATGCGTTTCGGCCATGTGATCATTCTCGGCCCGCGGAGCCCGCGCCCGCACCGTCTTCGGTCTCCTCGTCCTCGCGGAGCCTGAACCGCTGCAGTTTGCCGGTGGCGGTACGGGGGAGTGCGGGCAGGAAGGTGATGAGGCGGGGGCATTTGTGCGGGGCCAGCTCCGTCCGCATGAAGGCGCGCAGTGCGTCGGCCGACAGCGTGGAGCCCTCCCGCACGACCACGTACGCCGCCACGATCCGGCCGCGCAGCTCGTCCTCTCGGCCCACCACCGCGGCCTCCGCCACCTCGGGATGGCGCAGCAGGGCGTCTTCGACCTCGGGGCCCGCGATGTTGTAGCCGGAGGAGATGATCATGTCGTCGGCGCGTGCGACGTAGCGGAAGTAGCCGTCCGGGTCGCGCACATAGGTGTCGCCCGTGACGTTCCAGCCGTGCCGTACGTACTCGCGCTGCCGTTCGTCGGCGAGGTACCGGCAGCCGACCGGCCCGCGCACGGCGAGCAGTCCCGGCTCACCGTCCGGCACCGGTGTGCCGTCCCGGTCCACCACCCGGGCCTGCCAGCCGGGGACCGGGACGCCGGTGGTGCCGGGGCGGATCGCCTCGTCGGCGGCGGAGACGAAGATGTGCAGCAGCTCGGTGGCGCCGATGCCGTTGATGATCCGCAGGCCGGTCCGCTCGTACCAGGACTGCCAGGTCGCCACGGGCAGGTTCTCGCCCGCCGACACACAGCGCCGCAACGCGGAGAGGTCGTGCCCGTCGAGCTGGTCGAGCATCACCCGGTAGGCGGTGGGCGCGGTGAACAGCACCGAGACGTGGTGGGCGGCGAGGGCCGGGAGCAGCTGCTTGGGCCCGGCCTGTTCCAGCAGCAGCGCCGAGGCGCCGGCCCGCAGCGGGAAGACCACGAGGCCGCCGAGCCCGAAGGTGAAGCCGAGTGGCGGGCTGCCGGCGAACACGTCGTCGGGCACCGGCCGCAGGACGTGCCGCGAGAAGGTGTCGGCGATGGCGAGCACATCGCGGTGCAGATGCATGCAGCCCTTGGGGCGGCCGGTGGTCCCCGAGGTGAACGCGATCAGCGCGACATCGTCCGACGCGGTGTCCACGGCCCGGTAGGGGCCCGGCCGGCCGTCCGCCAGGCGCAGCAGATCGTCCGGGGCGTCGCCGCCGAACGCGGTGATGCGCAGCCCCGGGACCTCTGCCTTCGCCAGGTCCTCGACCGAGCGGGCGTCGCACAGCGCGTGGCTGATCCGGGCGATCGAGCAGATCGTGGCGAGTTCGGTGGCCCGCTGCTGGGCCAGTACGGTGACGGCGATCGCGCCCGCCTTCAGCACCGCCAGCCAGCATGCGGCCAGATGGGGTGTGGTGGGGCCGCGCAGCAGCACGCGGTTTCCGGGGACGACGCCCAGGTCCGAGGTGAGGACGTGGGCGATGCTGTCGACCCGGTCGCGCAGCTCCCCGTAGCCGATCACCGCGCCGTCCGGCGTACGGAAGGCGGGCCGCTCGGGTCCGAAACGGTCCGCCGTGCGGTCCAGTAGTTCGACGGCGCAGTTCAGCCGGTCCGGATAGTGCAGCTCGGGCAGGTCGAAGACCAGTTCCGGCCACTGGTCGGCGGGTGGCAGATGTTCCCTGGCAAAGCTGTCGATGTGCGCTGAGGTCTTCGGGTCCATTACGGATCGCCCCCTTGTCGCCTCTGGAGCGTATCGTTTGGGTGACGGTAGTCAACTGTCCGCGATAAAACGGGTGACGAGGCAAGGCGCGACAGAACTGCATGCGCAGAGCGACAGACGTTGTGCGCAGAGCTTCCGACGGGACTCCGACAAGAGAGGCGCCGGTATGACGGCATTCTCGCTCGATCCGGACCGGACCGCCTGGTGCGAGGAGCTGCGCACCCTCGCCGAGCAGCGGCTGCGCCCGCTCGCGGAGAAGGGCGAGCCGGGCCACGTCAACCGCCCACTGGTGGCCGCCCTCGGCGAGCTGGGCCTGCTGGACCGGCTGCTGGGCTCCGGCGCCCTCGACCTGTGCCTGCTGCGCGAATCCCTCGCCCGCGGCTGCACGGAGGCCGAGACGGCGCTGGCGCTCCAGGGCCTCGGCACGTACCCCGTGGTCCAGGCGGGCACCCCGGCCCACCGTGAGCGCTGGCTGCCCGAGGTCCGTGCGGGCCGGGCCGTCTCGGCCTTCGCGCTCAGCGAGCCCGGGGCCGGCTCGGATGCGGCGGCCCTCGCCCTGGAGGCCGCGCCCGCACCGGAGGGCTGGCGGCTGACCGGCGAGAAGTGCTGGATCTCCAACGCCCCCGAGGCCGACTTCTACACCGTCTTCGCCCGGACCACCGAGGGCGCGGGGGCCCGTGGCGTCACCGCGTTCCTGGTCCCCGCCGACCGCCCCGGGCTGACAGGACAACCGCTCGACATGCTCTCGCCGCACCCCATCGGCAGCCTCGCCTTCGACGGCGTACCGGTCACCGCCGACGACGTGCTCGGCGAACCGGACCGGGGCTTCCGGGTCGCCATGAACACCCTCAACCTCTTCCGGCCCAGTGTCGGCGCCTTCGCCGTCGGCATGGCCCGCGCCGCCCTGGACGCCACCGTGGAGCACACCGCCACCCGCACCGCGTTCGGCGGCCCGCTCGCGGACCTCCAGGCGGTCTCCCACCAGGTCGCCGAGATGGCCACCCGCACCGAGGCCGCCCGGCTGCTGGTGTACGCGGCCGCCGCCGCGTACGACGCGGGGGAGCCGGGCGTCCCGCGCCGCGCCGCCATGGCGAAGCTGTACGCGACCGAGACCGCGCAGTACGTCGTGGACACCGCCGTCCAGCTGCACGGCGCCCGCGCGCTGCGCCGAGGCCATCTGCTCGAACACCTCTACCGTGAGGTCCGCGCCCCGCGGATCTACGAGGGCGCGAGCGAAGTGCAGCGCACCATCATCGCCAAGGAGCTGTACGCGAACCGGGAGCCGTCCGCATGAGCCCGATCCACCGCATCAACCCCGCCGAACTCTCCCCGCCGGCGGGGTTCTCGCACGCGGTCACCGCCACCGGTAGCCAACTGGTCTTCCTGGCCGGGCAGACCGCACTCGACGAGCGGGGCGACGTCATCGGCGACACGCTGCCCGAGCAGTTCGCCACCGCCCTCGGCAACCTGCTCACCGCCCTGCGCGCGGCGGGCGGTTCCCCTCAGGACCTGGCCCGGGTCACGGTCTACGCCACCGATGTCGCCGACTACCGGACGAACGCGGCCGAACTGGGCCGGATCTGGCGGCGGCTGGCCGGCCGCGACTACCCCGCGATGGCTGTGATCGGGACGGCGCGGCTCTGGGACGAGCAGGCGCTGGTGGAGATCGACGGGGTGGCGGTGCTGCCCTGAGACCCCGAACGCCCCGTGCGGACCGGGAATCCGGGCCCGCACGGGGCGTTCAGGTCGTTCGGCGTGCTCGGCGCGCGCTCAGTACGGCTGCACCAGCACGTGCGCCGCACCCGGGATGCCGACCTTCAGCAGCTCGTCCTCCTCGGGCGTCGTCTCGCCGCCGGTCTCCTGCTTGAGCACGGCACGCGACATGGCCTGTACCCACATGGCGCGGGGGCGGCGGCGCGCCTCCCAGACGTCGAGCGCGGCCGCGACGTCCGGCTCGGCGTCCAGCGACTCGGCGAGCACCAGCGCGTCCTCCACGGCCATAGCCGCACCCTGCGCGATGTGCGGGGTGCTCGCGTGGGCGGCGTCACCGGCCAGCACGACCCGGCCCACGTGCCACGGCTCCTCGACGGTCACCTGGGAGATCCGCGAGTACACCACGGCCTCCGGTCCGGTGACCGTGGCGAGCGCCTCGGCGACCGGGCCGGAGAACATCGGCAGCCGCTCCTTGAGCTGCTCGTGGGCCTTCTCCGGGTCGGGCCGGAAGTCCTCGGCCTCGGCGAACACCGCCCCCAGGTACATCAGTTCTTCCGTGATCGGGGTGAGCAGCGCCTTGGCGGCCCGGCCCGCGGTGCCCATCACGACACCCCGCACCCGCTCCTGACGTGGCACGGTGACCCGCCAGTTGGCGAAGCCGGTGTACCGCGGGGTGTAGCGGTCGCCGTACAGCCGGGTGCGCAGCGGCGAGCCGATGCCGTCGAAGCCGACGACCAGGTCCCAGCGGCCGGCCGAGCCGTCGGACAGGGTGACGTCCACGCCTTCGCCGTCATCGGTGAGTTCGGTGACGGTGGCGCCGAAGCGGACGGTGGCCCCGGCGGCCGTCGCGGCGGCGCCGAGGACCTGGGCCAGTGCGGGGCGGGGGATGCCGTTGTTGGAGGGCGCGTCGCCCATCCGGGGCTGCGGTATCTCCGCCAGGGTGTTCCCGGCCGGGTCCGCGACGGTCAGGATCTCCCACTCGAAGCCCGCCCTGAGGCAGTCGTCGAGCACCCCGATCTCCCGCATGACGTGCAGGGCGTTGGACGGCTGGATGATGCCGACGCCGAGTGCGTCGAGCTCGTCACGGAGCTCGGCGACCTCGACGGTGTGGCCTCGCCTGGCCAGGGCGGTGGCGAGCGTCAGCCCGCCGATGCCGCCGCCGTGGATCAGAACGCGCAGGGGTGTAGCCATAGGGGATCTCTCCAGAGCGGGAAGTAGCGGGAAGCAGACGGAAGCAGACGGAAGCAGAGGGAAGCAGACGGAAGCAGAGGGAAGCAGTGGGAAGGCTTACGTAGGGACTACGGAAGGGATTGCGGAGGGGATCGCGGGAGGTCCTGTGGGAGGGAATCGTCAGCCGGCCGCGACGGCCGGGCTCATCAGGTGCCCCACCAGGGCCGGCGGCACATCGCGGCCGAAGGGTCGCTCGCGCCCGGGGCGCCGAAGAGGTGGACGACCAGCTCGGGACCGACCGCAATCTGGCCGAAGTCCAGCGCGACGGTGGTCGTGTCCCGCTGGCCGACACCGGCCAGCTCGTCCACGCCGTGCGACACCGGGGACGATGGCCAGTACGAGCAGGGCCGTCCGCAGCGACATGGTGGTCGAGTCGCTCCGCCGGGACGAGCGCGTGCGCAGGACATGCTCCTTGGCGATGATGCCAGCCTCACGAATGGTCAAATCCGTTTAGAACTTCGACAGATAGATATTAGTCGGACTGCAAAAAAAGAATGAAAGCGGGCTCACATGCGCAATATCGATCACCCGCATATCCATCACGAACCCGTGGAGCCGACGCGGCCGATCTGACTGCGCCGAGGCGGGCGCGGCGCGCCGTACGAGTGAAGTCCGGCCGGGGATATATCTGTATTTAGTGCCCTCTGTCCGTTCAGCAATCCCCCGAGGCGGGCGCGGGACGCCCCGCGGAGCCGTATGACGGTCCTCATCGTCTGCCACTTCGTCCTGGCCGCCCTCGCCCACCCGCTGGTCCGGCGGCTCGGTGCCCGCGCGTTCGTCGTGCTCGCCCTGCCGCCGGCCGCCACCACGTGCTGGGCCCTCACCCAGTGGGACACCGTGGCCTCGGGCTCATCGGTCACCTGGTCGTGGCACTGGATCCCGGACTACGACGTCGCGCTCGGCCTGCGCCTGGACGCGCTCGCAGAGCTGATGGTGCTGCTCGCGGCCGGGGTCGGCACGCTCGTCCTGCTCTACTGCGCCTCGTACTTCACCGACGACACCCCGCAACTGGCCGGATTCGGCGGAAACCTGCTCGCCTTCGCCGGTGCGATGCTCGCTCTGGTGCTCGCCGACGACCTGATCTCGCTCTATGTGTTCTGGGAGCTGACCACGGTCTTCTCCTACCTGTTGATCGGATACAACAGCGAGCACCGGCACAGCCGCCGCTCGGCCCTCCAGGCGCTCACCGTCACCACGCTCGGCGGCCTCGCCATGCTGATCGGCTTCCTGATCATTGGTCAGGCAGCGGGCACCTACCGCATCTCCGCGATCCTCGCCGACCCGCCCCGCACCGGCGCCGCCGTCTCGGTGGGCGTGGTGCTGATCCTGTGCGGGGCGCTGTCCAAGTCGGCCATCTGGCCGTTCAGTCTCTGGCTCCCGAACGCCATGGCCGCGCCCACACCCGTCAGCGCCTATCTGCACGCCGCCGCCATGGTCAAGGCCGGTGTCTACCTCGTCGCCCGGCTCGCACCCGGCTTCGCCGACGTCCCCGTGTGGCGGCCCGTCGTGATGGTGCTGGGCGCCGCGACCATGCTGCTCGGCGGCTGGCGGGCGTTGCGGCTCAACGACCTGAAACTCGTCCTGGCCTACGGCACCGTCAGCCAGCTCGGCTTCCTCACACTGCTCGCCGGCGCAGGCAGCCGTGACGCGGCCCTGGCCGCCGGTGCGATGATCCTCGGTCACGCCCTCTTCAAGGCACCGCTGTTCCTGGTCACCGGCATCGTCGACCACGCCACCGGCACCAGGGACCTGCGCAGGCTCTCCGGTGTCGGACGGGCGCTGCCGCACGTCTGTGCCGTCGCCGTGATCGCCGCCGCGTCCATGGCCGCACTGCCCCCGCTGCTGGGATTCGCCGCGAAGGAGGCCGCATTCGAGGCGCTGCTGCACGGCGACACCGCGGACCGCTGGGCGCTGGGCGTCGCGGTCGCGGGATCGATACTGACCGTCGCGTACACCGTCCGGTTCGTCTGGGGCGCCTTCCTGCGCAAGCCGGGCGTCCCCGACACCCCCGTCCACCGGGTCGGCTGGGCCTTCCTCGCCCCGCCCGCACTGCTCGCCGCCTGCGGTCTGGTGCTCGGGCCCGGCGTCGGATGGACCGACCGGCTGCTCAGCGCGTACGCCGACGTCTTCCCGGCCCCCGCGCACCCGTACCATCTCGCGCTCTGGCACGGATTCGGCACCGCGCTTCTGCTGTCGGCCGTGGCCACCGTGGGGGGCGCCGCGCTCTTCGCGTGGCGCACCGGGGTCACCCGGTTCTCCCGGCGGATCGCCTGGCCGACCGCGGACAACGTCTTCGGCCATCTGCTGCTCGGGCTGGAGCGGCTCTCCCTCCAGGTCACCGGATTCGTCCAGCGCGGCTCCCTCTCCGTCTACCTCGCCACCACGCTGCTCGTGATGCTCGCCGGGCAGCTGGCCGTGCTCGGCGTGGACCGCCCGTGGGACGGGGCCGCAGCCCCCCGCCTCTGGGACGTACCGCTGCAGGGCGCCGTCGCGGTACTGACGTGCGCGGCGGCCCTCTTCTGCCTCACCGTCAGACGCCGTATGAAGGCCGTGGTGCTGGCCGGACTCACCGGATACGGAACCGCGTTGCTCTTCGTCGTCCAGGGCGGCCCGGACCTGGCGCTCACGCAGTTCTGCGTGGAGACCGTGTCGATGATCGTGTTCGTCCTGGTACTGCGGCGGATGCCGGTGCACTTCCAGGAGTCCGTCAGCAGCTGGCGCCGCACCATGCGCATCCCCGTGGCGCTGGCCGCCGCGACCACCCTGAGCGTGGTCGTCTGGGTCGCGGCGGCGGCGCGCACCGCGAGCCCGGCGGGCGCCGCCATGGTCGAGGAGACCGCGCACCACGGGCTCAAGGACGTCGTGGCCACCATCCTGGTCGACCTGCGGGCCTGGGACACGATGGGGGAGTCCGCCGTGCTCGCCGCCGCCGCGATCGGTGTGACGAGCCTGATCTATCTGCACCGCCGCGCCGAAGGGGCCGCGGCGCCCCCGGAGCGGGAGGGGCACACCGCCTGGTCGTTGACCACGACCCGGCTGGCCGGGCTGCCGCACGGCGACGAAGGGGCGCCGGAGCGCAGCTGGCTGGCGGCCGGCGCCACGCTCGCGCCCGAGCACCGGTCCGTCGTCTTCGAGGTGGTCGCCCGCTTGCTGTTCCACCCGATCCTGGTGCTCTCGGTGTATCTGCTGTTCTGCGCCGAGAACATGCCGGGTGGCGGATTCGTCGCCGGGCTGGTCGCCGGAGTCGCCCTGATCGTCCGCTATCTGGCGGGTGGCCGCTTCGAACTCGCCGAGGCCGCCCCGCTGCAGCCGGGCCTCTTCACCGGCCTCGGCCTGTTCCTCTCCACCGGGGTCGCCCTGCTGGGCCTCGCAGAGGGCACGGTCCTGCACGCCTGGACCTACCACGGGCATCTGCCGGTGATCGGTACGTACCACTTCGGTACGCCGGTGATCTTCGACTGCGGTGTCTATCTGCTGGTGCTGGGCGTGGTGCTGGACATCGTGCGGGCCCTCGGCGCGAAGGTCGACCGGCAGATCGAGCGGGCCGCCGCGGAAGCGGCGAGCGGGCAGCCGGCCGGACCGGCGCCCCGGCCGGAGCCCGGGGCGGGAGGCGCCGGATGACGGTCAGCGCCTCGCTCCTGGCCACCGCCGCGGTGCTGTGCGCGGTCGGCGGCACCCTCATGCTCACCCGGCCCCTCACCCGGATCCTGCTGGGCGCGGTCATCGCGGGCAACGGCATCAACCTGCTCGTCCTGTCCGCCACCGGGACGGCCGGCCGTGAACCCCTGCTCTACGGGGTCGCGCTGAGCCGGGTCACCGATCCGCTGCCCCAGGCCATCGCCCTCACCGCCATCGTCATCACGCTCGCCACCACCGCGTTCCTCCTGGCCATGGCCTACCGCAGCCACCAGCTGACCGGCACGGACGAGGTCCACGACGACCTGGAGGACCGGCGCATCGTGCTGCGTGCCGAGGTGCTGGGAGAGCGCGACGAACTGCGTGAGCAGTACCGGGCCGAGTCCGACCGCACGGACGAGGAGCGCCGCCGGTACCGCGAGGAGCGCCGCCGGCTGAGGGCCAGGCTGCGTGCCGACCGCGCCCTGCAGGCCCGTGGCCGGGACGCGACCGGGGACCTCTGGCACGACGTCCTGGGAGCGGACCCGGAGCACTACGCGGCAGCGGGGGACGACGGCGGTCCGGCCCCGGGCCCGGACGCCGCCCCCGGACCGGGCAGCGGCTTCGACCCCGGACCGGGCAACGGCTTCGACCCCGGTACGGGACCCGCAGCCGGTGTGGGACCCGATCCCGGTACGGACCCCGCACCCGGAACGGATCCCGAGCCCGGACCCCCCGCCGCACCCGGTGCGGCCACCGATCCCGATCCCGATCCCGGACCCGGCTCCGCACCCGGTAAGGACACGGGCCCCGGTCCCGGCTCCGCCCTCCGCCCCGACTCCGCCCCCGACGATCCGAACCGAGGAGACACCGGGTGAACGCACTCGTCCCGCTGCCGGTGCTGCTGCCGCTCTGCGCCACCGGTCTGAGCCTCGCCTTCGGCACCCGGCTCAAACAGTTCCAGCGCTTCATCAGCGTCGCCGTGCTCACGGCCGTCCTCGGCCTCTCGGTCACCCTGATGATCGACGCGGACATCGAGGGACCGCTCAGCGTCCACCTCGGTGACTTCGCCCCGCCGCTCGGCATCTCCCTGGTCGCCGACCGGCTCTCCGGGCTGATGCTGACCGTCTCATCGGCCGTCACCCTCTGCGTACTCGTCTACTCCCTCGGCCAGGGCATGGCGGACCGGGACGAGGAGACACCGGTGGCGGTCTTCCACCCCGCCTACCTGATCCTGGTCGCGGGCGTCTCCTGCACCTTCCTCGCCGGTGACCTGGTCAACCTCTACGTCGGCTTCGAGATCATGCTGGTCGCCAGCTTCGTGCTGCTCACCCTGGGCGGCACCGGCCCCCGGGTCCGTGCGGGCTCCACCTACGTGATCATCTCCCTCTTCTCCTCGATGCTCTTCCTCACCGCCATCGCCATGACGTACGCGGCCACCGGCACCGCCAACTTCGCCCAGCTGGCCGGGCGGCTGGCCGCGCTCCCGCTGGGCGTGCAGACCCTGATCCAGGCGATGCTGCTGACCGTCTTCGCCATCAAGGCAGCCGTCTTCCCGCTCGCCGCCTGGCTGCCCGACTCCTACCCGACCGCGCCGGCGCCGGTCACCGCGGTCTTCGCCGGACTGCTCACCAAGGTCGGTGTCTACTGCATGCTGCGCACCGAGACCCTGCTCTTCCCCGGCAACCGGCTCGGCGACCTCCTGATGGCCGCCGCCCTCGCCTCGATGGTCGTCGGGATCCTGGGAGCCGTCGCCCAGACCGACCTGAAGCGTCTGCTCTCGTTCACCCTCATCAGCCACATCGGCTACATGGTCTTCGGTATCGGTCTCGCCACCCGCGAGGCGTACGGCGGAGCGATCGTCTACGTCGTCCACCACATCACCGTGCAGACCACGCTCTTCCTGGTGGCAGGGCTGATCGAGCGGCGCGGCGGCACCACCGAACTCACCCGGCTCGGCGGAATCGCCAAGGCGGCCCCGCTGCTGGCCGTCCTCTTCTTCGTACCCGCGATGAACCTGGCCGGGATCCCGCCGCTCTCCGGATTCATCGGAAAGCTCGGACTCATGCGCGCCGGTGTCGCCGACGGCGGGGTCTGGGCCTGGATCCTCGTCGTCGGATCGACCGCGACGAGCCTGCTCACGCTGTACGTGATGGCCAAGGTGTGGAACCTGGCGTTCTGGCGGGCCGCACCCCCGGGGCAGGCGCTGGACGGGACGGTCCTGGAGTCCGACGAGGAGGACGACAGCGACGCCGACGAGGGCCCCGACCGGATGCCCGGCACCGGCGACGAAGGCGTCCGGCTCCGCCACCAGCCTGCCGGGCGCGCGGTGGCGGCCACCCTGCACGGCCGTGCGGTCACCACCACGACGAAGCTGCCGCGGCCGATGACCTGGGCCACCGCCGCCACGGTCGCGCTCGGGCTCGCCTTCACCGTGTTCGCAGGACCGCTGACGGCGTACACCGACCGCTCGGCCGCCGAACTCCTCGCACGCACCCCCTACATCGAGGCGGTGCTCGGACGGTGAAACGGCTGATCACCTTCTCCTACCGGAACAAGCGCCTGCCGCCCTTCAGCTGCGAGTTCGGGGGCCGTCGGCGGCGCGTGCTCGACCTCCCGCTGATCGCCTGGCTCACCTTCATCTGGGTACTGCTCTGGTCCAGCCACCACTGGGCCAACGTGCTGACCGGCGCGGTCGTCGCCGTCGCCGTCTGCCTGGCGTTCCCGCTGCCGCAGGTCGACCTCGGGCTCCGCCTGCACCCCTGGGGCATCGTGCGGCTGGCCGGCTTTCTGCTCTACGACATGTACACCTCCGGCGTAAAGGTGACCCGGCAGATCTTCGGCGACCGCCCGCACCGGGCCGCCGTGATCGCCGTACCGCTGCGCTGCCGTTCGGACCTGATGCTCACGGCCACGGCGGTCGCGGTGTCCAACGTGCCGGGAGGCTCCGTCGTCGAGGTGCGGCGCGCCACCGCCACCGTCTTCCTGCACGTCCTCGAGGCGGACCGGCCGGCCGAACTGGACGCGGCCCGGCGTTCCGTATGGCGCCTGGAGGAGCTGACGGTACGGGCCTTCGGTACCCCGGACGAGATCGAGCGCGTCGCCGCTCCACCACCGACGGCACCACACACCGGCGAGCAGCCGGGAGAACAGGGGGAGGACGCATGAGTGTTCCGGAGACCGTCGACCACGTGCTGCTCACCGCGGCCGTAGTCGTGATCATCATCGCCGGAGCCGGCCTGCTGACCCGCATCTGGCGCGGCCCCTCGATGCTGGACCGGGCCATCTCGCTGGATGTCTGCGCGGCCCTGATCATCGCCGGACTCGGCGCGAAGTCGGCGTTCGCGCGCGACCCGTTCTACTTCCCGATCATGCTGGTGCTGGCCTTCCTGGGCTTCACCGGTTCGGTCGGCATCGCGCGTTTCATCGCGGCACGCGACCGGCCGCCGGACCACGGGCGCGTCGACGGGCCCGAGCAGACGGGCGGGGACACACCATGAGTGTCTGGCTACAGATCACCGACACGGCGGGCGCGGTCCTGGTGCTGCTCGGCGCCGCCATCTGCCTGCTGGGGGTCGTCGGCATGCTGAAGCTGCCGGACGTCCTGTCCCGCAGCCACGCCGCCACCAAACCACAGTCCCTCGGCATGCTGATCGTGCTCGCCGGGGTGGCGCTGCGCCTGCGCAGCGGCATGGATCTCGGGACGCTCTCGCTGATCGGCTTCTTCCAGCTGATGACCGGCCCGGTCGCCGCGCACCTGGTCGCCCGATCGGCGTACCGGACCGGGCAGATCGACCACGGCGAGCTGCTCTTCGACGAGCTGGACGAGCAACTGACCGAGGAGCGCTGAGGGGGAGCGGCGCGCGGAGCGGTCGGCCGCGGGCCGGCTCGGCTCGTCAACCCCTCCTGGTGCCACGGATGTTGGAGAGGCCGAGGCCGGGGTCGCGGCCTCGGGTCCGGTCGGCCAGGGCGCCGTCCATCACCTCGGCCAGGAGTGCGAGCGCGTCGAGGACCTTCGTCCGTTCCTCACCGAGGCCGGACAGCATCTGTGCCTCGACGGCCAGTTGGCTCGGGAAGATCTGGTCGATGGCCCGCTTGCCCGACTCCGTGATGGTCACGAGTGCCGCCCGCCGGTCGGCGGGGTTCTGGGTGCGCGCGATGTGGCCGCGCTTCTCCAGCTTCGCCAGCGTCTTGCTGACCCCGGCCCGCGACATCCCCATGTTGTCGGCCAGCCTGCGGGCGATGGCGGGTTCGGTCGCCCAGCGCAGCGGAATGAGCAGGTCCGCCTCGGGGGCGGTGAGCGGGGCACCCTCGTAGAGCGGTTCGAGAGCGCGGTCGAACAGGGCGGACACCTGCTTGACCAGGGCCACGACCTCCATGGCGGAGGTGTCCAGGCCGGGGATGTGACTGACCCACTGATCGCGGACCACATCGGGATGGGACTGCACCAGCACTCCTTTGTTAACCAGTGAACCATCAGCTATCTTTTCCTCCATGCTATCGCCTTCCCCCGCCTCCGACGAGGCGGCCGCCCGCGCTGCCCGGCCCCCGTCCGGGCCCGCCTCCGCGTCCCCCGCCACCGCCGGTCCGCCCATCCCGCCGAAGCAGCTCTCCGCGCTGGTCGCCGTGCTCGGCGCGCTCACCGCCGTGGCCCCGCTGGCCACCGACATGTACGTCCCCGGCTTCCCCTCCATGGGGGCCGCACTGCACGCGAGCAGCTCGGCCGTGCAGCTGACCCTGACCGCGTTCCTGGCCGGCCTGGTGGTGGGCCAGCTGCTGATCGGTCCGATGAGCGACGGATGGGGCCGGCGCAGGCTCCTGCTGTCCGGAGTCGCCGGCTTCGTTCTCTTCTCGCTGCTCTGCGCCGTCGCACCGAACGTGGAGCTGCTCACCGCGGCCCGCTTCCTCCAGGGCGTCGCGGGCGCGGCCGGCATGGTGCTGGCCCGCGCCGTGATCACCGACTGCTTCCGGGGCGCGGACGTACCGCGCTACTTCGCGCTGCTCTCCCAGATCATCGGCATCGCCCCGATCGCCGCACCGGTCATCGGCGGCGCCGTCCTGTCCTTCTCCACCTGGCGCACGGTCTTCGTCGTCCTCGCCGTGATCGGCGCACTGCTCCTGGCCGCCGTACTGAGCAAGGTCCCCGAGACACTGCCGCCCGAGCGCAGGCACAGCGGGGGACTGGCGGGCACCCTGCGCACCATGGGCGCGCTGCTCACCCACCGGGCGTTCATGGGATACGTGCTCGTGCTCGGCTTCACATCGGCGGCGCTGTTCGCCTACATCAGCGGATCCAGCTTCGTCTTCGAGAACGTGCACGGGGTCTCGGCCACCGTGTACTCGCTGATCTTCGCGTCGAACGCGGTGGGCATGCTCATCGCGGGCGCCACGTTCGCGCGGCTCTCCCGCCGGGTCCGGATGAACTCGCTGCTGATCGCCGGGCTCACGGTCTCCGGCGTCGGGGCCGTGGCCCTGCTCGTGGTCCCGGCACTGACCGGGGAGACCCTCGCGGCCACCTGGATCTGTCTCTTCGTCACCATGGCCGGCATCGGTCTGGTCTTCCCCGCCACCATGAGCATCGGCCAGACCCTGGGCCGCGCGGCCCCCGGCGCGGCCTCGGCACTGCTCGGTGGCCTCCAGTTCCTGTTCGGCGCGCTCGCCTCACCGCTCGTCGGCATCTTCGGTGAGGACACCGCGACGCCCATGGCCGTCATCGTGCTCAGCGCGCTCGCCCTGGCGGGCCTCGCCCTCGTCCTGCTCGCCCGGCCGTGGCTGAGCCACGGCGAGATCGCATCCGAAGCGCCGGCCGAGGACGACCGCCGCGCCTGACCACCCCGGTCACCGGGCCAATGGGCCGTCCGCGCTCCCGCCGCGGGGCGGAAAATCCCTACCGCGGCGGCCGGAAAGGACGCAGACTCCTTCCGTGGCCGACATGGAGACGTTCCGGGAAGCGGTGACCGCGTGGGCGGCCGGTGGCCCCGGTGAACCCGCCCGCGAGCTGGCCGCGCGGCTGCCGCTGCGCACGGCCGTCCTGCTGGAGGGGCCGAGCGATGTCGCGGCGGTCGACGCGCTGGCCGCGAGCCGCGGCCGCCACCTGACGGCCGAAGGGGTCTGTGTCCTGTCGATGGGCGGCGCGATGAGCGTCGCCCGTTTCGCCGGTCTCCTGGGCCCGTCCGGGCTCGGACTGCGTCTCACGGGGCTGTGCGACGAGGCGGAGCGCGGCTACTACGACCGCGGCTTTGAGCGGTCCGGTGCGACGGAGCGGGAGTTCTTCGTCTGTGCGGCCGATCTGGAGGACGAGCTCATCCGCGCGCTCGGCGTGACACGGGTACGGGAACTCGTCCGGCAGGAGGGCGACCTGCGCGCCCTGCAGACCTTCCTTCGTCAGCCCGCACAACTGGGCCGCGACCCGAGGCAGCAGCTGCGGCGCTTCCTCGGTACGAAGAAGGGGCGCAAGATCCACTACGGCCGGGTGCTGGTCGAGGCCCTCGGTCCGGACCGGGTGCCGGCCCCGCTCGACGAGCTGCTCGCATCTCTCTGACCCGGTCGTGCGGGCCCCGCGCGGCGGCTCGATTTCCGCCGGACTCCGTTGTCAGTGGCTCCCCATAGTGTGAGGACATCACCCGGGGAGTTTCGGAGAAGGAGCAGAAGCATGTCCGCCAACAGGATCCAGCACAAGGTGAATCACGTCGCGCTGGTCGTGGACTGTTCGGGTTCCATGCACCAGCACCAGAGCCAACTCATCCGCGTCGTGGACGAATTCGTCGCAGGGCTGAAGGCTGAGTCCGACAGCCTCGGTCATGAGACGCGGATCAGTCTCTACTCCTTCGACCACAGGGTGGAGAACCTGGTCTGGGACATGGACGTGAAGCATCTCCCGTCCATGCGGGGCCTGTACAGGGTCAACAACGGCGCCACGGCCCTCATCGAGGCCTCCCTCAAGTCCCTGGACGACCTGGGCCACATCTGGGAGGAGTACGGCGAGCACAGCTTCCTCCAGATCGTGGTGACGGACGGCGAGGAGAACGCCTCCGGCGGCGACAGACGGCACGACGGCGACATGGCGATCCTCGGCCCCTGGCTCGACCGGATCGCGGCCAAGATGGGCGCGCTCCCCGGCCACTGGACGTCGGCGATCCTCGTGCCGAACTCCCTCGCGAAGCGAACCGCGCAGAACTACGGCTTCCCGGCCGGGAACATCGCCATCTGGGACGCGGATTCCCAGGAGGGCGTCGAGGAGGCGATCGGCACCGTGCGCGCCGCCGCCACCAGCTTCCTCCGTGGCCGTGAGCAGGGTGTGCGCGGCACGAAGAACCTCTTCGCCGTCGGACAGGACATATCCGTCGACGACGTGCGGGCGAACCTCGAACCGGTGCCGGCCGACAGGTACCGGCTGCTGAAGGTCGACAAGGAGGTCGAGATCCGTCCCTTCGTCGACTCGCACCCGGGCGTGACGTACCAGCGCGGTTCCTGCTACTACCAGTTGGGCAGCCGGGTGCAGGTCCAGCCCGACAAGGAAGTCGTCGTGGTCGAGAAGAACACGGACCGCGCCTATACGGGCGACGCGGCCCGCAGCCTGCTGTTCGGCACGGGGGTCAGGGGGACGGTCTCCGTGAAGGCGGGGAACAATCCCGAGCTGGAGGTGTATGTGCAGAGCCGTTCGGTGAACCGGAAGCTCAAGCCGCAGACGCGTCTGCTCATCATGCTGTGAAGGCGAGGATGCCTGATCCGGGGACCCGCACCCCTTGCTGACGGGCCCCCGCACCGCTTGCTTACGGGGCCTCGTACCTCCTGTTGACGGGACCCCGCACCTCCGCTGACGGCTCCGGACCGACGCACCCTCCCACTCATGTGACGCAGGTCTCAAAGAGGCGGTGCAGCAGAAAGGGCCGCTCCGCAGTCAGAGGGGGGACAGGAAGGGAGGGGCGGTGTGGCTCTGGCAGCCAAATGGAATTCACTGCTTTCCGAGGCGAGTCGAAACGACCGGCCCGGCCGGCATGGCCGGTCCGATCAGGAGTCGGCCGAAATGCGCCAGGGAGAGGATTTCCACTCCTTTGTCGAGGCCCGCTCGGGGACGTTGTTCCGAGGGGCCCTGGTCCTGACCGGAAGCCGCGATGCGGCCGAGGATCTCGTCCAGGAAACCCTGGAGCGCGCCTGCCGGCGTTGGCGCACCATCTCGGCCAAAGACGCTCCGGACGCTTATGTGCGGCGCATCATGGTGAATTTGGCCAACGACCGGTGGAAGCGGTTCCGCCGTGTCGTCCCCCGGCAGGACACCGGTGACGACCGGCCGTCCCCCGGTGACGAATACGGGCGCATCGACAGCCGGGACCAATTGGTCCGTGCTTTGCAGCGTCTGCCGATAGGCATGCGCACGGTCGTGGTGCTGCGTTACTTCCACGACCTTTCGGACGCCGAGATCGCCGAGGATCTGCGTATCTCGCCGAGCGCCGTACGGTCCCAGCTCACTCGTGGCCTCGAAAAGCTCCGGGCCCAGATGCCCGCACTCTCCGCATCTTCGTCACCGTCGTCCCGGGAAGGGAGCCCAACGCGATGACCGGCTACGCGTCGCCGCCCTCGGAGGGCCGCGACGGTGACACCCCTCTCGAATTCTTCGAACAGGAACTGGTATCCGCCTTGAATGACTTCGCCAACACCTCCGCAACGCCGCACTTCGACGCCACCGGCATCAAGAGCCGCACCCGCCGCAGGCGCGCCGGCGTGATGGCCGCCGTCTCCGCGGCCCTCGTCGTGGCCGGCGGGGGCACCGCCCTGGCCACCATCGGCACCGGTTCGCCCGCCTCGCAGTCCAGCGCCGCCCACTCCGCCGCCAGTACGAAGGGCGAGGGGAGCGTCACCACCGTGCCGTACATCAAGCCGTTCGATCTGGCGGGTATGAACCTGGACATGGCCAGGGAAGCGCTGGCGCAGGGCAACCTCAAGGTCGGCAAGGTCACCTACGCCTCGATCGCCAAGTGCAAGCCCGGCGCGGTCATCGCGGTCTCCCCGCTCAGCCCGACGGTCCTCCACGGGGGCGAGAAGGTCGACCTGACCCTCTGCCGCCGGTAGATGACGGCCCGGTAGCTGCGACAGCCCCCTTCCGGACCGGCGTTTCACCCGGTCCGGAAGGGGGCGTCGGCTAAAGGTTGTTGCAGAACGCCTGGGATGGGGCATTCCTCTTGTATGGGTGGGGTGTTGCGGGCTGAGTCGTTGTGGGTGGAGACGTTCACCGG
>NZ_JBHXUW010000055.1:0-56389 GCF_042672475.1 Streptomyces sp. NPDC127177
GGTACGGACTGCTGTCCGTACCGGCCGAACGTATATAGGTGACTCAGACCTGGGCGGCGCCTCGGTCCGGGACGCAACGGCCGTCCTCGGTGCGGTACTTCCACTGGGCGCCCTCGCTCACCAGTTCCTTGACCGCCCGCAGGAAACGCTCGATGTGCTCGTCCGGCGTACCGGCACCGAAGCTCACCCGGATGGCGTTGAGCGACCGCTCGCCCGGCTCGGCCTCGGGCGCGCCGCACTCGCCGACGTCCTGCGGGTCGCTGCCGAGCAGCGTGCGTACCAGCGGGTGGGCGCAGAACAGTCCGTCGCGCACCCCGATGCCGTACTCGGCGGAGAGCGCGGCGGCGAAGTGCGAGCTGTTCCACCCCTCCACCACGAAGGAGATGACGCCGACCCGCGGGGCGTCGTCGCCGAACAGCGAGAGCACCTTGACCTCGGGAACCTCGGCGAGTCCGGCGCGGACCGCGGAGACCAGCTGCTGCTCCCGGGCGACCAGGCTGTCGAATCCGGCCTCGGTGAGCGCCTTGCAGGCGGAGGCGATGGAGTAGACGCCGATGACGTTGGGCGAGCCGGCCTCGTGGCGGGCGGCGGTGGTGTGCCATTCGACGTCCACGCCGCCGTCGGTGCGCCGGGCGACCTTGCGGGAGGCACCGCCGCCGGCCAGGTAGGGCTCGGCCTCCCGCAGCCAGTCGGAGCGGCCGGCGAGGACGCCCGAGCCGAAGGGCGCGTACAGCTTGTGACCGGAGAAGGCGACCCAGTCGACGTCCAGCTCGGCGATGCTCACGGGGTGGTGCGGGGCCAGCTGGGCGGCGTCCAGCACGATCCGGGCGCCGTGGGCGTGCGCGGCGGCGGCGAGCTCCCTGACCGGCCACAGTTCGCCGGTGACGTTGGAGGCGCCGGTGACACAGACGAGCGCGGGGCCGTGGGGATCGCGGGCGGCGAGGGCCCGCTCCAGGGTGGCGACGGCCTGGGCGGGGGTGCGCGGGGCGTTCAGGTAGGTCACCCGGGCGTCGCGCCAGGGCAGCAGGGATGCGTGGTGCTCGGTCTCGAAGACGAACACCTGACAGTCGGCGGGCAGCGCGGCGGCCAGCAGGTTGAGCGAGTCGGTGGTGGAGCGGGTGAAGACGACCTGATCGTCGGCGCGGCAGCCGAGGAAGTCGGCGACGGTCACCCGGCTGCTCTCGAAGAGGTCGGTGGAGAGCTGCGAGAGGTAGCCGGCACCGCGGTGGACGCTGCCGTAGTACGGGGCGTAGGCGGCGACGTCGTCCCACACCCGCTGCAGGGCCGGAGCGCTGGCGGCGTAGTCGAGCGCGGCGTACGTGACCTCACCGCCGGTCACCAGCGGGACCGTCACATCCTTGCCCAGAACCGGCAGAGGGGCACAAATGGACTGGTCGGCGGCAGCGGTGAAGACAGACATGACGAACTCCCGTAACAGGCAGGCGAATTCCGCGCGCCTGCGGGTACGCGGCAGCACGGAGGGAAGAAAAGAGGGTGTGCGGAGGAGGGCCGAAAAGCCCTATCGCATTCGCTTGCTCACAGAGGCTCCCTGAGGACCAGGACCCCACGGGTGGACATCTCACGACGTCGAGGGGTCCGCGCTTGCCGCAGACCTCGCTGCCTACGGCCTGGTCTTCACCCGGGGCACCCCGCCACGGACGGAGGGTTGCCGGACAGCGGGCCGGGGCCGTAGTCGCTGTCACTCATGACCTGCCCAGCATCTTGCCATACGCGGAGGAACGCGCAAGGCGCAGTCCATGATCTGGACTGCGCCCTGCCTCACATCCCGTGCGCCCGAAAACCGCTCAGGCGTTGCTGGCCCTGACCCATCTCTCCAGCACCCGCCCGGCGGATCCGGAGTCGATGGACTCGGCGGCCTTCGCGATACCGGCGGTCAGCTGCTCTTCGAGCGAGCCCTCCCCCGGGTCCAGCGCGACCAGGGCCGCCGCCGAGTTGAGCAGGACGGCGTCCCGTACGGGACCGGTCTCGCCCGCCAGCAGCCTGCGGGCCACATCGGCGTTGTACGAGGCGTCGGCACCCCGCAGCGCCTCCACCGGAACCAGGTCGATGCCGACGTCCCGCGGGTCGAAGGCCTGCTCACGGACGACGCCGTCCCGGGCGATCCAGACCCGGGAGGTGGCCGTCGTGGTCAGCTCGTCCAGACCGTCGTCGCCGCGGAAGACCAGCGCGGAGTTGCCGCGCTCGGCGAGAACGCCCGCGACGATGGGCGCCATCCTCAGGTCGGCGACGCCGATGGCCTGGGAGCGCACCTGGGCCGGGTTGGTGAGCGGGCCGAGGATGTTGAAGGTGGTCGGGGCGCCCAGCTCGGCCCGCGCCTTGGCCGCGTACCGCAGGGCGGGGTGGAACTTCACCGCGAAGCAGAAGGTGATGCCCGCCTCCTCGGCCACCTCCACGACGCGCCGCGGCGGCAGGTCCAGATTGACGCCGAGCTTGCCCAGGACGTCGGATGAGCCGCTGGCCGACGAGGAGGCGCGGTTGCCGTGCTTGACGACCTTGGCGCCGGCCCCCGCCACGACGATCGCGGACATGGTGGAGATGTTGACCGTCTTGGCCATGTCACCGCCGGTGCCGACGATGTCGACCGTGCGACCGGGCACGTGGATGGTGGTGGCGTGCTCGTACATCGCGCGGACCAGGCCGGAGACCTCCGTGACCGTCTCGCCCTTGGCGCGCAGGGCCACCGCGAAACCGGCGATCTGCACGTCGGTCGCCTCGCCGCTCATGATGCGGTCCATCGCCCACGCGGTGTCGTCGGCGCTCAGGTCCTCGCCGCGCAGCAGCGGGGTCAGCACGCCGGGCCAGGAACGAGCCGCCACGCTGTCGCCGCCGACCGGGGTCACAACGTTCATGGTCCGCTCCTGGGGTCCACAGCCGATAAAGGGGATGCGGCCACCCTATCGAGCCCCGGGGACAGCAAAGAGCCCCGTCCGACGAATGGACGGGGCTCCCGCTGTGGCGATCAGTTCAGGTGATCAGTGGTGGCCGTGGCCGCTGGTGATCTCCTTGTACTCCTCGGGGGACGCCTTGGCGATCTGGTTGTTCTCGCCGTAGAAGCCCTTGCTGAGCTTGGCCCGCACCTTCTGCACCGCGGACACCTTGCGCCTGACACCGTTCTCGTCGACCTCGGGGCCGAGTTCGACCGGCTTGTACTGCTCGTGCGCGGTGAGCGAGTGCAGCTGACCGGGTGACAGCGGCTCGTGGACCTCGACGAACTCACCGTGCGGCAGGCGCTTGATGAGCCCGGACTCGCGCCCGTGCAGCACCTTCTCCTTGTCCCGGCGCTGAAGGCCGAGGCAGATCCGCTTGGTGGCGATGAACGCGAGGACCGGTCCGAGGAAGAAGAAGATCCGGACGAACCAGGAGATCGAGTTCAGCGACAGATGGAAGTGCGTCGCCCAGAGGTCGTTACCGCCGCCCACCAGACCGATGAAGTACACCGTGATCCAGGCGACACCGAAGGCCGTCCGGGTCGGGGCGTTGCGCGGGCGGTCCAGGATGTGGTGCTCGCGCTTGTCGCCGGTGACCCAGGACTCGATGAACGGGTACATCGCGATCGCACCCAGGATCACACCGAAGAGCACCAGTGGGATGAACACGCCCAGGACGAGCGTATGACCCCAGAGGTTGATCTCCCAGCCGGGCATCACTCGGATCAGACCCTCGGCGAAGCCCATGTACCAGTCGGGCTGGGCGCCGGTGGACACCTGGTCCGGGCGGTACGGGCCGATGGCCCAGATCGGGTTGATCGACGCGATGCCCGCGATGACGGCGATGACACCGAAGACCAGGAAGAAGAAGCCTCCGGCCTTCGCCATGTACACCGGCAGCAGGGGCATGCCGACGACGTTCTTGTTGGTCTTGCCGGGACCCGCGAACTGCGTGTGCTTGTGGTAGAAGACCAGGATCAGGTGGCCCACCAGCAGCCCGAGCATGATGCCCGGCAACAGCAGGATGTGGATCGAGTAGAACCGTGCGACGAAGTCGCCGCCCGGGAACTCCCCGCCGAACAGGAACATCGAGATGTAGGTGCCGACGATCGGCATCGACAGGATCGCACCCTGGGTGAACCTGACGCCCGTACCCGAGAGCAGGTCGTCCGGGAGCGAGTAGCCGGTGAAACCGGTGAACATGCCGAGCACGAACAGCAGGAAGCCGAACAGCCAGTTGATCTCACGCGGCTTGCGGAACGCGCCCGTGAAGAACACGCGCATCATGTGCACGAACATGCCGGCCAGGAAGATCAGCGCGGCCCAGTGGTGGATCTGCCGGACCAGCAGACCGCCGCGGACGTCGAAGCTGATGTTCAGCGTCGAGGCGTACGCCTCGGACATCCGGATGCCCTGCATGGGCTCGTACGGGCCGTGGTACACGACCTCGTTCATGCTCGGGTGGAAGAACAGCGTCAGATACACACCCGTGAGGATGATGATGATGAAGCTGTAGAGGCAGATCTCACCGAGCATGAAGGACCAGTGGTCCGGGAAGATCTTGCGCATGTTGGACTTGGCGAGGGAGTAGATCCCGAGCCGCCCGTCCGCCCAGTCGGCCACCTTCTCACCGGCGGGCGCCTTGCGCTTCGTATCGGTCGCAGTACTCATCCGCGCTCCCAGAATGCAGGACCGACGGGCTCTTCGAAGTCACCGAGCGCCTCGAGGTTGCCCTCGCTGTTCACGCCGATCCGCAGCTGCGGGAGGGCGTGACCGGCCGGACCGAAGATGACGCGGGCGCCGTCGGAGAGGTCGAAGGTTGACTGGTGGCACGGGCAGAGCACGTGGTGCGTCTGCTGCTCGTACAGGCTGATGGGGCAGCCGACGTGGGTGCAGATCTTCGAGAAGGCCACGATTCCCTCGTGGGCCCACTCGCGCTCGCGCTTGTCCTTGATGTTGGACGGCTCGATGCGAATGATCATCAGCGCAGCCTTGGCGATCTGCGTCTGGAAGTCGTGCGCGTCCTCCTCCAGGCCCTCGGGCATGGCGAAGGTGAGCGAACCGACGGCCACGTCCTCGGGACGGAGCGGCTCATTGGTGTTCATGTTGATGAGCTGCTTGCCCTTGGCCCACAGCGTCGAGCGGAGCTTCTTCTCCGGCAGCGGACCGAGGTCGCGCAGCAGCACCACACCGGCGAGCGGCACCAGGGCCAGCGCGCCGAACATGGTGTTACGGATCAGCTTGCGCCGGCCGAGCACGGACTCCTCGGCACCGGCCGCGAAGTCGGCGAGGACCTTCGCCCTGACCTCGGGCTCGGCCGCGATCGGGTGCCGCTCGTCGGCGACCTCCACGTCGGACATCAGGGTGCGCGCCCAGTGGACGGCTCCCGCGCCGATCGTGAAGAGCGCCACGCCCAGGGTCAGACCCAGGGAGAAGTTGAGCGCGCTCACGTGACCGAACGGGAAGATGTAGACGATCTTGTCGACCGGGAAGATGACGTAGGAGGCGATGAAGCCGACCGTCGCCAGCATGGACAGCGTGAACAGGAACGCGACCACGCGCTCGGACCGGTCCGCGGCCCGTTCGTCGATGTCCTGGATGCGCGGCTGGTGGGCCGGCAGCCCCGGGTCGGCGAACGGATCGTCCGCGACCTCTACCGCGCCGTGCGCGGCGTCCTGCTCTGCGGGCAGGTTCTCTTCTGGATTCTCTTGGCTACTCATGACTTCTTGGCCTTAGCGGTGTGGGCCGCGACCCAGACGGCAACTGCGATCAGTGCGCCGAGCCCGAAGATCCAGCCGAACAGACCCTCGCTGACCGGACCGAGGCCGCCCAGCTTGAGGCCGCCGGGGCTCTCAGCCTGTGCGCTGTTCACGGTCTGGACGTACGCGATGATGTCCTTCTTCTGCTGCTCGGGCATCGTCGTGTCGGGGAAGGACGGCATGCTCTGCGGGCCGGTCTGCATGGCCTCGTACATGTGCTTCGGGTCCACGTCCTCAAGGCTGGGGGCGAACTTGCCCTTCGTCAGGGCACCACCCTCACCGGTGAAGTTGTGGCACTGCGCGCAGTTGGTACGGAACAGGTCGCCACCCTTGGCGATGTCCGCGCCCTCGGGGCTGACCTGGCTCTTGGTCGGGACGATCGGGCCGGCGCCGAGCGACGCGACGTACGCCGCGAGCTGGTCGATCTCGGCCTGGGTGTAGATGACCTTCTTCTTCGGTACCTGGGCACCCGGCTGCTGTGCCGGCATACGGCCCGTACCGACCTGGAAGTCCACGGCGGCGGAGCCCACGCCGACAAGCTGGGGCCCGTCGGTGGTGCCCTGACCGCCGGTTCCGTGGCAGCTGGCGCAACCGACGGAGTACAGCTTCTTGCCCTCGTCAATGGCGAGGGACTGGGCGGTGTCGTCGGCCTGCGCCTTACTCGCGGGCGCAAACGCGGCGTACAGCCCCCCAGTAGCCGCCAGCGCGAGGAGTAGTACGACGACCGCCGCCAACGGATGGCGTCGTCGTGCGGAGAGCTTTTTCACGGATTACCCCGGTGTCAGGATCTTCTGCGTCGATGCTGGATGTGGTTCGGGCTCGGGCCCGGTTACTTGATCAAGTAGATCGTGGCAAAGAGGCCGATCCACACAACATCGACGAAGTGCCAGTAATAGGACACGACGATGGCAGCGGTCGCCTGTTCATGGGTGAACCTCTTGGCTGCGTATGTCCTGCCCAGAACGAACAGGAAGGCGATGAGACCGCCTGTCACATGCAGACCATGGAAGCCGGTCGTCAGGTAGAACACCGAGCCGTACGGATCCGAGGACAGCGAGAGGCCGTCCTCCTTCACCAGCTCGGTGTACTCGAAGATCTGGCCTCCGATGAAGATCGCACCCATCACGAAAGTGATCACGAACCAGGCGCGGAGCTTCTTCACATCGCCCCGCTCCGCGGCGAAGACGCCGAGCTGGCAGGTGAGTGAGGAGAGCACCAGGATGGTCGTGTTCGTCGCCGAGAACGGAACGTTCAGGGACGACGCCATTTCCTTCCAGTGATCTGGTCCGGTCACCGATCGCAGGGTGAAGTACATCGCGAAGAGGGCCGCGAAGAACATCAGCTCGGAACTCAACCAGATGATGGTTCCGACGCTGGTGAGGTTCGGCCGATTGACCGACGGGTGCGCGTGCCCGGTTTCTACTGTCGTTGCTGTCGCCACGACCGACATTATGTCGGTCGCTTATCCCGCCCTCACTCCGGGGGGTGCCGTTCGGTGTGTCAGAGGGGTGTGTCCTCCCCGAACGGCCCATGATTCCGCTGCCCCGAGCGGTGCTGACAGGCAGTCGGGCGGAGTACGATCCGCGCATCGGACAGCCCTCGTGCACCGAGGGCCCCGAGAGCCCCGAAGACACAGACGTCACGGAGGAACAATGCAGCCGACCGCCACGGTCCTGGTCTACAGCGACAACGCACACACCCGTGAGCAGGTGAGGCTGGCAGCAGGGCGCAGGCCCGCGGCGGACGTGCCGCCGGTGGAGTTCCTGGAGTGCGCCACCCTGCCCGCCGTCCTGGACGCGCTGGAACACGGAGGCGTCGACGTCTGCGTGTTGGACGGCGAGACGGCCCCCATCGGCGGGATGGGCGTCTGCCGCCAGATCAAGGACGAGATCTTCCGCTGCCCGCCGGTGCTGCTGCTGATCGGGCGTCCGCAGGACGCCTGGCTGGCCACCTGGAGCCGTGCGGAGGCGTCGGTGACCCTTCCGGTCGAACCGGTCGGGTTCGCGGACGCCCTGGCCGCCCTGCTGCGCAGCAGGCTCTCCGTGGAGGCCTGAGGCCCCGTCCTTCGCCTGTTGTCCCTCCGGGGGGCAGCGCACCCCCGCCGTCAGACCTGGGGCTGCAGCCGCGCGGCCCGGACCGTGTCGACGCGGTCCGCGGGCGCGTCGTTGGTCAGTGCGCTGCCCTTCTGCCACTTCGCCCAGGACAGGTTCCAGTCCCCGTAGCCGTTGTCGAAGGGCGTCATGGTCTCGCCCTCGCTGCCGACGACCTGGACGATGTCACCCTCGCGCACGGTGTTGAAGAACCACTCGGCCTCGCTGGTGCTCATGCCGGTGCAGCCGTGGCTGACGTTCGCGTACCCCTGTGATCCGGTGGACCAGGGGGCCGCGTGGACGTACTCACCGCTCCAGGTGACCCGGGTCGCGTAGTAGACCGGCAGGTCGTAGGAGTCGCTGGAGCCCTCGGCGATGCCGATGGTCTCCCCGCGCATACGTACGTAGTACTCCTTGCCCAGCACGACCTTGACGCCGTTGCGGGTGGAGAAGCCGGGCTTGCCCGTGGTCACCGGAATGGTGTTGATCACTTCGCCGTTGCGCTTGACCGTCATGGAGTGCTCCGAGGCGTCGGTGATCGCCTCGATACGGTCACCGGTTGTGATCTTCAACGCCTTCGTGGGAGCCCCGTACATCGCGTTGGTCACCTTGATGCCGGTCAGGTTGCTGCTGACCTGGACGGTGGCCTTCGCCGGCCAGTAGTCCCGCGGCCGGTAGTGCAGCGTCTTGTCGTCGACCCAGTACCAGGAGCCGGTCACCGAGGGCGTGGAGCGCACCTGCAGCGCGCGCTCGACGGTGGCGCGGGCCGCCTTGTCGGCGACCGGGGCGCTGAGTTCCGCCGTAATGGGCTGTCCGACGCCGTAGGTGCCCGCCTGAGGGCCGAAGGTGACCTTCAGGAACTTCTTTGCGGCGGCGGTCTCGAAGGACAGCGTGCGGCCCCCTGGGGCGCCGTCACCGTTCTCCATGCTGGCCTTGACGGTGTACCGGGTGCCCGCGGCGAGCGGAGCGGTGGAGTGCCAGCGCCGCCCGTCCGCGTCGAGTTCGCCCGCCAGATGGCGTCCTTCGGCGTCCACGGCGGTCACATCGGTGATCCGTCCGTCGTCGTCGGAGACTCTGACTTCCAGGGGCTTGTCCGGGTTGATCTTCTTGCCGCCGTCGGGGGCGTTGAAGGAGATCTCGTCAGCAGCGTCGTACGGCTTCGCCGAGAGCGGATGGCCGTCGGACTCCCCACAGGCGGTCACCCCTGCGACCAGGGTCACGACCAGCAGAGTGCAGCTCACTACGGGACGGATGCGCGGCGTGTGGTTCATGAACCCCACGCTAAGAAGATTCATTCGTTTCAGCGCGCGGAGTGACTGCAAACGGGGGGCCCGCACTCCTCGTGGAAGTGCGGGCCCCCCGTCAGGTGGAGCGGTGTCGCGGGTGGAGCGGTGTCACTGGGTGCGGTTCTCACCGCGGTAGTACTCGAAGACCCAGCCGAACAGACCGAACAGGATGACCGGGGCCGAGAAGTAGAGCAGCCACCAGCCGAAGACGACCCCCATGAAGGCGAGTGCGCCGCCGACCGCCAGCGAGAGCGGCTGCCAGCTGTGCGGGGAGAAGAACCCCACCTCGCCGGCCTCGTCCGCCACGTCGGCGTCCCGGTTGTCCTGCGCGAGCGCGTCGACCCGCCTGGCCGTGAAGGCCAGGTAGAAGCCGATCATGACGCTCAGCCCGAAGGCGAGGACGAGCGCGGTCGTACCGGCCGGCTCCTTGGACCACACGCCGTACGTGACGGCCATGGCGAGGATGAAGACCGAAAGCCAGAGGAAGAGCTTGCCCTGAATCTTCACTTGCCCGCCTCCTTGCCGCCGGCGAGGGCCTTGTCACCCTCGGAGTGGTTCTCCAACAGTTCGAGCGCCGTGATCTCCGGGTGGTGCAGGTCGAACGCCGGGGATTCGGAACGGATCCGCGGCAGGGAGATGAAGTTGTGCCGCGGCGGCGGGCAGGAGGTCGCCCACTCCAGCGAACGGCCGTAGCCCCAGGGGTCGTCGACCTCGATCTTCTTGCCGTACTTGGCCGTCTTCCAGACGTTGTAGAAGAACGGCAGGATCGACAGGCCGAGCAGGAACGAACAGATCGTCGAGATCGTGTTCAGCGCGGTGAAGCCGTCCGCGGCGAGGTAGTCCGCGTAGCGGCGCGGCATGCCCTCGGCACCCAGCCAGTGCTGCACCAGGAACGTGCCGTGGAAGCCCACGAACAGCGTCCAGAAGGTGATCTTGCCGAGCCGCTCGTCCAGCATCTTGCCGGTGAACTTCGGCCACCAGAAGTGGAATCCGGAGAACATCGCGAAGACGACGGTCCCGAAGACCACGTAGTGGAAGTGCGCCACGACGAAGTACGAGTCCGAGACGTGGAAGTCCATCGGGGGCGACGCGAGGATGACGCCGGTCAGACCACCGAAGGCGAAGGTGATCAGGAAGCCGACGGCCCAGAGCATCGGTGTCTCGAAGGACAGCGATCCCTTCCACATCGTGCCGATCCAGTTGAAGAACTTCACCCCGGTCGGCACCGCGATGAGGAACGTCATGAACGAGAAGAACGGCAACAGCACACCGCCGGTGACGTACATGTGGTGGGCCCACACGGTCACGGACAGACCCGCGATGGCGATCGTCGCGCCGATCAGGCCGATGTAACCGAACATCGGCTTTCTGCTGAACACCGGGATCACTTCTGAAACGATCCCGAAGAAGGGCAAAGCGATGATGTACACCTCTGGATGCCCGAAGAACCAGAACAGGTGTTGCCATAGCAATGCGCCGCCGTTGGCCGCGTCGAATACATGCGCACCGAACTTGCGGTCCGCCTCCAGCGCGAAGAGCGCGGCGGCCAGGACCGGGAAGGCCAGCAGGACCAGCACACCGGTCAGCAGGACGTTCCAGACGAAGATCGGCATGCGGAACATCGTCATGCCGGGAGCGCGCATGCAGATGATCGTGGTGATGAAGTTGACCGACCCGAGGATCGTGCCGAAGCCGGAGAAGGCCAGACCCATGATCCACATGTCGGCGCCGACGCCCGGCGAACGGACCGCGTCCGAGAGCGGGGAGTAGGCGAACCAGCCGAAGTCGGCCGCACCCTGCGGGGTGAGGAAGCCGGCCACCGCGATGATCGAGCCGAAGAGGTACAGCCAGTACGCGAACATGTTCAGCCGCGGGAACGCCACGTCGGGCGCACCGATCTGCAGCGGCATGATCCAGTTCGCGAATCCGGCGAACAGCGGCGTCGCGAACATCAGCAGCATGATCGTGCCGTGCATCGTGAACGCCTGGTTGAACTGCTCGTTCGACATGATCTGCGTGCCCGGACGGGCCAGCTCGGCGCGCATGAAGAGCGCGAGCAGACCGCCGATGCAGAAGAACGCGAACGACGTGACCAGGTACATCGTGCCGATCGTCTTGTGGTCAGTGGTGGTCAGCCACTTGATGACGACGTTTCCCGGCTGCTTGGGCCGGACCGGCAGCTCGTCCTCGTACGAGTCGTCTGCTGCCGCGGCACCCTGAGGTTCGTTGAGGATGCTCACAGTTTGTTCGTCTCCGCATTCCTGGCCGGGTCAGTCTGCTCGATGCCGGCCGGCACGTAGCCCGTCTGGCCCTTCTTCGCCAGCTCCTTGAGGTGCGCCTGATAGCGCTCCGGGGAGACGACCTTGACGTTGAAGAGCATGCGGGAGTGGTCGACGCCACAGAGCTCGGCGCACTTGCCCATGAAGGTGCCCTCCTGGTTGGGAGTCACCTCGAAGGAGTTGGTGTGGCCCGGAATGACGTCCTGCTTCATGAGGAACGGCACCACCCAGAAGGAGTGGATGACGTCACGCGAAGTCAGGATGAAGCGGACCTTCTCCCCCTTGGCCAGCCACAGGGTCGGACCGGGGTTGCCGTTCTGCGGGTTCCGGGTTCCCGGGACGCCGACGTCGTAGACGCCGTCAGCACCCTTGGGGAAGTCCTTGCGGAACCGGTCCGGGATGGCGTCGAGCTCCTTGGGGACCTCGTTGCCCGTGGCGGCGGAGCCGTCCACGTTCTCGATGTAGTTGAAGCCCCAGCTCCACTGGTAGCCGACCACGTTGATGGTGTGGGCGGGCTTGGGTGAGAGCTCGAGGATCTTCGATTCGTCGCGCGCGGTGAAGTAGAACAACACCGAGACGATGATCAGAGGGACCACGGTGTACAACGCCTCGATCGGCATGTTGTACCGGGTCTGCGGAGGAACCTCCACCTTGGTACGGCTGCGCCGGTGGAAGATGACGCTCCACAGGATCAGGCCCCAGACCAGCACGCCCGTGGCGAGCGCTGCCGCCCACGAGCCCTGCCAGAGGGAAAGGATCCGTGGGGCCTCTTCCGTTACCGGCGTAGGCATACCAAGGCGGGGGAAGTCCTTGTATGTGCAACCGGTTGCGGTCGCCAGGATCAGGCCCGCAGTCAGCACCTGCGGCAGCTTCCGCCGCATCGGGCGCCGCGACGAGCGGTCGGAGCCGTTGGGACTCACGTAGCGCCTTCCCGAGAGTCTCGCCCGCACGGTCGGCGCGCCCGTCTCGTTTGTCGGTCGCCGCCCCTGACGCGGGCAGGGGTTTGGATGTTTATGCGGACCAAACCCTACTGGACGCTATTTGGGGTCGCGCGGGGAGGGTGCCCAACGCGCCGCCCGACTCCCCGAAGGGGTGGAATCCGGGCCTCCGGCCGCCATCTGACGCCCCCTCTCCTGACCGGGCGGACAGCCGGTCCCGGGCGGGGTCCCGGGCCGGGCTAGCGTGGCCGGGTGCCCTACTTCGACGCCGCGTCCGCCGCCCCCCTCCACCCCGTCGCCCGCCAGGCGCTGCTTGCCGCACTGGACGAGGGCTGGGCCGACCCGGCCAGGCTCTACCGCGAAGGGCGCCGCGCCCGGCTGCTGCTGGACGCGGCACGGGAGGCGGCGGCGGAGGCCGTCGGCTGCCGTCCCGACGAGCTCACCTTCACCTCGTCGGGCACCCGGGCGGTGCACTCCGGAATTTCCGGGGCCCTCGCGGGGCGTCGGCGTGTCGGGCGTCATCTGGTGGCCTCGGCGGTCGAACACTCGTCCGTGCTCCATTCGGCCGCCGACCACGAGGGCCTGGGCGGATCGGTCAGCCAGGTACCGGTGGACCGGTCGGGGGCGGTGAGCCCGGCGGCGTACGGAGCGGCGCTGCGCGGGGACACCGCGCTGGGCTGCCTCCAGTCCGCCAACCACGAGGTCGGCACGGAGCAGCCGGTGGCCGAGGTCGCCGAGCTCTGCCGGGCCGCGGGGGTGCCGCTGCTGGTGGACGCCGCGCAGTCGCTGGGCCGGGCGCCGGTACCGGCCGGCTGGTCGCTGCTGGCGGCCAGCGCCCACAAATGGGGCGGGCCGGCCGGGGTCGGGCTCCTCGCCGTGCGCAAGGGTGTGCGGTTCGCGGTCCAAGGGCCCACCGACGAACGGGAGTCGGGGCGCGCAGCCGGCTTCGAGAACCTTCCGGCGATCGTGGCCGCGGCGGCGTCCCTGCGGGCGGTCCGGGCGGAGGCTGCCGCCGAGTCGGTGCGGCTGCGGGCGCTGGTGGACCGGATCCGGAGCCGGGTGCCTGACCTGGTGCCGGATGTGGAGGTCGTCGGCGATCCGGTGCGGCGGCTGCCGCATCTGGTCACCTTCTCCTGTCTCTATGTCGACGGGGAGACCCTGCTCCATGAGCTGGACCGGGCCGGTTTCTCCGTGTCGTCCGGCTCGTCCTGCACGAGCAGCACCCTGACCCCGAGCCATGTGCTCAAGGCGATGGGCGTGCTGTCGGAGGGCAACGTCCGCGTATCGCTGCCGGCGGGCACCACCGAGGAGGACGTCGACCGTTTCCTGGCGGTGCTCCCCGGGGTGGTGGCGGGCGTACGCGAGAAGCTGGGCGCGCCCGCCGCGGCGGCCCCCTCCCCCGCGTCGGCCCCCTCCCTGGTGGTCGACGCGCTCGGCAGGCGCTGCCCCGTCCCGGTGATCGAACTCGCAAAGGTGATCGGAGGGGTACCGGTGGGCGGGACGGTGACCGTCCTGTCCGACGACGAGGCGGCCCGGCTCGACATCCCGGCCTGGTGCGTGATGCGCGAGCAGGAGTACGTGGGTGAGGAGCCGGCGGACCGCGGCTCGGCCTATGTGGTCCGCCGGCTGTCCTGAGCCCCTACGCGAGGTGCGTGCGGACCTCGGCGGCGGCTTCGTGGCCGTACGCCTTGGTGAAGCGGTCCATGAAGTGGTTGCGGTGCAGGGTGTACTCCTGGGTGCCGACCGTCTCGATGACCAGGGTGGCGAGCATGCAGCCGACCTGGGCGGCCCGCTCAAGGCCGACGCCCCAGGCGAGCCCGGAGAGGAATCCGGCACGGAAGGCGTCGCCGACGCCGGTCGGGTCGGCCTTGACCTTCTCCTCCGGGCAGCCGACCTCGATCGGCTCCTCGCCCGCGCGCTCGATCCGCACGCCCTGGGCGCCGAGGGTGGTGACGCGGTGGCCGACCTTGCCCAGGATCTCCTCGTCGGTCCAGCCGGTCTTGGACTCGATGAGCCCCTTCTCGTACTCGTTGGAGAAGAGGTACGTGGCGCCGTCGAGGAGGATGCGGATCTCGTCGCCGTCCATCCGGGCGATCTGCTGCGAGAAGTCCGCGGCGAACGGGATCCCGCGGGAGCGGCACTCCTCCGTGTGACGGAGCATGCCCTCCGGGTCGTCCGCGCCGATGGAGACCAGGTCGAGGCCGCCCACGCGGTTGGCGACGGCCTTCAGCTCGATCAGCCGGGCCTCGCTCATGGCGCCGGTGTAGAAGGAGCCGATCTGGTTGTGGTCCGCGTCCGTCGTGCAGACGAAGCGGGCGGTGTGCAGGACCTCGGAGATCCGCACGGATCCGGTGTCGACGCCGTGCCGGTCGAGCCAGGCGCGGTACTCGTCGAAGTCGGAGCCCGCGGCGCCGACCAGGATCGGGGAGGTGCCGAGCAGACCCATGCCGAAGCAGATGTTGGCGGCGACCCCTCCCCGGCGGACGTCGAGGTTGTCGACCAGGAAGGAGAGCGAGACCGTGTGCAGCTGATCCGCGACCAGCTGGTCCGCGAATCGGCCGGGAAAGGTCATGAGGTGGTCGGTGGCGATGGAGCCGGTGACTGCGATACGCACGGGGGACTGCTCCTGCGGAGGTCGAGGGGAACCGGTGTCGCGTTCCCGGGGTGGCGTGACAGGTGGGAGGGCCCCGAAAATCGGCCCCTCTCACGCTACCGGGTCCCGCCGTGACCGAAGCGGAAAAACTACCCGATAGTAGGGCTTTCTTCCTGAGCTCTGTGGTGCCTACGGTGCGAACATGTCGAACCACATCGCCCCGCGCGAGTCCGAGACCGGCCTGGCCGAGCTGCGCGGAGACTGCGCACGGATGGCTCCGCACTGGGTGGTACCCACCCGGGTCGCCCCCACCCCTGTGGAGCCCGCCCTGATCCACGGGGTGACCGTGCCGCCCGCCTCGGCCAGGATGATCGACGCGATGCCGGAGTACGGCGACTGACCGGCGCGCTCCGCCGCCCCCGGACCGTGCTCCCGGACGCAACTGCCGCCCCACGGGGGAACCGTGCGCTCCTGCGCCCCGTCCCATCGGTGTCCGCACCTCAGGGGCGGGCGATATGCCGGGCCAGGCATATGACGGCAATGCAGGCGAAGGAGCGATCCGGTGAGCACCGAGCGACCCGACAACGACGTGACCGGTCCCCGGCGGCGTTCGCCGCTCGCCGTGGCCTCGGTGGCGGCAGCCGTACTGCTGGCCGGTGGCGGCGGCGCGTACTGGGCCGCGACCGCGGCGGACCACGACAGCGGCAGCGGCAAGGAGAGCACGGGGAGCGGTGACGGCACGCCCCCGCCGCTCTCCCTGGACGAGCGGACGGGCGGAGCCGCTACGCGGTCACCCGCCCCGTCGGCGCCGCCACAGGGCATCGCCCCGGGCGAACCCGATCCGCACGGCCAGCGGCTGGTCTACCGCGCGGCCGGAGCGCTGCCCGACGGACCGGACGAGGCCGCCGTCCAGCGTCCGAGCGGAACGGTCTCCGCGGCCGAGGTGGCCAGGCTGGCGAAGGCGCTCGGCCTGAAGGGCACCCCGCAGGCCGAGGGAGAGGGAACGGCCTGGAAGGTCGGCTCCGCCGGGGACGGTTCGGGCCCGGTGCTGCGGGTGGACAAGCAGGCCCCCGGCACCTGGACGTTCGCCCGTTACGGCTCCGGAGGCACGGACAACTGCGGCAAGAAGGCGACCTGTTCCAGCGAGGTGACTCCCGGCGGTTCGGGATCACCGGTGAGCGAGAAGGCCGCCAAGGCCGCCGCGGCCCCCGTCCTGAAGGCGGTCGGCCAGGACGGCGCGGCCCTCGACGCCCGTCAGCTGATGGGCTCGGCACGGGTGGTGAACGCGGACCCGGTGGTGGACGGACTGCCGACGTACGGCTGGGCGACCGGTGTCCAGGTGGGCCCGGACGGTGCGGTCGTCGGTGGTGGCGGGCAGTTGAAGAGCCTGGAGAAGGGCGCCGACTACCCCGTGATCGGCGCGGCCGACGCGCTGAAGCAGCTGAACGCCGCGCAGCCGTCGGACGGCCGCAAGAACATCGGCGGCTGCGCCACCCCCGCCCCGCTGACGGACGGCGCGAAGCCCTCCGGGGCGGCCTGCGGCGCACGGACCGGGGCGGAGCCGGCCACGACGACGGTCACGGTCGACAAGGCCGTCTTCGGACTGGCGGCCCGCCACGTGGACGGGAAGCAGCTGCTCGTACCGTCCTGGATCTTCACGGTCCGGCCGGCCGCGGGCGGGACGGGCGACACCGTCACCCAGGTCGCCGTCGACCCGAAGTACCTCACGAAGGAATCGCCGTCGCAGAAGACCCCGGACGGGGACAGCACGGCACGGGACATCGGCGCGATCCAGTCGTACAGCGCGGACGGCCGCACCCTTTCGGTGACGTTCTGGGGCGGCGTGTGCAGTACGTACAAGGCGAGCGCGCGTGAGGACGGCAGCACCGTCCGGGTGACCCTGACGGAGTCGACGCCGGACCCGAAGAAGATGTGCATCAAGGTCGCCAAGAAGCTGACCCGTACCGTCACCCTGGACCAGCCGCTGGGCGACCGGAAGGTGGTCGAGGCGGGCTCGGGCAGTGCGGTGCCGCAGAAGTGACCTGATGCCCCGATGACGGGCAGGACAGCGGTAAGGCGGCGGCCCCAGGACTGGATCCCGGGGCCGCCGCCTTACCGCTGTCGCGTGCGAGTCCTAGCTGAAGGAGTCGCCGCAGGCGCAGGAACCCGTGGCGTTCGGGTTGTCGATGGTGAAGCCCTGCTTCTCGATGGTGTCGACGAAGTCGACCGAGGCGCCGCCCAGGTACGGGGCGCTCATGCGGTCGGTGACGACCTTGACGCCGCCGAAGTCCTTCACGACGTCACCGTCGAGCGAACGCTCGTCGAAGAAGAGCTGGTAACGCAGGCCCGAGCAACCGCCGGGCTGGACGGCGACGCGGAGCGCCAGGTCGTCGCGGCCTTCCTGCTCCAGCAGGCCCTTGACCTTGGCTGCGGCGGCGTCGGACAGGAGGATGCCGTCGCTCACGGTGGTGGTCTCGTCCGATACGGACATCTGCTTCTCTCCCGGGTTGTACGGAGTCTGCTTGCCGACGTTGCAACCGCCGGAACCGCGGATTCATTCCGGGGCCGCACGCTTGCCTGTTCCATTCATGCTCGCACACCGGCCCCTCGGGCGGGTGCGTCACATTGACGCTATCGGCATCGTCAAAGTGACGTGAAGCGGTTATGATAGATAACGTCAATTAGACGAAAAGGCTCCTCGCCAGAGAAGAAAGGGTGCGTGACGTGACCACGGCCCACCCCGTCCAGGAACTCGATGTCCAGCCGACGCCCCTCGCCCTGCTCCTGCTCGGCCGCGACGCCGACCCCAGGAGCGAGCGCGGTGTCGAATGCCCCGGTGACCTGCCCTCCCCGTCCGACCCGGACCTGGTGGAGCGCGCCCGCGCCGCCAAGGAGAAGCTGGGCGAGAAGGTCTTCGTCCTCGGCCACCACTACCAGCGTGACGAGGTCATCCAGTTCGCGGACGTCACCGGCGACTCGTTCAAGCTGGCGCGCGACGCCGCGGCGCGTCCGGAGGCCGAGTACATCGTCTTCTGCGGTGTGCACTTCATGGCCGAGTCCGCGGACATCCTGACGACCGACGACCAGAAGGTCGTGCTGCCGGACCTCGCTGCGGGCTGTTCGATGGCCGACATGGCCACCGCCGAACAGGTCGCCGAGTGCTGGGACGTACTGACCGAGGCCGGCGTCGCCGAGCAGGTCGTGCCCGTCTCGTACATGAACTCCTCCGCGGACATCAAGGCCTTCACGGGCCGTCACGGCGGCACGATCTGCACCTCGTCCAACGCGAAGCGCGCCCTGGAGTGGGCCTTCGAACAGGGCGAGAAGGTCCTCTTCCTCCCCGACCAGCACCTCGGCCGGAACACCGCCGTGCGCGACATGGGGATGACCCTGGAGGACTGCGTCCTCTACAACCCGCACAAGCCCAACGGCGGGCTCACCGCCGAGCAGCTGCGCGACGCGAAGATGATCCTCTGGCGCGGGCACTGCTCGGTGCACGGCCGCTTCTCGGTGGAGTCCGTCGAGGACGTGCGCGCGCGCATACCCGGCGTCAACGTGCTGGTGCACCCGGAGTGCAAGCACGAGGTCGTGGCGGCGGCGGACTACGTCGGCTCGACGGAGTACATCATCAAGGCCCTGGAGGCGGCCCCGGCCGGCTCGAAGTGGGCGATCGGCACCGAGCTGAACCTGGTGCGACGTCTGGCGAACCGGTTCGCGGCCGAGGACAAGGAGATCGTCTTCCTCGACAAGACGGTGTGCTTCTGCTCGACGATGAACCGGATCGACCTGCCGCATCTGGTGTGGACGCTGGAGTCGCTGGCCGATGGCAAGCTCGTGAACCGGATCGAGGTCGACCCGGAGACCGAGAAGTACGCCAAGCTGGCGCTCGAGCGGATGCTGGCGCTGCCGTAGCGGTCAGGACGGACAGCGGGAAGGCCCCGGCACCGGAATCCGGTGCCGGGGCCTTCCGTATGACGGGTCAGGCCTTCGCGGGCTCCGGCTCCTCCTCGGAGGAGGTGGTGGTCTCCTCCGATTCGGCCGGGGCCGGGAGACCGGCCTTCTTGGCCCGCTTGGCGGCCTTCTTCTTCGCGCGGCGCTCCTTGCGGAGCTCCACCATCGCGTAGAGCGTCGGCACCAGGAGCAGCGTCAGCAGCGTCGAGGTGACCAGACCGCCGATGACCACGACGGCCAGCGGCTGCGAGATGAAGCCGCCCTCACCGGTGACGCCGAGCGCCATCGGGAGGAGGGCGAAGATCGTCGCCAGGGCCGTCATCAGGATCGGGCGCAGACGGTGGCGGCCGCCCTCGATGACCGCCTCGACGACGCCCATGCCCTGCCTGCGGTACTGGTTGATCAGGTCGATCAGCACGATGGCGTTGGTCACCACGATGCCGATGAGCATCAGCATGCCGATCATCGCCGCGATGCCCATCGGGGTGCCGGTGATGAGCAGCAGACCGATGGCGCCGGTCGCCGCGAACGGGATGGAGACCAGCAGGATCAGCGGCTGGACGAGCGACCGGAAGGTCGCCACCAGCAGCATGAAGACGATCGCGACGGCCGCCAGCATGGCCAGGGCCAGCTTCACGAACGCGTCGGACTGGTCCTCGGTGACGCCGCCGATGGTGGCGGTGGCGCCGTCGGGGAGGTCCAGGGCGTCGACCGCCTTCTGCAGGTCCGTGCTGACCGCGCCGGTGTCGTCGCCCACGGGCTTGGCGGTGATCGTCGCGGCGCGCTGGCCGTCGATCCGGGTCATGGAGACCGGTCCGGGGACCAGCGCCACGTCGGCGATCGAGCCGAGCTTGACCCGGCCGAGCGAGATGTTCTTCAGCTCGTTCATGGTGGTGGCCGGGTGGGCGGACTTGACGACGACGTCGCGCTCGGTGTCGTCCATGATCGCCTTGCCGGACGGGGTGCCCTGCACCGCGCCGGCGACGGCCGCGCCGAGGGCGGCCTGGGTGAAGCCCGCGTCGGCCGCCTTGTCGTTGGCCTTGACGGAGATCCGCGGGATGCTCTGCGCCAGGTCGCTCTGGACGTCGGTGACCTTCTTGAGCTTGGCGACCTCGGCCCGTACCTGCTCGGAGGCCTTCTTCAGCGTGTCCGCGTCGGCGGACTTGACCACGACGCTCAGGTCCTGGCTGCCGAAGCCGTCACCCCCGGAGATCGTGGTGTCACCGATGCCGTCGAGCCTGCCCAGTGCCTCCTCGATCCGTTCCTGGGCGGCGTCGTATTCGTCCGAGTCCTTCAGGGTGACCTGGTAGGAGGCCTGGTTGGCGCCGGTGCCGCCGCCGAAGGCGGCCATGAAGCCGGACGAGCCGACGGTGACCTGGTAGTCCTTGACGCTCTTGTCGTCGGCGAGGACCTTCTCGACCTTCTTGGACGCCTCGTCCGCGGCCTTCAGGCTGGTGCCCGGGGTGAGCTCCTGCTTGATGGAGAGGACTTCCTGCTCGCCCTGGTCGAAGAAGTTGGTCTTGAGCAGCGGGACCATGCCGAAGGTGCCGAACAGCACCGCGACGGCGATGACGACGCTGGTGATGCGGCGCCGGGTCGCGAAGCGCAGTACCGGGATGTAGAGCCGCTGGAGCTTGCTGCGGGCTTCCTTCTCCTCGGCCTCGCGGCGCGCCTTGTCCGGGTCCTCGACGGCGCCCTTGGGGGCGCGCAGGAACCAGTACGACAGGACGGGTACGACGGTGAGCGAGACCAGCAGGGAGGCCAGCAGGGCCGCCGTGACCGTCAGGGAGAACGAGCCGAAGAGCTCGCCGACCATGCCGCCGACCAGACCGATGGGCAGGAAGACCGCGACGGTGGTGAGGGTCGAGGAGGTGACCGCGCCGGCCACTTCCTTCACCGCGGTGATGATCGCGGACTGGCGTTCCTCGCCGTAGCCGAGGTGACGCTTGATGTTCTCCAGGACGACGATCGAGTCGTCGACGACCCGGCCGATCGCGATGGTCAGCGCGCCCAGGGTGAGCATGTTGAGCGACAGGTCACGGGTCCAGAGCACGATGAGCGCG
The DNA here is from genome assembly GCF_042672475.1 of Streptomyces sp. NPDC127177. Classification (NCBI taxonomy): domain Bacteria; kingdom Bacillati; phylum Actinomycetota; class Actinomycetes; order Kitasatosporales; family Streptomycetaceae; genus Streptomyces; species Streptomyces sp. NPDC127177. The sequence goes on from NZ_JBHXUW010000055.1 coordinate 20,908, forward strand.
AGGACCACGGAGAGCGGGATGGAGACCGCGGTGACCAGGGTCGAGCGGAGCGAGGCCAGGAAGACCAGGATCACGATGACCGCGAAGAGCAGGCCGAGCGCGCCCTCGGTGGTCAGACCGGAGATCGCCTTGGAGACGGCGGGGCCCTGGTCGGAGACGACGGTCAGCTCGGCGCCGGCGCCGAGGTCCTTGCGCAGGTCCGGGAGCTTGTCCTTGACCGCGTCCGAGATGGAGACGGCGCTGCCGTCCTTGTCCATCGTCGCCATGACGGCGAGGCTCGGCTTGCCGTTCGTACGGGTGATGGAGTCCGCGGTGGACGGCTCCTGCTTCACCGTCGCGATGTCACCGACCCGGACCGCCTTGCCGGGCTTGCCCGACGCCGCGTCCTGACCGGTGACCCGCAGGTCCTCGATCTGCTTCAGGGAGGTGAAGGAGCCGCCGACCTGGACGGTGCGGCTCTTGCCCGACTCGGAGAACGAGCCCGCCGGGACCGTCGCGCCGCCCGCCTGGAGTGCCTGGGCGAGCGAGGCCGGGTTCAGACCGGCGGCGGCGAGCTTCCGGTCGTCCGGGGTGATGGAGATCTGGAGGTCCTGCACACCGTCGACGGACACCTGGCCGACGCCGTCGATGTCCTCCAGTGCGGGGACGACGGTGCGGTCCAGCTGGTCGGAGAGCGCCTGCTGGTCCTTGTCGGACGTGACGGCGAGGACGACGGTCGGGATGTCGTCCGTCGAACCGGCGATGACCTGCGGTTCGACGTCGTCGGGCAGTTGGACGCGGGCGCGGTTCACCGCCTGCTGGATGTCGGCGACGAGCTGCTTGGTGCCCTCGTCGCCGAAGTCGAAGGACGCCATGATGACGGCGTTGCCCTCGCTGGCGGTCGAGGTGATTCCGGTGACGCCGTCGACGGACTTGATCGAATTCTCGAGCGGTTCGACGACCTGCTTCTCGACCACATCGGGGGACGCACCCTGGTAGGGGGCGAGCACCGACACCATCGGAAGTTCGATGGTGGGCAGCAGTTGCTGCTTGAGCTGCGGGATCGCAATCGCTCCGAACACGAGCGCGACGATCGAGATCAGCCCGATCAGGGCCCTTTGCGCGAGGCTGAATCTGGACAGCCAGGACATGGGTTAGGTCTCTCTTCTGTGGCTTACGCGGCAGGTGGGCGGGGTAACTCGGGGACAGACCCGGCCCATCTATACGATCGCCCACCGACCTGGCCGAAGGCGTCAGCCCCAGGTCGCCTTCCTTATGCCGCGCATACCGCAGGTGGAGTACGCCGCGGCTGCACCCTCACTCCACCCTGGGGCGCACAAGGCCCGATTCGTAGGCAATAACCACCAATTGGGCCCGGTCGCGGGCGCCCAGCTTCGCCATGGCCCGGTTCACATGGGTCTTCACCGTGAGCGGGCTGACCACCAGGCGCTCGGCGATCTCGTCGTTGGTGAGGCCGCCCGCCACCAGGACCAGCACCTCGCGCTCCCGCGTGGTGAGCGCCGCGAGGCGCTCGGAGTACTCGGCGGCGCCCGGCCCCTCGCCGTCCGAACTGCCGCCCTGCGCGAGGAACGTGGCGATCAGCCCTTTGGTCGCGGCCGGGGAGAGCAGCGCCTCGCCGCCCGCGGCGATCCGGATGGCGTTGAGGAGCTCGTCCGGTTCCGCCCCCTTGCCCAGGAAGCCCGAGGCGCCGGCCCGCAGCGACTGCACCACGTACTCGTCCACCTCGAAGGTGGTCAGCATGACCACGCGTACGTCCGCGAGATCCGGGTCGGCGCTGATCATGCGGGTCGCGGTGAGCCCGTCCGTACCGGGCATCCTGATGTCCATCAGCACCACGTCGGCCCGCGTCGACCTGGCCAGTTCCACCGCCTGCGCACCGTCGGCCGCCTCGCCGACCACCTGCATGTCCGGCTCCGAGTCGACCAGCACCCGGAACGCGCTGCGCAGCAGCGCCTGGTCATCGACGAGCAGGACCTTGATGGCCGGTGTCATACGTTCTCCCCCGTTCGGCCCACCACGTCCGGTTGTTCCGACTGCTGCGGGAGGGCCTTGACGGGCAGGATCGCATGGACGCGGAAACCCCCGCCGTAACGGGGGCCCGCGGTGAGGGTGCCGCCGAGGGCGGTGACCCGCTCCCGCATGCCGAGCAGGCCGTGGCCTCCCCCGTCGCCCTCGGCGCCCGGGTTCCCCCGGCCGTTGTCGAGCACCATGACCTCAGCCGTGGCCCCGACCCGCACGACACTCACCTCGGCCTTCGCGCCCGGGCCGGCGTGCTTGCGCACATTGGTCAGCGCCTCCTGGATCACCCGGTACGCGGCCAGGTCCACCGCGGCCGGCAACGGCGGGTTGTCGCCCGTCGCGCAGGCCACCTCGACGGGCAGCCCGGCCCGGCGCACGGTCTCCACCAGCTCGTCGAGGACGGCGAGCCCGGGGGCGGGCTCGGTCGGCGCCTCGGGATCGCCCGACTGACGCAACAGGCCCACGGTGGCCCGCAGTTCGTTGAGCGCCGAGCGGCTGGCCTCGCGGACGTGGGCGAGGGCCTGCTTGGCCTGGTCCGGGCGTTTGTCCATGACGTGGGCGGCGACCCCGGCCTGCACATTGACCAGGGCGATGTGGTGGGCCACGACATCGTGCAGATCGCGGGCGATCCGCAGCCGCTCCTCGGCCACCCTGCGCCGGGCCTCCTCCTCGCGGGTCCGCTCGGCCCGTTCGGCGCGCTCCCGGATCGCGTCGACGAACGCGCGCCGTGAGCGCACCGCGTCCCCGGCGGCGCTCGCCATGCCCGTCCAGGCGAAGACGCCGAAGTTCTCCTGGCTGTACCAGGGCGCCGATCCGAAGAGCATCGCGGCCGCGGTGAGCGCGGCCATGGTGAGCAGCCCGACCCGCCAGGTGGTCGGCCGGTCGGTGCGGGCGGCGATCGTGTAGAGCGCGATGACCACACTCATCACGACCGGGGCCGGCGGGTCCGCCAGCACCAGCTCGACGACCGTCAGCGCACCGGTGGCGACGAGCACGGCCATCGGATGGCGGCGGCGCCACACGAGAGCGAGAGCGCTCAGCACCATCAGCAGGACACTGCCCGCCGATGGCGTGCGGGTGCCGAAGGAGGGCCCGTTGTGCGCGTGCGGATCGGCGAACGAACCGACGAGCATGCATACGAGCACGCCCAGCGCGAGCGCTCCGTCCAGCGCGGTGCAGTGGTCGCGCAGCCAGTGCCGGACGCGCAGAACGCCGGTTCCGAGGGTTGTCACGTCAAGCTACGTTACGGCGTGTCGCGCGGGAATCCGCCCGGCCCGGGGCGAGAGGCCGCCCGCGGCAGGCGCCCCGCCGTACGCACAGTGATGCCCCGCGTCCGGCGGACCGGGCGCGGGGCATCACTGTGCGGGTGCTGGAGCTGCCGGTTGTCAGCCGGGAATCAGACCGTCGTCACGGAGCATGGCGCGCACCTCTTCGAGGGTCGCGTCGGGCGACGGCAGGATCAGCTCGGACGGCTCCAGGGAGTCGTCCGGCAAGGGTGTGCCGAGTTCGCGCACCTTGGCGAGGAGCGCGTGGAGGGTCGAGCGGAAGCCGGGGCCGTCGCCGCTCTCCATTTCGGCGAGCAGGTCGTTGTCGAGCTCGTTGAGCTCGGCGAGATGAGTGTCGGCCAGGACTGCCTGGCCCTCCCCCATGATCCGTACGATCATGACGCTGCCTTAATTCTTGTCGAACTTGTGCGGGGACCGGTCCTGCTGCTGGGCGGCGTCCTGCGGGCCGCCCTCGATGGCCTGCTGCGAGGAGGAGCCGCCGGCCAGTTCGGCCTTCATGCGCTGCAGCTCCAGTTCCACATCAGTACCACCCGAGATCCGGTCCAGCTCGGCGGCGATGTCGTCCTTCGCCGTGCCGGTCGGGTCGTCCAGGGCTCCGGAGGCGAGCAGCTCGTCGATCGCGCCCGCGCGCGCCTGCAGCTGCTGGGTCTTGTCCTCGGCCCGCTGGATGGCCAGCCCGACATCGCCCATCTCCTCGGAGATGCCCGAGAAGGCCTCCCCGATCCGGGTCTGCGCCTGGGCAGCCGTGTAGGTGGCCTTGATCGTCTCCTTCTTGGTACGGAAGGCGTCGACCTTGGCCTGCAGCCGCTGGGCCGCCAGAGTGAGTTTCTCCTCCTCACCCTGCAGCGTCGTGTGCTGCGTCTCCAGGTCGGTGACCTGCTGCTGAAGGGCCGCTCGGCGCGACAGCGCCTCGCGGGCCAGGTCCTCGCGGCCGAGCGCGAGTGCCTTGCGGCCCTGGTCCTCCAGCTTCGATGACTGGCCCTGCAGCTGATTCAGCTGCAGCTCCAGACGCTTGCGCGACGTCGCCACATCGGCGACACCGCGGCGCACCTTCTGAAGCAGCTCCAGCTGCTTCTGGTACGAGTAATCGAGGGTCTCGCGCGGGTCCTCGGCCCGGTCCAGGGCCTTGTTTGCCTTCGCGCGGAAGATCATCCCCATACGCTTCATGACACCGCTCATGGGCTTCGCGCGCCCCCTTCTGACTTAACTGGGCTCCAGCACTCCAACAGAACCCACAGTACGGGCCCTGCCTCTATTACCGCACTGTTCGAGCAAGGATGTGCTCCTCCCCAAGGACGACTGCCACCGGCACCGCTCCGGCCCAGGGAGTAGGTGAGGGTCAGGGAAACCGGTGGCAACACCCGCAAACGTCCCGCTCGCACACTCCTGGGGACGCAGGCCGTTGCCGGATCGTTCCCGGCCGGTCTGGGGTCGTCGCGATCGACCCCGTACCCTTGGGCCTTGTGTTCCGTAGCCGCTCCAAGGAAGAGAAGGCCCCCACCGGCAAGGTGACGGCGGACCTCTCCAAGACGCCCCGCGACCCGCAGGCCCCCAAAGGTCGCCCCACCCCCAAGCGCAGCGATGCCCAGTCGCAGCGCCGTCGTGCCTCCAGTGGAGCGCCGACCGACCGCAAGGAGGCCATGAAGCGCCAGCGCGAGGCGCGCCGCGTGGACATGGCCAAACAGCGTGAGGCGCTCGCCAGTGGTGACGAGCGCTATCTGCCGGCCCGTGACAAGGGCCCGGTGCGACGGTTCGTCCGCGACTTCGTGGACTCGCGCTTCTGCATCGCGGAGTTCTTCCTGCCGCTCGCCGTGATCATCCTGATTCTCAGCGTGATCCAGGTGCAGGGCATCCAGAACATCTCGCTGCTGCTCTGGCTCGGTGTCATCGTGCTGATCGTCGTCGACTCGATCGGGCTCACGTTCCGGCTGCGCAAGCAGCTGAACGAGCGGTTCCCCGACACCCCCAAGCGGGGTGCGGTCGCCTACGGCCTGATGCGTACGCTCCAGATGCGACGGCTCCGGCTGCCGAAGCCGCAGGTCAAGCGCGGGGAGCGGCCCTGAGTACGGATCTCTTCGGCTCGGCCGGCGGCGCGTCCGCCGGGCAGCCGGGTGATGCCGTCTCCGGATTCTCCGGCGCCTCGCCGGTGTGGCTGAAGGGGCTCGGCGGACTGCGCAACACCGTCCGCCAGGAGCTCGTCGCCCGGCAGCTGGACGAGCAGATCGCGGCACGCTTCCCGGTCGGGCAGCGGCTGCGCATCCTGGACGTCGGCATGGGCCAGGGCACACAGGCGCTGCGCCTGGCCCGGGCCGGGCACACGGTCACCGGGCTGGAGTCCGACCCCGAGATGCTGCGGATCGCCCGCGAGGCACTCGGTGGCGAACCCGCGGGAATCCGTGAGCGGGTCCGGCTCATCGAGGGAAACGGCCAGGACACCGGGGTGCACTTCCTGCCCGGCAGCTTCGACGTGGTGCTCTGCCACGGCGTGCTGATGTATGTCCAGGAGCCCGACGCCATGGTGGCGGGGCTGGCCCGGATGCTCGCACCGGGCGGCCTGCTGTCGCTGCTCGTACGGAACGCGGACGCGCTGGCGATGCGGGCCGGGACCGCCGGGGACTGGGACGCGGCGCTGGCCGCGTTCGACACGGACCGGTACACCAACCGGCTCGGCCTGTCCGTGCGCGCGGACCGGCTCGCCGCCCTCACCGCGACGCTCGCCGGGATCGCGGCTCCGCTGCACGCCTGGTACGGGGTGCGGGTCTTCACGGACAACGTCAGCAACGACGTGGAGCTGCCTGCCGCGGCGGAGCTGGAGCGGGTGCTGGCCGCGGAGGACCGGGCGGGGCGGACGGATCCCTATCGTGGGGTGGCCGCGTTGCTGCACCTGTGCGGGGTGCGGGGGTAGGGAGCCGGGGGCGGGGCGGGTCCACCGGGGTTGTCCGGCGGCCGTTTCGTCCTCGATCGCCGGACGGGCTCGAGTGGTCCGGGCTTGAGTGGTCCGGGCGCTCGGACGGTCCGGGCGGGTGCGTTCAGCGGGCCGAATTGTGGGGCCAAAGTGATAATCCGGACATGGATTCCTTTTGCTCCCGCAGCCTCGTGCGTCGGCTGCTGCTGCCCCTGACCGCGGGTGCGTGTGCGATCGCGCTGGTCGGCGGCTGCTCCGACTCGAAATCGAACTCCTCCGAGCAGGACGCGACGAAGTCCGAGGCGGTCCAGCAGGGCTCGGCCTCGAAGGCCACCGCCGATCTCCAGAGCGAGTACCAGTCCGTGATCAAGGACGTACTTCCGTCGGTGGTGCAGATCGACGCCTCTGACAGCCTGGGCTCCGGCATCGTCTACGACGCCAAGGGGCATATCGTCACCAACGCCCACGTCGTCGGCAAGGAGAAGACCTTCAAGGTCAGCTCGGCCACCGGCGAGAAGGTGCTGAGCGCCTCGCTGGTCGCCACCTACCCCGAGCAGGACCTGGCCGTGATCAAGCTCGACCACGTGCCCGAGGGGCTGAAGGCCGCGAAGTTCGGGGACTCCGAGAAGGTCGCGGTGGGGCAGATCGTGCTGGCGATGGGCTCGCCGCTCGGGCTGTCCAGCAGCGTCACCCAGGGCATCGTCTCGGCGCTCGGCCGGACCGTGAGCGAGAGCAGCGCGGGCGGCGGCACCGGCGCGACCATCGCGAACATGGTGCAGACATCGGCGGCGATCAACCCGGGCAACAGCGGGGGCGCGCTGGTGAACCTGGACAGCCAGGTCGTCGGCATCCCGACGCTGGCGGCGACGGACCAGCAGATGGGCGGCAGCGCGGCGCCCGGCATCGGATTCGCGATCCCCGCCTCCATGGTGAAGACGGTCGCCGACCAGATCATCAAGAACGGCAAGGTCACCGACTCGGGCCGGGCGGGCCTCAACATCACCGGCCGGACCGTCGTCGACAACAGCTACAAGCCCGCCGGGGTCGCACTCGTCAGCGTCTCCAAGGGCGGCGCGGCGCAGAAGGCTGGTCTGCGGGTCGGCGACATCATCACCAGGATCGGCGACAGCCGGGTCACCACGATCACGTCTCTGTCCGAGGCGCTGGCCTCGGACAAGCCCGGCCAGAAGGTCACCGTGACCTATCTGCGCAGCGATGCGGAGAAGACCGCCGACGTGACGCTGGGCGAGATCTGAGCACCGGAACCGCGCGGCCGCCGGGCGGGCCCGTTCGGGTCCGCCCGGCGGCCGTCCGGATCAGCTCTGCTCGGCCTGCTCCGGCTGGTCCGCCGGCTCGGCCTGCTCGGCCTGGAGGCTCATCGGGCCGTAGATCTTCGTCGCGTCCTCGAAGAGCGTCACCTGCTCCGCCCCGCCGTCGAGGAGTTCCTTCCAGTACTCACCGATCCAGGACTCCGCGTCCCCCTGCGTCGTGAATTCCTCCGGCTGCAGGGCCGGCTCCGTCTCCGTACCGTCGGACTTCTCGAACCGCCACGTCCACGCCATGTCCGCCTCCTGGGTCACTTTGTTCCGTCCGCAGCCTAGGGCCTCTGCATACCCCGGTACCCCCACGTCGCGCACCCGGTGCCGGTACGCGGGAGGATCGGACCGTGGAACTGACTCTGCTCGGCACCGGAGCCCCCGACGGGCTGCCGCGGCCCGAATGTCCCTGCGCCGCCTGCGCCACCGCCCGCGGGGTGCGCAGCCGGGCCGCGACCGCCCTGCTGATCGACGACGCGCTGCTGCTCGATCTCACCCCCGGGGCCGTGTTCGCCGCCGCCCGCGCGGGCCGGTCGCTCACCGGCGTACGCCAGGTACTGCTCACCCATCCGCACGACGGGCCGGCCGTGGAACTGCCCGCGGGGCTGCCCCCGGCGGGCCGGGTGCCGGACGGGCAGGTGCTGACGCTGATCAGCGGGCACCGGGTGCGGGCCGTGCCGATGGACGCGCCGGGGACCGGGTACGAGGTGACGGCGCCGGAGGGTGAGCGGCTGCTCTACCTGCCGCCGGGCGGCGCCCCGGCCGGTCTCGCCGACCGGGTGGCGGAACCGTACGACATGGTGGTCGGCGACGTCGTGGGGCGGCCCGACGCGGTGGCCCGGCTGCGGGCCGTCGATGCGGTCGGGCCCGCCACCGAGGTGATCGCCGTCCATCTGGACCATGACGCACCACCCGGCCCCGCGCTCGACCGCAGGCTCGCCGCGGCCGGGGCGAGGGCCGTGCCGGACGGGACGACCCTGGCGGTCGGCGGGTACCGCTCCGCCCCCGAGGTGCCCCGGCGCACCCTGGTCACCGGCGGTGCGCGGTCCGGGAAGTCGGTCGAGGCCGAGCGGCGGCTGGAGACGTATCCGGAGGTCGTGTACGTGGCGACCGGCGGCGGCCGGGACGGCGACGCGGACTGGGCGGCCCGGATCGGGCTGCACCGGGAGCGCAGGCCGGCCGCCTGGCGCACCGAGGAGACCTGCGAGCTGGCGGAGCTGCTGGCATCGGACGGCCCTCCGCTGCTGATCGACTGTCTCTCGCTCTGGCTGACGGACGCGATGGACCGGGTGGACGCCTGGGACGACGCCGCGTGGGCAGGAGGCGGACGGAGCACGCTGCGCAAGCGGACGGCGGAGCTCGTGGCGGCCTTCCGGGGCACGCGTCGCACGGTCGTCGCGGTGACCAACGAGACCGGCTCGGGCGTCGTGCCCGCGACGGCCGCGGGGCGGCGGTTCAGGGATGAGCTGGGCCGGCTCAACGCCGCGGTCGCGAGTGAGTGCGAGCAGGTGCTGCTGGTGGTGGCCGGGCAGTCGCTGACGTTGCGCGGCTGACCGGGAAGCGGTCGCCGGGCCGACCGGCGGCGGACGGAGTGAGGAGCGGACGGATGGCGCGTGTGCGGCCGATGCTGGACGGGGTTCCGGAGACCCTGCTGTGGACGTTGTACAACCGGGCGTACGAGGCCGGCCGGCGCTATCCGGTGCTGGACGACCCGATGGCGCTCCAGTTGCTGGCGGATCTGGACTACCCGTTCGAGGAGCGGTTCGGCCTTCCCAACGCGTTCAACTCGCAGGCGCAGGGGCTGCGGTCGCGCTGCTTCGACCTGGCCGTGCAGGCGTATCTCGCCGACCGTCCGGAGGCCACCGTGGTGGCGCTCGGTGATGGTCTGGAGACCGGGTTCTGGCGGGTCGACAACGGCCGGCTGAACTGGCTGAGCGTGGAGCTGCCCGAGGTGGCCACGTTGCGCCGGACGCTGCTGCCCCCGTCCGGCCGGCTGCGGACGATCGCCGGATCGGTGACCGATCTGTCCTGGCTGGACGCGGTCGAGGACCCGTCGGGGCGGGGTGTGGTCGTCACGGCGCAGGGGCTGCTGATGTATCTGCGGCCCCCCGAGGTACGCAGGATCATCGCGGCCTGCGCCGAACGGCTGCCGGGCGGGGTGCTCGTCCTGGACTCGATGTCCCGGTGGCTCGCGAAGGGCACGGTGGCGGGCACCTCGAAGGTCGGCGGGATGACGGTTCCGCCGATGCGCTGGGCGATGGACCCGGGCGAGCGGCAGAAGCTGCGCGGCGCGCATCCGGGGATCACGGAGGTGCGCGCGCTCCCCCTGCCGCGCGGGCGCGGTGCGATGGGTGAGCTGATCCGGGTGCAGAATCTGCTTCCCGGGGTGCGGACGATGACCCCCGCGATGACCCAACTGCGGTTCGGCGGCTGAGCGGCGCACCCGCCCGGGCCGAAAATCGCGGCAGGTACTGTTCCGGAGAGAGGTTGCCCGGTCGCAGGCCACCCGGCACCCTCTGAGCCCGCCGGCGGGCTCCCCGGCCCACACGACGTATCGACCCGCGAGGCAGACCCCCGTGAATCTGGACGACTTCTCCGACCTGATCGAACGCCCCGACGGGGGTGTACGGCGAGATGCCGAGGAGCGCCGGGAGCGCTTCCGCGTGCCGCCGGGCGCTCTCGGCCGTCTGGACGAGCTGGGCGAGTGGCTCTCGGCGGCCCAGCAGGCCGTACCCGTCAGGCCGGTCGAGCAGCCGCGGGTGGTGCTGTTCGCCGGTGATCACGGGGTGGCGGCGCTGGACGTCTCCGGCCGTGCGGCCGGCAGCGCGCACGAGCTGGTGCGGGCCACGCTGGAGGGGGCTACGCCGCTCTCCGTGCTGGCCCGCCGGTTCTCCGTGCCGGTGCGGATCGTCGACGCCGGTCTGGACTGCGACCCGGAGCTGCTTCCGGAGCAGGTGGTCCGGACCCGGGTGCGGCGCGGCAGCGGCCGGATCGACATCGAGGACGCGATGACGGCCGAGGAGGCGGAGCGGGCGGTACGTCTCGGTATCGCCGTCGCCGACGAGGAGGCCGACTCGGGCACCGACCTGGTGGTGCTGGGCGATCTGAGTGTCGGCGGTACGACGGCGGCGGCCACGCTGATCGCCGCGCTGTGCGGCACGGACGCCTCGGTGGTCACCGGGCGCGGCGGTGCGGGCATCGACGATCTGGCGTGGATGCGCAAGTGCGCGGCGGTCCGCGACGCGCTGCGCCGGGCCCGGCCGGTCCTGGGCGACCAGCTGGAGCTGCTGGCCACGGTGGGCGGTCCGGATCTGGCCGCGATGACCGGCTTCCTGCTCCAGTGTGCGGTGCGCCGGCTTCCGGTGATCCTGGACGGGGTGGTCTCCGCGGCCTGTGCGCTGGTCGGCCAACGGGCCGCGTTCCGGGCGCCGGACTGGTGGCTGGCGGGCCAGCTGAGCGGTGAACCGGCACAGGCGAAGGCGCTGGACCGGATGGCGCTCAACCCGCTGCTCGACCACGGCGTCATCGTCGGCGAAGGAAGCGGGGCATTGCTCGCACTTCCGTTCGTACAGGCCGCTGCCGCACTGGCGGCGGAACTGCCCGAGCGCGCACCGGCCGCCGACGAGGACGACGAGAAGGACGGCGAGGAGACGGCCGTAGGCGAAGGGGCCGACGGGGGCGGACCGGCCGGCGACTGACGAGCGGCAGCCCGATCCGGCTGCGGCCGCCGGACACCGGCCGTGAGGCAGCCCCTTATGAAGTGCGATGCCCCATATGATCGCTTTTCATGGGAGAGGTCAGCGTGGCAAGCGAGGAATCCGGGCGAGACGACGTCCAGGCACAGAGCACCGTCCGCTCACGACGCGGCGCGGCCTTCGCCATCTGGTACCTGCGCGTCGTGTCGTTCATCAATTTCCTGAGCGCCGTCTGGGTCACCTTCGGCCAGGACCTGCGGCGGCACAACACCGAGAACTACTTCACGCCCTATCTCCTCACCGCCGGATTCTCCTCCGGGGTGGTGGCGATGTTCCTCGCCGTCACCATGCGGCGGCGCAAACGGGCCGCGTGGATCGTCAACATGGTGCTGAGCGGGCTCACACTGCTGCTCTTCGCCGCGGTGATCGGCTTCCCGGAGATCCGCCGGTACCCGCAGAACTGGATCTCGCTGGCCCTGACCGCCGCCTTCGTCCTCGCACTGGTACTCGGCAGGCGCGAGTTCTACGCGAAGGGCGACCGGTCCAATCCGAAGCTGGCCGCGCTGGTGGCGGTGGTCGGACTGCTGGCCACCTCACTGATCGCGGCCGCCCTGGTCACCCTCACCAACACCGCGCACGACGAATACCGTTCGACGTTCCTGGACCGCTGGCGCTACGGCGCGCTGCGGCTGGTCTCCGTCGCCGCCAGCGACTCCCGGTTCCCCGGCATCCAGTCTCCGGGCTGGGTCAACGTCGTCATCAACATCCTCTCCACACTGCTGCTGATCGCCGTCGTGTACGCGGCGTTCCGCTCCCGCCGGGCGGTCGACCCGATCAGTCCGCAGGACGAGGAGGCACTGCGCACCCTGCTCGACAAGCACGGCGAGCGGGACTCGCTGGGCTACTTCGCGCTGCGCCGCGAGAAGAGCGTCATCTGGTCGCCGACCGCCAAGGCCGCCGTCACCTACCGGGTGGTGGGCGGGGTCTCGCTGGCCTCGGGCGATCCGATCGGCGACCCGGAGGCATGGCCCGGGGCGATCGGTCCCTGGCTGACCGAGGCGCGCGAGCACGGCTGGACCCCGGCGGCGATGGGGGTGAGCGAGGAGGGCGGCAACGTCTACGCCCGGCACGGGCTCGACGCCCTGGAGCTCGGCGACGAAGCGATCGTGGAGACCGCCGAGTTCACCCTGGAGGGACGGGCGATGCGGACCGTCCGCCAGGCGTACAACCGGGTCAAGCGGGCCGGTTACGACGTGACGGTGCGCCGGCACGAGGACATCCCCGAGGCCGAGATGGCCGAACTGGTGCGACGGGCCGACGACTGGCGCGACGGGGAGACCGAGCGCGGTTTCTCGATGGCGCTCGGGCGGCTCGGCGACCCGGCGGACGGCCGGTGCGTGATGCTCGAATGCCGGGACGCGCCCCCCGCCGACGGCGAGGGACCGGGCGAGCTGCGCGCCGTGCTGAGCTTCGTGCCCTGGGGTCCGAACGGCCTCTCGCTCGATCTGATGCGGCGTGACCGGGACGCCGAGAACGGCCTGATGGAGTTCATGGTCATCGAACTCCTGCAACAGGCCGAGAAGATCGGCATCACCCAGGTCTCGCTGAACTTCGCGATGTTCCGCTCGGTCTTCGAGCGTGGATCGCGGCTCGGCGCCGGTCCGGTGCTCAGGCTGTGGCGTTCGCTGCTCAGCTTCTTCTCGCGCTGGTGGCAGATCGAGTCGCTCTACCGCGCCAACGCCAAGTACCGGCCGATCTGGGAACCGCGCTACCTGCTCTTCGAGAAGAGTTCCGACCTGCTGCGCATCGGCATCGCGGCAGGACGCGCCGAAGGGTTCCTGGAGGCGCCCGGTCTGCCCAAGTGGCTGCACCGCTCGCATCTCGGGCCGCGTGGATGAGACCGGTGCGCGCCCTGCTCCGGGCGGCCCGCCGGGAGTGGGGGCCGCTGTGGACGGCCGTGCGGACGGCGCTCGCACGCGACCGGCTGCGGGCCGTCCCGATGACGTCGGCGGCCGTCTGTCTGACGGCCCTGATACAGGTGGTGCAGAACCGGTCCTGGGGCGCGGGTGCGGTACGGACCCTCGGCGCCGTGCGGGCCGAGGATCCACTCTGGGTGGCTCTGCTGCGTACCCCGCTGTCGCTGTTCGTCCCCGCGCCGGACCTGCCGGTGTGGGGCGCGCTGGCGCAGCTGCTGCTGGTGTTCGGGATCGCCGAGATGTGCCTGGGCCGGCGGCGGACGCTGCTGATCGCGTACGCCGCGACCCTGGCCGGGACGCTGTACGCGCGGATCGGCGTCGCGCTCGGCCCCGACGGGTTCCTCGGACTGCCCGCGTCCGACGCCCTCGAGGTCGACACCGGGCCCTCGGCCGCCGTCGTCGCCCTGGCCGTCTGCCTGTGCCACGCGTACCGGGCCTGGTTCACCGGGACGCTGGTGATCGTGGCGATGGTGGCCGAGGTGGCCGCCAAGGACAATCTGGCGGGCAAGGAGCATCTGGCGGCCATCGCCGCCGCGCTCGTGCTGTGCGCGCTGGCGGCCCGGCACGACCGGCGCCGGCTGCGCCGCCGCCGTCAGGGCTTGGGCGTGCGGGCCGGGACGCGGTCGGGCGCGCCGCCGATCAAGTCCTGAAACCTGCGGCGCGGGCCGGCCCAGCGGACGTCGTGGTGGTAGGCGCGCAGCACCGACCTGGAGCGGGCCCGGTGCCGGTTGCGGTAGAACCGCTTGGCCCACATCGAGGCCGGCCGCGCCAGCCGGACCGCCCCGACGAGGGCGACGAACGGCACCAGGGTGCCGACCACCGCCATCCGCGCCTTGCCCTTGAACAGGGTGATCAGCACGAAGCAGAAGTTGACGACGACGGTCAGCACGGCGCCCAGCCGGCCCTGCTGCTGATCGTCGCTCAGATCGTCGACGCCGAGCGGCGAGAACCCGCCGAGCACCAGCAGCACCAGGGCCGCCGTGAGGACCACGACCTCCACGCTCTGGCGGCCCTGCTCGCTCCAGTACACGTCGTCCAGGTGCAGGATCAGGGCGAATTCGTCCAGCACCAGCCCCGCTCCGATGCCGAACACCACCGCACAGGCCGCAGCCGTGAAGCCGTGCTTCCCGCTGGCCACCGCGCCGAAGCCACCGACCACGCTCAGCACCACTCCCGGCACCACGTGGTGGACGTGGACCCCGCCCGGCGTGATGTTCCGGAACGGCCCCTTGCCCGCCCGGATCATCCGGGTGATGACCCGGGTGACCGCGAACGTCAGCACGAAGGCGGCCAGTGCCAGGAGCAGGGGCAGTTTCCCCGGCTCGACGATGTTCCGGTCGAACCAGTGACCCATGCCACCCACTCCCGATTGACCGATTCAGCCCCGTTTCAATCCGTTTCGGACAATCTATCGGGCGTGCCCACCGATTAGCCTGCGCGCCGTGACCTCCCTCAACAGCCACGGCATACGTTTCGCCTTCGGCACCCTCACCGTGATCCCCGTCCGCGTCACCCGCTGGGACCGCGAGGCGGCGCGGGCCGGGATGCTGTGGGCCCCGTCGGCCGGGCTGGCCGTGGGGGTCCTGGCGGCGGTACCCGGCAGCCTGTTGCCGCTGCTCGGCTCGGGGCCGCTGCTCGCCGCCGTCGTATCCACCGCGGTTCCGGCGGCCCTGACCAGGGGGCTGCATCTCGACGGTCTCGCGGACACCGCCGACGGCCTCGGCAGCGGGAAGCCGGCCGAGGACGCGCTGCGGATCATGAAGCAGTCGGACATTGGGCCATTCGGTGTGATCACCCTGCTCCTCGTGCTGCTGGCACAGGTGGCGGCCCTTCAGGAGCTGTACGGGCAGAGCTGGGCACGGGGCGCGGTGGCGACCGTCACCGCCGCCGTCGTCGCCCGGCTCGCCCTCACGCTGGCCTCCCGGGCCGGGGTCCCGGCGGCGCGCCCGGAGGGGCTCGGCGCCGCGGTGGCGGGCACGGTCCCGGTCCCGGCCGCGGTGGCGGTCGCGCTCGTGACGGTGGCGGCCTGCGCGGGCGCCGGAGCGCTGCTGGGCGGTTACGGGGCCCTGAGTCACGCCCTGGCCGCGTCAGCCGCCCTGGTGGTGGCCCAGCTGCTCCTGCGCCACTGTGTGCGGCGCTTCGGCGGGGTGACCGGCGATGTGTTCGGGGCGCTGGCGGAGACGGCGGCGACCGTGACCCTGGTGGGGCTGACACTCGGCTGACCGGCGGCCGCCGGTCAGCCGCCCGGTCAGGCTCCGGCCGCCGGGCACTGCTTGCGCCAGGCGCCGAGCTCGTACTTCTTGAGGAGGGAGCTCAGCCCCAGCCGCCCGGACTGTGCGCAGAACCGTGTCACGGGCAGCTCGTACTCCACGTGGAACACCGCCTTGCCCGCCTTCACGAACGGGCTGAGCTCCTCGCACTCCTCGTACTGGGCACACTGCTCGTTGACCGCGAAGTCGAAGTCCCCCACCAGCTGCGGGATCTGCGGGAGGTCGTTCTTCAGGCCGACGGCGAGTCCGTGGCGGTGGGCCGCGGCGGCGATGAGCCGGTTGTAGCGCAGCTGGTGGGCGGCGGTCAGCGGGAAGCCGGTCCGGTTGCGGTAGCCGTCCATGTTGTCGGGCTCCACCGCGTCGAAGCCCTTCTTGGCGCACATGGCGATCCGGTCCTCCATCAGCGGCGCCAGGACGTCGGTGCGGCGGATGTCGAGCCAGCGCTCCCCCGCCCAGCCGTTGCTCTTCCCGAGGACCGCCGCCGGGAAGTCGTCCGCGTCCGGCCGGAACTCCTCCCAGGCGCCGGTGGAGAGGTAGCAGATGACCTTGCGCCCCTTGCGGTGGAGGGCGGCCACCTCCGCCGCACCGCGGTCGAAGCCGTCGATGTCGTAGACCGGGGCGTCCACCGTGGGGTCCAGCCGGCCCGAGAGCTGCCACTGCCAGTCGGTGCCCGGCTCCGGCTGCCAGCGCCCCGCGGCGGGCCGGGCGGCCGGGGCGGGTTCCGGCGCCGAGGTGCAGCCCGCCAGCAGAATCAGCACAACCAGCAGCGTGACGGACAGCACGAGGGGCCGTCCGGTCACACGCGTGGCCACCCGGTCGAGCATCGTTCCCCCTGTTCGCCGCGCCGTCGCCAACATCGTTGCGGTCGCGGCCCGTTCTCCCGGGAAGATCATCCCGGCATGACAACCGTACGGGTGCCGGAAGGTGCTGACGGCCCGCCGCCGTGATCCGGCGGCAAGGGCGCGCGTAGGCTCATTCCCGGCACATTGCGGCGGCGTCTACGATGCGCCGGGCACGGTCGGCCCACCCCTCGACCGACAAAGAACTCTACGGAAGCGAGATTTCACCACCGTGACTGCTCTCACTCTCAGCACCTCCGGTGCGGCGACGCTGCGCGCCGACGCACTTGTCGTAGGCGTCGCCAAGGGCGCAGCCAAGTCCGGGGCCCTGGTCCTCGCACCGGGCGCCGAGGCCGTGGACAAGGCCTTCGGCGGAAAGCTCGCCGGCGTCCTGGAGACCCTGGGCGCCTCCGGTGCCGAGGGCGAACTGACCAAGCTCCCCGCGCCCGACGGCCTGAAGGTCCCGGTCGTCATCGCGGTCGGCCTCGGCCCGGTCCCGGAGAAGGGCGGCTCGTACGACGCCGAGGCGCTGCGCCGGGCCGCGGGTTCCGCCGCCCGCTCGCTCACCGGCTCGAAGAAGGCCGGCTTCGCGCTGCCCATCGGCTCCGTCGAGGACGCCGAGGCCATCGCCGAGGGCGCGCTGCTCGGCGCGTACGCCTTCACCGCCTACCAGCGCGGCGAGAACAAGCTGGCGCCCAAGGGTGACCGGTCCGGCGCCAAGCTGCCGCTGGCCGAGGTGGCCGTGCTCGGCGCCAAGCCCCGCGACAAGGCGTTCAAGGCCGGCGCCGAGCGTGCCGTCGCGCTGGTCGAGGAGATCAACCGCGCCCGCGACCTGATCAACACCCCGCCGAACGACCTGTACCCCGAGTCCTTCGCCGCCGTGGCCTCGGCCGCCGGCAAGGAGCACGGCATCAAGGTGCAGGTGCTCGACGAGAAGGCGCTCGTCAAGGGCGGCTACGGCGGCCTGGTCGGCGTCGGCCAGGGCGCGACCCACGGTCCGCGTCTGGTGAAGCTCGCCTACACGCACCCCAAGGCGGAGAAGACCCTGGCCCTCGTGGGCAAGGGCATCACCTACGACTCGGGCGGCATCTCGCTGAAGCCGGCCGGCCACAACGAGACGATGAAGTGCGACATGAGCGGCGCGGCCGCCGTGTTCGCCGCCGTCGTCACGGCCGCCCGTCTGGGCCTGCGCGTCAACGTCACCGGCTGGCTGGCCCTCGCCGAGAACATGCCCTCGGGCAACGCCACCCGCCCCGGTGACGTACTGAACATGTACAGCGGCAAGACCGTCGAGGTCCTCAACACGGACGCCGAGGGCCGGCTCGTCCTGGCCGACGCGCTGACCCGTGCCTCCGAGGAGAAGCCGGACGCGATCGTCGACGTGGCGACCCTGACCGGCGCGATGGTGCTGGCGCTGGGCAACCGCACCTTCGGCATCATGGCGAACGACGACGCCTTCCGCACCTCGATCCACGAGATCGCCGACGAGGTCGGTGAGGCCTCCTGGCCGATGCCGCTCCCCGCCGACCTGCGCAAGGGCATGGACTCCCCGACCGCCGACATCGCCAACATGGGCGAGCGGATGGGTGGCGGCCTGGTGGCGGGTCTGTTCCTGAAGGAGTTCGTGGGCGAGGGCATCGCCTGGGCGCACCTGGACATCGCGGGCCCGGCCTTCCACGAGGGCGCACCGTACGGCTACACGCCGAAGGGCGGCACCGGATCCGCGGTCCGCACCCTGGTGAAGCTGGCGGAGCGCACCGCGGCCGGAGACCTCGGCTGAGGCGCGACTGACGGACGGCCCCGGGCATACGTCCGGGGCCGTCCGTGTTGCACCCACGCCACCGCTGCCGGGGTCCGGGACGGGTTTCGCTCTCGACGAAATCGGCTCGCCCCTACGCGGTGGTAACCCCCTGAGAAGGACGACCATCCGTCTCAGACCCGGGCCCCCGCGTCCCGCCCACCGTCAACAAGTGCGAAGATGGGTTCTCGGCAGGACAGGGCCCCCACCACAGGGCCGAATGACAAAAGCGGCCGAACACCAGCCGACCGGCCGGTCACACCCCGATGACGGGGCCCGGCGTACGGCGCACATGCATGGAGGACGTGACGTGGCGAACGACGCCAGCACCGTTTTCGACCTAGTGATCCTCGGCGGTGGTAGCGGTGGTTATGCCGCGGCCCTGCGCGGAGCGCAGCTGGGCCTGGACGTCGCTCTGATCGAGAAGGGCAAGGTCGGCGGCACCTGCCTGCACAACGGCTGTATCCCCACGAAGGCCCTGCTGCACGCCGGTGAGATCGCCGACCAGGCGCGCGAGGCCGACCAGTTCGGTGTCAAGGCCACCTTCGAGGGCATCGACATGGAGGCCGTCCACAAGTACAAGGACGACGTGATCTCGGGCCTGTACAAGGGTCTGCAGGGTCTCATCGCCTCCCGCAAGGTGCACTACATCGAGGGTGAGGGCCGGCTCTCCTCGCCCACCTCGGTGGACGTGAACGGCCAGCGCATCCAGGGGCGCCACGTGCTCCTGGCGACCGGCTCCGTGCCGAAGTCGCTGCCGGGCCTGGAGATCGACGGCAACCGCGTCATCTCCTCGGACCACGCGCTGAAGCTGGACCGGGTCCCGAAGTCCGCGATCGTGCTGGGCGGCGGCGTCATCGGCGTCGAGTTCGCCTCGGCGTGGAAGTCCTTCGGCACCGACGTGACCATCGTCGAGGGCCTCAAGCACCTCGTCCCGGTCGAGGACGAGAACAGCTCGAAGCTTCTTGAGCGCGCGTTCCGCAAGCGCGGCATCAAGTTCAACCTCGGCACGTTCTTCCAGGGCGTCGAGTACACCCAGGACGGCGTCCGGGTGACCCTCGCCGACGGCAAGACCTTCGAGGCCGAGGTGCTGCTGGTCGCCATCGGCCGCGGCCCCGTCTCGCAGGGCCTCGGCTACGAGGAGGCCGGTGTCGCGCTGGACCGCGGCTACGTCCTCGTCGACGAGTACATGCAGACCAACGTCCCGACCGTCTCGGCCGTGGGCGACCTGGTCCCGACGCTCCAGCTCGCGCACGTCGGCTTCGCCGAGGGCATCCTCGTGGCGGAGCGGCTGGCCGGTCTGAAGACCGTCCCGATCGACTACGACGGTGTCCCGAAGGTGACGTACTGCCACCCCGAGGTCGCCTCCGTGGGCATCACCGAGGCCAAGGCCAAGGAGCTCTACGGCGCGGACAAGGTCGTCGCCCTCAAGTACAGCCTGGCGGGCAACGGCAAGAGCAAGATCCTCAAGACCGCGGGCGAGATCAAGCTCGTCCAGGTCAAGGACGGTGCCGTGGTCGGCGTCCACATGGTCGGCGACCGTATGGGCGAGCAGGTCGGCGAAGCCCAGCTGATCTACAACTGGGAGGCGCTGCCGGCCGAGGTCGCGCAGCTCATCCACGCCCACCCGACGCAGAACGAGGCGATGGGCGAGGCGCACCTGGCCCTCGCCGGCAAGCCTCTGCACTCCCACGACTGATCAGTCGACCGGGCGCGACGACCGACCTACTTCCGCACATTCGTAAGGAGCAACTGAAACCATGTCGGTTTCCGTAACCCTTCCGGCGCTCGGCGAGAGCGTCACCGAGGGCACTGTCACCCGTTGGCTGAAGGCCGAGGGCGAGCGCGTCGAGGCCGACGAGCCGTTGCTCGAGGTATCGACCGACAAGGTCGACACCGAGATTCCGGCCCCCGCCTCCGGCACCCTGACCTCCATCAAGGTCGCCGAGGACGAGACCGTCGAGGTCGGCGCCGAGCTGGCCGTCATCGACGACGGTTCGGGCGCCCCGGCGGCCGAGGCCGCACCGGCCGCCGAGCCGGAGGCCGCCCCGGCACCGGCCGCCGAGGCCCCCGCGGAGGCTCCGGCCCCCGAGGCCCCCGCCGAAGCCCCGGCCGCCCCCGCCGGTGGTGCCTCCGGCACCGACGTCACCCTTCCGGCGCTCGGCGAGAGCGTCACCGAGGGCACCGTCACCCGCTGGCTGAAGGAGGTCGGCGAGGAGGTCGCGGAGGACGAGCCCCTGCTCGAGGTCTCCACGGACAAGGTCGACACCGAGATCCCGGCCCCGGTTGCCGGTGTGCTGCTGGAGATCGTCGTCGGTGAGGACGAGACCGCCGAGGTCGGCGCCAAGCTCGCCGTCATCGGTGCTCCCGGTGCCGCCCCGGCCGCTGCTCCGGCTGCCGCCGCTCCGGCTCCGGCCGCCGCCCCGGCCCCCGCGGCTCCGGCGCCCGCTCCGGCCGCCCCCGCCCCGGCACCCGCCGCCCCCGCTCCGGCTCCGGCGGCTCCCGCCGCACCGGCCGCCGCTCCGGCCCCGGCCGCTCCGGCGCCCGCCGCCGCTGCTCCGGCTCCGGTCACCCCGGCGGCTCCGGCCGCTCCGGCCGCTCCGGCCGCGACCTCCGGTGACGACGGCGCCTACGTCACGCCGCTCGTCCGCAAGCTCGCCGCCGAGAACGGCGTCGACCTGGGCGCGGTCAAGGGCACCGGCGTCGGTGGCCGTATCCGCAAGCAGGACGTCGTCGCCGCCGCGGAGGCCGCCAAGGCCGCCGCCGCTGCTCCGGCACCCGCCGCCGCTCCGGCCGCCTCCAAGGCGCCGAAGCTGGAGGCGTCCCCGCTGCGCGGTCAGACGGTCAAGATGACCCGCATGCGCAAGGTCATCGGCGAGAACATGATGAAGGCGCTGCACTCGCAGGCTCAGCTGACCACGGTCGTCGAGGTCGACGTCACCAAGCTGATGAAGCTGCGCAACAAGGCGAAGGACGCCTTCGCGGCCCGTGAGGGCGTCAAGCTCTCCCCGATGCCGTTCTACGTCAAGGCCGCCGCCCAGGCGCTGAAGGCCCACCCGGTCGTCAACGCCCGGATCAACGAGGACGAAGGCACGATCACGTACTTCGACTCGGAGAACATCGGCATCGCCGTGGACGCCGAGAAGGGTCTGATGACCCCGGTCATCAAGGGTGCGGGCGACCTCAACATCGCCGGTATCTCGAAGAAGACCGCCGAGCTGGCCGGCAAGGCCCGCGGTGGCGGCCTGACGCCGGACGACATGTCCGGTGCCACCTTCACCATCAGCAACACCGGCTCGCGCGGTGCGCTGTTCGACACCGTGATCGTGCCGCCGAACCAGGCAGCCATCCTGGGCATCGGCGCCACCGTCAAGCGCCCGGCTGTCATCGAGACCGAGGAGGGCACCGTCATCGGTGTCCGCGACATGACGTACCTCGCGCTCTCCTACGACCACCGTCTGGTGGACGGCGCGGACGCCGCCCGTTACCTGACCGCGGTCAAGGCGATCCTCGAGGCCGGTGAGTTCGAGGTCGAGCTCGGCCTCTGAGCACCGCGGTTGTAACCAGCCTCACCAGCGGCGCCCCCGTCCGGAACACTCCCGGGCGGGGGCGCCGCCGTATTGTCTAGACACCACCGGTCGCCCCCGGCAGCGGGGGTGGGTGCAGGCAGCACCGGTTTGCCCCGAAGGAGCCCGACATGACCCCGCCCGTCGTCCACTCGCTGCGCGAGCAGATCCGCGAGCACATCGTGGACGGGATCGTCAGCGGGCGCTGGAAGCCGGGCGAGCGGATCGTGGAGCGCCGGATCGCCACCGAGCTGGAGGTCAGCCAGACGCCGGTGCGCGAGGCGCTGCGGGAGCTGGAGACGCTCCGGCTGATCGAGTCGGCGCCCAACAAGGGCGTCCGGGTCCGCAATCTCACCGCGGCCGACCTGGAGGAGAGCTATCCGGTACGTGCCGGTTTGGAGCAGATCGCGGCGGAGCTGGCGGCCCCCGGACTCGGCGAGGACTGCTCACTGCTCGCACCACACGTGACGGCTCTGTACGAGGCCGACCGGCTGGCCGACGGCGAGGCCCAGGTGCGCCACACGGTCGGTTTCCACCGCGAGCTGGTCCGGGCGGCAGGCAACGCCGTGCTGCTGCACACCTGGGAGGGGCTCGGCATCGAGGTCTTCACGGCGCTCTCGATCCGCTGGCTCGGCACGGTGCAGAAGTCGTACGCCGAGGAGCACGAGGCGCTCATCGAGGCGTTCCTACGCAAGGACCCGGACATCGGTGTGCTGGTCAAGGCGCATGTGCTGGGCTGCGCACCGCGCGCCTGACACCGGCGGTGCGCATGTGACGCGAGGGGTGCTCACCTGCACCGATGCGCACCCCTTTTGTTCAAGAATGTCCCGTCACTGCGTGCCCCGTTCTGCGGCACGCCATGCCACTTTCTCCATATCAAGAAGTTTTGCCTTTCATCCTTTGATCGATCATCGATCGGCGACTTAGAGTTCATCCGCGGGCCCACCGGCCCCATCGCCCTGTCCTGCCAGTCAGGGACTTTCTCCACCCCCCTCCTCACCGGAAGGCGGCGATCATGACCGACCCCGTAGGAAAGCTTCCGAGCGAGCTCGACCAGCTCCCGGACCGCGACCCCGAGGAGACCGCCGAATGGGCGGCCTCCCTGGATGCCGTCACCAAGGCCGCAGGCCCGCACCGCGCCGCATACCTGATGCGCCGCTCGCTCCAGCACGCCGAGGGCGCCGGTCTCGCGCTGCCCAAACTGCTGGAGACCGATTACGTCAACTCCATCCCGACCGCCGCGGAGCCCGCCTTCGACGGTGACCTGGAGATGGAGTCGAAGATCACCGCGTGGAACCGCTGGAACGCGGCCGCGATGGTCACCCGTGGCTCCCGGTTCGGGGTCGGTGGCCACATCGCCACCTTCGCCTCGGCGGCCTGGCTGTACGAGACCGGCTTCAACCACTTCTTCCGCGGCAAGGAGGGGGACGGCTCCGGGGACCAGCTCTACATACAGGGCCATGCCTCCCCCGGCATCTACGCCCGCGCCTTCCTCGACGGCCGGCTCAGCGAGCAGCAGCTCGACAACTTCCGCCAGGAGGCGGGCGGCGACGGTCTGCCCTCCTACCCGCACCCGCGGCGGCTGCCCTGGCTGTGGGAGTTCCCCACCGTGTCGATGGGTCTCGGCCCGCTCTCGGCCGTCTACCAGGCGCGCTTCAACCGTTATCTGAGCAACCGCAACATCAAGGACACGTCGAACTCGCACGTCTGGGCCTTCCTGGGCGACGGCGAGATGGACGAGCCCGAGTCGACGGCGGCCCTCGCCCTCGCGGCCCGTGAGCAGCTCGACAACCTGACCTTCGTCATCAACTGCAACCTGCAGCGCCTCGACGGTCCGGTCCGCGCCAACTTCCGCGTGGTCCAGGAGCTGGAGGGCGCCTTCCGCGGCGCCGGCTGGAACGTCGTCAAGACGCTCTGGGGCAACGCGTGGGACGAGCTGTTCCAGCTGGACACCACGGGTGCGCTGGTCCGTCGGCTCCGGGAGGTCCCGGACGCGCAGTTCCAGACGTACGCCACCCGCGACGTCGCCTACATCCGTGAGCACTTCTTCGGCGCCGAGCCCGCGCTCGCCGAGCTGGCGAAGCTGCTCACCGACGCGAAGATCGCCGAGTGTTTCCACACCTCTCGCGGTGGCCACGAGGCCCGCAAGGTGTACGCGGCGTACAGGGCTGCCCTGGAGCACAAGGGTGCGCCGACGGTGATCCTGGCGCAGACGGTGAAGGGCTACACGCTCGGCCCGGGCTTCGAGTCGCGCAACGCCAACCACCAGATGAAGAAGCTGGACGGCAAGCAGTTCCGCGCCATGCGCGATCTGCTGGACCTGCCGATCCCGGACGCGAAGCTGGACGAGGGCCTGGTGCCCTACGGCCACCCGGGCGCCGACTCGCCCGAGGTCCGCTACCTCCAGGAGCGCCGTGCCGCACTCGGCGGCCCCGCCCCGGCCCGCCGGGTGCACGCGGTGGCGCTGCCGCAGCCCGAGGAGCGTGCGTTCAGCGCGCTGAAGAAGGGCTCCGGCAAGCAGGAGCTGGCCACCACGATGGCGTTCGTGCGGCTGGCCAAGGACCTGATGCGGGACAAGGAGACCGGCAAGCGCTGGGTTCCGATCGTCCCCGACGAGGCCCGCACCTTCGGCATGGAGGCGCTGTTCCCGTCGGCCGGCATCTACTCGCCGCTGGGCCAGACGTACGACCCGGTCGACCGCGACCAGCTGATGTACTACAAGGAAGCCAAGGACGGCCAGGTCCTCAACGAGGGCATCACCGAGGCCGGCGCGATGGCCGACTTCATCGCCGCGTCCACGTCGTACGCGACGCACGGCGAGCCGATGATCCCGTTCTACATCTTCTACTCGATGTTCGGCTGGCAGCGCACGGGCGACCAGTTCTGGCAGCTGGGCGACCAGCTCGGCCGCGGCTTCGTGGTCGGCGCCACGGCGGGCCGTACGACGCTGACGGGTGAGGGCCTCCAGCACGCGGACGGCCACTCGCACCTGATCGCGTCCACGAACCCGGCGTCGCTCAACTACGACCCGGCGTTCGCGTACGAGATCGCGGTCATCGTCCAGGACGGTCTGCGGCGGATGTACGGCCCCGACGCCGAGAACGTCTTCTACTACCTGACGGTCTACAACGAGCCGAAACCGCAGCCCGCGATGCCGGAAGGCGTCGAGGAGGGCATCGTCAAGGGCCTCTACCGCTTCAAGGAGGGCACGCCCGCGAAGGCGGACGCTCCCCGCCTTCAGCTGATGGCGTCCGGTACGGCCATCCACTGGGCCCTCAAGGCCCAGGAGCTGCTGGCCGCGGACTGGGGTGTCACGGCCGACGTCTGGTCCGCGACCTCGTGGGGCGAGCTGCGCCGGGACGCGCTGGAGTGCGACGAGGCGCTGCTCCGCGGTGAGCAGCGGGTGCCGTACGTGACCCAGGCGCTGGAGGGCGCACCGGGTCCGGTCCTCGCGGTCAGCGACTGGATGCGCGCGGTGCCGGACCAGATCAGTCAGTGGGTGGAGCAGGACTGGTCCTCGCTCGGTACGGACGGCTTCGGCCTCTCCGACACCCGCGAGGCCGCCCGGCGCCACTTCGGCGTGGACGCGCAGTCGGTCACGGTCGCGGCGCTGGCCCAGCTGGCCCGTCGCGGCGAGGTGCCTGCGTCCGCGGTCAAGGAGGCCCGCGAGCGGTACGGGCTCTGACAGCCCGGAGGACGGGGCGCGGGCCCACCCCCGTGCCCCGTCCTCCGCGTGCGCGCCCCCGGCTCCGGCACGGGCTTTCGGCCTCGGTCGCGTGATCGGGCCTGCTCTTCCGGCCCGATCGCACTCTTTCTCCGAGCCCGGCCGGCGGCCGGGGCCACCACCGCGGACACAATGGCCGCATGCGTGCTGCCCGGCTCATCAGAATGGTGCTGCTCCTTCAGTCCCGCCCCACCATGACCGCCACCGAGCTCGCCCAGGAGCTGGGCGTGTCGGAGCGGACCGTCACCCGGGACGCCCAGGCGCTCTCGGAGGCCGGCGTCCCGGTCTACGCGGAGCGGGGACGGGCGGGCGGGTACCGGCTCATCGGCGGGTACCGCACACGGCTCACCGGTCTCGCCCGCGACGAGGCCGAGGCGCTCTTCCTCTCCGGCCTGCCCGCCGCCCTGCGCGAGATGGGCCTGGAGGACGCCGCGTCCGCCGCCCGGCTGAAGGTGTCGGCGGCCCTCCTCCCCTCCCTGCGGGACGCCTCGGCCGGCGTCGCCCAGCGGTTCCACCTGGACGCGCCCGGCTGGTACCAGGAACCGGCCACCCCCGAACTGCTGCCCGTCGTCGCCGAGGCCGTCCGGGACGACCGGACGGTACTGGCCCGCTACCGCCGGGCAGGCCACGAGAGCGGCGCGGAACGGGAGCTGGCCCCGTACGGCCTCGTCCTGAAGGCCGGGGTCTGGTACCTGTGCGCCCGCGCGGGGGACGGCTTCCGGGTCTACAGGATCGACCGGTTCACGGCCGTCACCGTGACGGACACCCGGTTCGTCCGGGACGAGAGCTTCGACCTGCCCGGTTTCTGGCAGGAGCGCGCGGCGCAGTTCGCCCGGTCGATCCTGCGTGCCGAGGTGACGCTGCGCCTCTCCCCCGCGGCGGCCGCCCGGCTGCCGCACACCGTGGACCGGGTCGCCGCCCGGGACGCCCTGGACGCGGCGGGACCGCCCGGGGCCGACGGATGGGTCACGGTCACTCTGCCGGTCGAGTCCCTGGACGTGGCGTACAGCCAGCTGCTCTCCCTGGGGCCGGAGTTGGAGGTCCTGGAACCGGCCGCACTGCGAACCCGCTTCGCCTGCGCCGCCGAACGTCTGCACGAGCTCTATCGGCGGCACCTGTAAGGCTTCATTTCGGTGTCTCCGCGTGCATCGCCCGCCGCCAGGGCAGATGCTGGACCCGTGATGGACGAGACGGATTTCTGGGAGCTCATCGACAGCACCCGCGAGGCCGCCGACGGCGACCCCGAGGACCACGCGGACCTGCTCGTCGAACGGCTGGTGCAGCTCGATCCGGATTCCGTGCTGGACTTCGCCCGGCACTTCGAGGCCCGCTACAACCGTGCCTACCGCTGGGATCTGTGGGGCGCAGCCGCCCTGCTGCTCGGTGGCGCGAGCGACGACGCCTTCGACTACTTCCGCTGCTGGCTGATCGGCCAGGGCCGGGAGGTCTTCGAGGGTGCCGTGCACGACCCCGACAGCCTCGCCGAGCTGCTCGACGACTTCGACGACGAGCTGGACGGGGACGCGGAGGAACTGGGCTACGCCGCCGACGAGGCGTACGAGCAGCTCACCGGGGTGGTCGCGCCGGACCTCGGACTGCCGCCCCAGCCGGCCGAGCCCGAGGGCACCGCTTTCAGCCTCGAGGACGACGCGGCCCTGGCCGAACGCTTCCCGTCGCTCCAGGAGCGGTTCGGCAGCGTCTGAGCGGCAGCGTCCGAGCGACACCGTTCCTCCGTCACCCGGTTCAGGGGGCGAGCGGGCGCCCCATCAGCACATCGTCCACGTAACGCCCGCCGAGGAAGAACTCGCCGGGCAGCACCCCCTCGACGGCGAACCCCTCCGACGCGTACAGGGCTCGCGCGGGCTCGTTGTGTCCGAGCACCCGCAGCGTCATCCGGTTCGCCCCCTGGCTCCGGGCCACGGTCATCGCGGCCCGCAGCAGGTCCCGGGCGATCCCCCGGCCCCTGGCCCAGTCGGCCACGGCCAGGCCCTGTATCTGGCGTACGTGCGCGTTGCAGGCCAGCGGGGTCGGGGGGACCAGCCTGATGTACCCGGCGAGCGACGGCTCCCCGGCCCGGTCCGTCGCCTCGGCCACCAGGAAGTCCTCCGGCCGGTGCCTGTCGTCGAAGAAGGGCGGGTACGGCGGCTGCGGCCTCGGCTGCACGGCGTGCAGTGTCGACCAGGTGGCACGGTCGAGCTCGCCGAGCGCGGTCCCGTCGGAGAGGGCCGAGGGACGGAGGGAGTGGGCCGGATGCGTATGGGTCTCGGACATGCGCGCCACTGTGCCACGCCGCCCGCGGCCCGTTCCGTGCGGCAGGATGGACCCATGCCGCACTCCCGTATTGCCATCAGCGGATCGACCGGACTCATCGGAGCGGCCCTGGTCCGCTCGCTGCGGACCGACGGGCACGAGGTGGTCCGGTTGGTCCGGCACCCGGCCAGGTCCGGCGACGAGGTGGAGTGGGACCCGAAGCGGAGTTACGTCGACGTGGCCGGTCTCGTGGGCTGCGACGCCGTAGTCCATCTCGCCGGGGCCGGGGTGGGCGACCACCGCTGGACCGAGGCGTACAAGCGGGAGATCCGGGAGAGCCGGGTGCTCGGCACCGCCGCGGTCGCGGAGGCCGTCGCCTCGCTCGACACTCCTCCGAAGGTGCTGCTGGCCGGGTCCGCGATCGGCTACTACGGCGACACCGGGGACCGGGCCGTCGACGAGGGCGCTCCGCCCGGCGAGGGTTTCCTGCCGTCGGTGTGCGTGGAGTGGGAGGAGGCGACCGCCGCCGCGGAGGAGGCCGGGATCCGGACCGTGCACGCCCGCACCGGACTGGTCGTCGCCCGGCAGGGCGGGGCCTGGGGCCGGCTCTTCCCGCTCTTCCGGGCGGGGCTCGGCGGGCGACTGGGCAACGGGCGGCAGTACTGGAGCTTCATCGCGCTGCACGACCACATCGCGGCCCTGCGGCACATCCTCGACACCCCGGAGCTTTCCGGGCCGGTGAATCTGACCGGCCCCGACCCCGTGACCAACGGCGAGGTGACGGCGGCGATGGGCCGGGTGCTGCACCGGCCCACCCTCTTCACCGCGCCCGCTCCGGCGCTTCGGATCGCGCTGGGCGACTTCGCCGGGGATGTGCTGGGCAGTCAGCGGGTGCTGCCGGGACGGCTGATGGACTCGGGATTCACGTTCGCCTTCCCCGGGATCGACGCCGCCATCCGCGCCGCACTGCGCTGATCCGGTCCGCTCCGGCGCGCTGTTCCCGCCCGCTCCGGCCGGCCGCCCCTGATCCTCGTCGGACGGGCCGGGGAGACCACCCGTCGGCACATTCAGACGGGTGTGCGACCCCGTGCACCGGTGCCCCGGTCCGCGCGACTGCGCCGATATCCGGCCGCACTCCTAGCCTCATGGCGAACTCGCGCATTCCGGTGGTCTGTTGAGGGCAAGAGCCTCCCACCAATTGCGCCGACTCGGGGAGGGCACGTGCTCAGCACGGCACACCACGCGGACGTCGTCATCATCGGGGCCGGGATCGCCGGTCTGTCAGCGGCCCACCAGCTGACCAGCGCGGGAGTCAGCGTCAGCGTCCTGGAGGCCGGCCCCCGGGTCGGCGGCCGGATGATGACGGAGGAGGTGGACGGCTTCCGGCTCGACCGCATCGGCCCACTCCTCAACACCTCGTACCCGGAGCTGCGCGCGGCACCCGGGCTCGACGGACTCGTCCTGCGGAACTTCGCTCCCGGCGTGCTCGTCCACAGCGGCGGCCGCCGCTACCGGACCGGCGAGGTCAGGGGCGCCCGGGGCGCGCGCAACGCCCGCGGTGCGCTCAAGGCGGCGCGCGCCCTCGCAAGCGCCCCCAGAGCGCCGCTCAGCACCACCCTGACCGGGGCGATGGGCGGCGCGATCGACCACGCCAGGCTGGGCGCGGCACTGTCCCGCCTCGCCGCCACACCACGGGCGCGTGTACTGGCCCGGCCCGAACGGACCGCGCTGGAAGCCCTGTCCGGCCGTGGCCTGTCCTCCCGAACGCTCAACGGCTTCGTCCGGCCGCTGCTCACCGCGCTGCTCAGCGACCCCGAACTCACCACGTCCAGCCGGTGCGCCGATCTCGCCCTGCGCGGCTATGCGAGCGGCAGGCTCTGTGTGCCGTCGGGAGGTTCCGGGACGCTGCCCGAACTGCTGGCGGCGGCGCTGCCCCCCGGCACCGTACGGACGGGGGTGCACGTGACGGCCGCCGACATCACCTCGGTACGCACCAAGGAGCACGGCGAACTGGGCTGCCGCGCGCTGCTGCTGGCCACCGGGGCGGGCGCCGCCGCCGAGTTGCTGCCCGGTCTGCGGGTACCGTCCTTCCACCCGGTGACGGTGCTCCACCACACCGCACCCGCCGCCCCTCCGACCGGGGCGTCGCTGGTGCTGGACGCCGACCGTTCGGGCCCTGTCGCGCACACCGCGGTGATGAGCGAGGTCGACCCGGCGCGCGCACCGCACGGCCGGACCCTGGTCAGCTCGACGGTGCTCGGCACCCCGCCGCCCGATCTGGACCGCGCCGTCCGCGCCCACCTCGCCGTGCTCCACGGCACTCCAACGGACGACTGGGGGCTGCTGGCCGTCCACCACGACCCGGAGGCGGTGCCCGCGATGGAGGTTCCGCACGACCCGCACCGTCCGGTCCGGCTGGTCGCGGGACTCTACGTGTGCGGCGACCACCGCGATACGAGCACGGTCCCGGGAGCCCTGAACTCGGCCCGCCGCGCCGCCGGGGCGATCCTCACCGACCTGGGCGTGCGGCCCGGGTACGGAAGCGCCGCCGCGCTCCCGGAGGCGGCGTAGGGGCCGCCCGGCGCACCGCTGCCGGCCCGGCCTCACCCGAGTGCGGCGACCCGCTCGCGGTATCCGCGTACGGCGGCGGCGTCCCGGAACGGTTCGAGCCGCCGCTCGAAGTCCCGTACGTACTCCGTGGCACGCACCGACCTCATCTCCGCGGCCTGCTGTGCGGCCTCCGCGCCGAGCCGGCAGGCCTGTTCGAGCTCACCGAGCCCGAGCCGGGCGGACGCCAGCACCACCCGGCAGAACAGCCGGCTGCGGGCGTACGCGGGGGCGCGCAGCTGGAGCGAGCGCTCCGCGTGCTGCGCGGCGGCCCGGTACTGCTGGAGGTCGCGGTAGCAGTGGCCGAACTCGTCGGCCAGCTGGGCCTCGTCGAAGTAGCGCGCCCAGTGGGGCACCTCGTCGCCGGGCCGGGAGACCTCCAGCGCGCGTTCCGCCCGTGCCAGTGAGGCGGCGCAGGCCTTGGCCTCCCCGAGGACGCCGTGACCGCGCGCCTCGACCGCGTGCAGCAGGGCCAGGACGGCGTTCGGTGCCGCCGAGCCGATGCCCTGCTGCGCGACCCGGGCCAGCTGCACCGCCTCCCTGCCGTGCCCGAGGTAGACCGCCTGCCGGCTCATGGTGATCAGGACGTAGCTGCCGTAGGCCCGGTCCCCGGCGGCCTGGGCGAGCCGTAACGCCTGGACGAAGTACCGCTGGGCGAGCCCGTGCGCGGCGATGTCGTAGGAGGTCCAGCCGGCGAGGCGGGTCAGATCGGCGGCGGCGGCGAACAGCCGGCGGCCGGTGGCCTCGCTGTAGGTGCCGCGCAGCATCGGTTCCGCCTCGTGCTCCAGGTACCGCACCAGGGCCTGCCGGGCGTGGCCGCCGCCGTAGGTGTTGTCCAGGGTGCGGAAGAGCTCGGAGACGGACCGCAGGGCGGCCACGTCTCCGCTGCCGACCTTCTGGCCGGAGCCCCGCTCGGTCTGCCGCTGCCGGGGCACGCCGGGCGGGGCGGGCAGCGCCCCCGGCGCCGCGAGGGAGCCCGGAGAGCCGGGAGAGCCGGGAGGCGCGGTGGGGCCAGGGGGCCGGGGAGGCATGGGCCCCCGGGGGCCCGGCCGTCCGCCGGGGCCGGGGGCGCCGCCCTGCTCGGGCACCGCCCCGAGGCTGCCGGGGGCGGGGGGCTGCGCGAGGCCGGGGCTCCCGGGGGCGTGAGCGTTGACTCCGGCGCCGTACAGCCCGTTCGGACCTGGTGCCCCGCGTTGGCCGCCGACCGTGCGGACACCGTGCGTCCTGCCGCCCGCCCCGGAACCGGGGGCGCCACCGCCCGCCCCGAGCGCCGCGGGCTCGCCGCCGCGGCCCACCCATTCGTCCGCCCGCCCGATCAGCCAGTCCCGGCTGGGCACGACCAGTCCGGCCGGGGTGAAGGCGATCTTCCGCAGCTCCGCATGGCTGCCGGAGTCCTTCCGCCACAGCCCGCTGACGATGTCGACCGCCTCCGTCGGCGTGGCCGCGAACTCCAGACCCGCGTAGACGGGGGCGCACGCGTCCAGGCCCAGGTCCTGGGCCGAGAATCTGCGCCCGAGCCGCCTGGTGAAGACCTCGGCGATCAGGGCCGGGGTGGTCCCCCGCGGCTGCTGTCCGCGCAGCCAGCGGGTCACGGAGGTCTTGTCGTAGCGCAGGTCGAGGCCGTGTTCGAGCCCGAGCTGGTCCACCCGGCGGGCGAGGCCGGCGTTGGAGAATCCGGCTTCGGTGATGAGCGAGGCGAGTCGGCGGTTGGGGGTGCGCTGCGGAGGTCGTTCCGACATCAGCTGTACGGTCTCCTGCCTTCGGGGCGGGCGGACACGCCCTGGGGCTGCCCGAAGGGCCGTCCCGTAGGCAACGGCGCGAATTTAGCGGCCTGCGCGGCGGTCCCGGCCACCTTGGCTTCACATTCATCCGATCGTGTGAGGATTGTGGTGACGCTGACGGGAACGACCTGCCGGACCACGGATCCGAATGCGGTCGTACAGTTGCGGGTGGCGCGATTCGGTGCATGGTGCCGTGACACCGGGGGCACTCCCCCGGCCCCGGCCCCGCAAGGAGAAAGGCTGCTGCCGTGACTGAGCTTCGGTTCGTCCGTCTGGGATTCGGCGAGGAGGCCGTCGACTACCGGGAGGCCTGGCAGAAGCAGCGCGAGGTGCACGCGGCACGGTTCGAGGACACCGTTCCCGACACCTGTCTGCTGCTGGAGCACCCGCCCGTCTACACGGCGGGGCGGCGCACGGCCGACAGCGAGCGCCCCCTGGACGGCACGCCGGTCATCGACGTGGACCGCGGCGGCAAGATCACCTGGCACGGGCCGGGTCAGCTGGTCGGCTATCCGATCCAGAAGCTGCCGCGCCCGGTGGACGTCGTCGCGCACGTGCGCCGCCTGGAGGACGCGCTGATCCGCACGGCGGCCGAGTTCGGGGTGGCGACCAGCCGGGTCGAGGGCCGCAGCGGTGTCTGGGTGCTCGGCGATCCGGTCGAGCAGCGCCCGGCGGTCGGCGGTCTCTCCCTCGACTTCGACCCCAGGCTCCAGGACGAGGAGTTCGACGCCCGGCTGAACGGGCCCGAGTACGCCCCCTCCAACGCCGGCCAGCGCCGCGAGGACCGCAAACTGGCCGCGATCGGCATCCGGGTGGCCAAGGGCGTGACCATGCACGGCTTCGCCCTCAACGTGAACCCGGACAACACCTCGTTCGACCGGATCGTGCCGTGCGGCATCCGGGACGCGGGCGTCACCTCACTGGCGTACGAGCTGGGCCGCGACCTCACCATCGCGGATGTCCTCCCGGTCGTCGAGAAGCACCTCAGGGACGTCCTGGAGAACGCCGAACTCGCCCCCCGCACGATCGAGCGCCCGGCCGATGCCGTGGCCACGGCATGACGCTCGGAGTGCCGCTCCGGGAATAGGCCCTGTCGGCCACAGGTTGGCCAGACGTAAAGCCGTATGAACTACGGGCGTACCCTGGGGTTCGCCGAAGAATCCAATGCAGCACAAGCAAAGGGAGTGCCGGAGTGTCCGCTGTCGCACCCGACGGGCGCAAGATGCTGCGCCTTGAGGTCCGGAACAGCCAGACCCCCATCGAGCGGAAGCCCGAGTGGATCAAAACCCGGGCGAAGATGGGCCCCGAGTACAACCAGCTGCAGAAGCTCGTCAAGAGCGAGGGTCTGCACACGGTGTGCCAGGAGGCGGGCTGCCCCAACATCTTCGAGTGCTGGGAGGACCGCGAGGCCACGTTCCTCATCGGCGGCGACCAGTGCACCCGGCGCTGTGACTTCTGCCAGATCGACACGGGCAAGCCGCAGGCGCTGGACCGGGACGAACCCCGTCGCGTCGGCGAGTCCGTCGTCACGATGGACCTGAACTACGCCACCATCACCGGCGTCGCCCGCGACGACCTGGAGGACGGCGGTGCCTGGCTGTACGCGGAGACCGTGCGCCAGATCCACGCGCAGACGGCGGAGCGGGAGGGCGGCTACACCAAGGTCGAGCTGCTGATCCCCGACTTCAACGCCGAGCCGGAGCAGCTCGCCGAGGTCTTCTCCTCGCGCCCCGAGGTACTGGGGCACAACGTGGAGACGGTGCCGCGGATCTTCAAGCGGATCCGTCCCGGCTTCCGGTACGAGCGCTCCCTGGAGGTCATCACGCGGGCCCGCGAGGCCGGTCTGGTGACCAAGTCCAACCTGATCCTCGGCATGGGCGAGACCCGTGAGGAAGTCAGCCAGGCGCTCCGCGACCTGCACGACGCGGGTTGCGAGCTCATCACGATCACGCAGTACCTGCGGCCGTCCCCGCGCCACCACCCGGTCGAGCGCTGGGTGAAGCCGCACGAGTTCGTGGAGCTCAAGGAGGAGGCCGACGCGATCGGCTACTCCGGTGTGATGTCCGGGCCGCTGGTCCGTTCCTCGTACCGCGCGGGCCGGCTCTTCCAGCAGGCGGTCGAACGGCGCGACGCCGCCACCACCGCGCGGACCGCGTGAACCGCGCCCGTGTGAAACCGCGCACAAGAGACTACTGAACAGTAGTGGCTGGTTCGGCGCGGCCCGTGCGCTCCTCGCAGGTCGGAGGCGCGTATGGGCCGCGCCGACGTGCGCGCCGCCCATATCAAGGGTTCATTGGTGTTTGACCGACCGGTCATGCGCTGGTAACACCGAGCAGTGACGCTGGATGCACGCAGCGCAGTGGCTCTCCGCCGCTGCCGACGCCGCTTCCGTATCCAGTCCGCGCAGCACACTTCGCCCACTGAGCGCCGCTCAGTGACGCGCATCCGTTCCGAGGGGACTTCCACGATGCAGGCCGTGCCGGTACGCGCCACCGCCATTCCGTCCGTCACCACTGCCCTTCGCGCCGTCGAGTCACTGCTGATGAGCAGCGGCCAGCGCACCGCCCGCCGCAACGCCTGGACGGCCGTCCTGGAGGACCGCCGCCGGGCCAAGGACCGGGTCGAGTCCGAGTACGTACTGGAGGCCGTGGCCGAGCACCGTTCCTAGGCCACGTAAACTTCATTGCATGGCGAGGAAGGCAAAAACCACTGAAGGCGCGGACAGCGCCGAGAACGCGGGGCGGCTCAAGCAGATCGCCCTGACCTACAAGATGACCAGGCGGACCGACACCAAGATCGGTCTTGTCGTCGCGGGTGTGGGAATCGTCACCTTCGGTGTCCTCCTCGCGATCGGTTTCTTGATCAACCACCCGATCTACGTGGGCATCCTGGGCTTCGTGCTCGCCCTCCTCGCGATGGCGATCGTCTTCGGACGGCGTGCCGAGCGGGCCGCCTTCGGGCAGATGGAGGGCCAGCCGGGCGCTGCGGCGGCGGTGCTGGACCGCGTGGGCCGGGGCTGGTCCACGACACCCGCGGTCGCGATGAACCGCAGCCAGGACGTCGTCCACCGTGCCGTGGGCAAGGCGGGCATCGTGCTGGTGGGCGAGGGCAACCCGAACCGGGTGAAGACCCTGCTCGCGGCCGAGAAGAAGAAGATGGCCCGCATCGTGGTCGACGTACCCGTGCACGACATCATCGTCGGCAACGGCGAGGGCCAGGTGCCGCTCAAGAAGGTGCGCACCAAGATGCTGAAGCTGCCGCGCGTCCTGACCGGCCCCCAGGTGACGGCCGCCAACGACCGGCTGCGCGCGATGGGCGACCTGATGAGCAACATGCCGCTGCCGAAGGGCCCGATGCCGAAGGGCATGCGGATGCCGCGCGGCGGAAAGATGCGCTGACGCACGGACGGGCATACGAAGAGGGCGGGTCACGAACTCCTGGTTCGTGACC
>NZ_JBHXUW010000056.1:0-56132 GCF_042672475.1 Streptomyces sp. NPDC127177
TGGTGGTGTTGTCCCCCGCCCCCCGCTTACCCGGCCCGCGGGGCGGCCCCCCACCCGCCGGGCCCGCCCGGCACCACCTCACCGGTACTGCAGGTACCGCTTCCGCACCGCCCGGAAGGCGGCCAGATCCCCCGCCCACGCCCCCACGACCTCGTCCGTGTCCGCCCCCGCGTCGATCATCGTGCGGACCCGGGTGTTGCCGGTGAGCTTGTCGATCCAGTTGTCCTCCCGCCAGGCGAACCCGCTCCAGGTCCGCTTCGCCGTCACCAGCAGCGCGATCCCGGTGCGCACCGGGTCGAAGACCTCGCGGTCCTGGACGTGCAACTGGACCCCGCCCACCGTCACGCCCTCGAACTTGGAGAACGTCGGAGCGAAGTACGCCTCGCGGAAGACCACCCCCGGAAGGCCGAGCGCGTTCGCGGCGGCCGCCCAGGTGTGGTCGATGCCCTCCGCGCCGAGCAGTTCGAACGGCCGTGTCGTGCCGCGCCCCTCGGAGAGGTTCGTCCCCTCGAAGAGACAGGTGCCCGAGTAGACGAGCGCGGTGTCGGGTGTCGGCATGTTGGGGCTCGGCGGCACCCACGGAAGACCCGTCGCGTCGAAGAAGTCGGAGCGCGACCACCCCGACATCTTCACAATCTCCAGTTCGGCCGGACGGTCCGCGAGGAACTCCCCGTTGAACAGCAGAGCCAGTTCGGTGACCGTCATCCCGTGCGCCTGGGAGATCTCCCGGCGGCCCACGAAGGTGCCGAAGGCCGGATCGAGCACGGGCCCGAGCGCCGCCCGCCCGGTCACCGGATTCGGCCGGTCCAGGACGACGAACCTCTTGCCCGCGAGGGCCGCCGCCTCCATGCAGTCGTACAGCGTCCAGATGTACGTGTAGAAGCGGGCGCCCGCGTCCTGGATGTCGAAGACGACCGTGTCGACGCCGGAGGCGGTGAAGACGTCGGCGAGCTCCTGCCCGCTCTTCAGGTACGTGTCGTAGACCGGGAGCCCGGTCGCCGGGTCGTCGTACCGCCCCTCCGAGCCGCCCGCCTGCGCGGTGCCCCGGAAGCCGTGCTCGGGACCGAAGACGGCCGTCAGGTTCACCCGGCCGTCCGGGTGCATCACATCGACGATGTGCCGGACATCGGACGTGACCCCGGTCGGGTTGGTGACGATGCCGACCCGCTGCCCCTTCAGGAGCGCGTAGCCGTCCGCCGCCAGCCGGTCGAATCCGGTGCGGAGCCCGTGCCGCCCGCTGCCGCCCCCGTGCCCGTGTCCGGTGCCGTGCGATGTGCCGGCGGCCGCTGGCCCGGCCGACGCGGCCGTCGCCGCGAGAGCTCCCACGGCACCGCCGGCGGCCAGCAAACCGCGTCTGGTCAGGCTCATTCGGCTACCTCCATGATCGCGACATCTGTCATGGTCACGCACGCTAGCGCGCCCCCGGGCCGCAGGGAACGTGCCCGACGGGACGGATGAGGCAGGAGTGACGTATGACTGGCGCCAGCCCCTTCCCCGACGACATACCGACTGGTTAGTCTGCTGGTGCAGTCGGCTGAGAGAGGCGGGACCGATGAGTACGGTGCAGGGCGCGGGCGTAGTGGTCACGGGGGCCGGAGGCGGCATCGGAGCCGCGCTGGCCCGCAGATTCGCCGCCGAGGGCGCCCGGGTCGTGGTCAACGACCTGGACGAGGGCAGGATCAAGGCGCTCGCCGAGGAGATCGGCGGCACCGCCGTCGCCGGTGACGCCTCGGAGATCGTCGAAGCCGCCCGGGACGCCCTGGACGGCACGGTGGACGTCTACTGCGCCAACGCGGGCCTCGCCTCGCCGGGCGACGCGTTCGCCGACGAGGAGGTCTGGGCCGCCGCCTGGGACGTCAACGTGATGGCCCACGTCCGCGCGGCCAGGGCGCTGCTCCCGGACTGGCTGGAGCGCGGCAGCGGCAGGTTCGTCTCCACGGCTTCGGCCGCCGGACTGCTCACGATGATCGGCGCGGCGCCGTACAGCGTCACCAAGCACGGTGTGGTCGCCTTCGCCGAATGGCTCGCCCTCACCTACGGCCACCGCGGCATCAAGGTCCACGCGATCTGTCCGCAGGGCGTGCGCACGGACATGCTGACCGCTGCGGGATCGGCCGGGAAGCTCGTGCTCGCGCCCAGCGCCATCGAACCGGAGGAGGTCGCCGAAGCGCTCTTCGCGGCCATGGACGAGGACCGCTTCCTCGTCCTGCCGCACCCGGAGGTCGCCGGCTACTACCGGGCCCGTGCCAAGGACACCGACCACTGGATCGGCAGCATGAACCATCTCCAGCAGAAGTGGGAGGAGACCGGCGCATGAGCGAGTCGATCTACGCGGCGAAGCCCTGGCTCCCGCTGCTCAGCGAGGCCCAGCGGGCCCCCGTCCACCCGGCCGCCACCCTGGTGCACGCCTTCCGGGACTCCGTCGGCCGCGCCCCCGGACACCCGGCGCTCGCCTACTTCGACGGTCGCCTCAGCTACCGCGAGACCGACGAGCTCTCCGACTCCGTGGCCGGACACCTGGCCGCGCGGGGGCTGGAGCGCGGCGACCGGGTCGCGATCATGCTGCAGAACTCGCCGCAGTTCGTGCTCGCTCTGCTGGGCGCCTGGAAGGCCGGCGCGACGGTCGTCCCGCTCAACCCGATGTACAAGTCCGGCGAGGTCGGCCATGTGCTGAAGGACGCCGAGGTCACCGCGCTGATCTGCTCGGACCGGGCCTGGGAGGGGTATCTCCGGGACACCGCGGCGGCCGCCCCGGACGTCCGGATCGCCGTCACCGCCTGCGAGCTGGACTTCCAGACGACGAACGACGACCGGGTGCTGGACTTCGACCGGCTGCCCGCCGCCGAGGACGCCGACGATCTGGTAACCGTCGCCCGGCGCGGCCTCACGGCCCCCGCAGGCCGGGAGCTGACCGCCGCCGACGTGGCGCTGATCAGCTACACGTCCGGGACCAGCGGCACCCCCAAGGGCGCCATGAACTCCCACGGCAACATCATGGTCAACGCCGAGCGCCAGCGCACCGGCCACCCCATCGCCGAGGGCTCCGCCTATTTCGCCCTCGCCCCGCTCTTCCACATCACCGGAATGGTGTGCGAGCTGGCCGCCTGCCTCACCAACGCCGGCACCCTCGTCCTCGCGTACCGCTTCCACCCCGGCGTGGTCCTGGACGCCTTCGCCGAGCACCGCCCCGCGTACACCGTCGGCCCCTCGACCGCCTTCATGGCGCTCGCCGCGACCCCCGGCGTCACGCCCGAGCACTTCGCCTCCTTCGAGGTGATCTCCTCGGGCGGCGCACCGCTGCCGCCCGCGCTCGTCGAGAAGTTCCGGGCGGGCTTCGGCCCGTACATCCGCAACGGCTACGGACTCACCGAGTGCACCGCGCCCTGCGCCTCCGTGCCCCCCGAGCGCGAGGCCCCCGTCGACCCCGTCTCCGGCACCCTCTCGGTCGGCGTGCCCGGCCCGGACACGGTCGTGCGGATCATCGACGAGAACGGCGCGGACATGCCCTTCGGCGAGCAGGGCGAGATAGCGGTGCGCGGCCCGCAGGTCGTCTCCGGCTATTGGCGGCTGCCCGAGGCCACCGCCGCGGCCTTCCCGGACGGTGAACTGCGCACCGGCGACATCGGCTTCATGGACCGCGAGGGCTGGCTCTACGTCGTCGACCGCAAGAAGGACATGATCAACGCCTCCGGCTTCAAGGTCTGGCCGCGCGAGGTGGAGGACGTCCTGTACACCCATCCGGCCGTCCGTGAGGCGGCCGTCGTGGGCGTCCCGGACGCCTACCGGGGCGAGACGGTCCGCGCCTACGTCAGCCTGCGGCCGGGCTCCTCGGTCGAACCCGACGAATTGGGTGCGTACTGCAAGGAACGGCTCGCCGCCTACAAGTACCCGCGCGAAGTCGAGATCCTGAACGAACTTCCCAAGACGGCAAGTGGGAAGATCCTCAGGCGGGAACTGCGTTCACCCCGCTAGGAACGGTTCACGGACTCCAGGACCGGTTCACGGACTCACGGAAGGAAGGTGGCGGCTATGGCCAAGGCGACGGACGGGAGCGTTACCCCCGTTCCCCAGCGGCTGCTGGCCGCCGCCACCCGGCTCTTCGCCGAGCAGGGTTACGACCGCACATCGGTCCAGGAGATCGTCGAGGCGGCCGGGGTCACCAAGGGCGCGCTCTACCACTACTTCGGTTCCAAGGAGGATCTCCTCCAGGAGGTCTACGCCCGGGTGCTCCGGCTCCAGCAGGAGCGCCTCGACGCGTTCGCGGACGCCGAGGCGCCCGTCGAGCAGCGGCTGCGGGACGCCGCGGCCGACGTGGTGGTCACCACCATCGAGAACCTCGACGACGCCTCGATCTTCTTCCGCTCCATGCACCATCTGAGCCCGGAGAAGAACAAGCAGGTGCGGGTGGAGCGCCGCCGCTACCACGAGCGTTTCCGCGCCCTGGTGGAGGAGGGGCAGCGCAGCGGGGTGTTCTCCACGGCCACCCCCGCGGACCTGATCGTGGACTACCACTTCGGCTCGGTCCACCACCTGTCCACCTGGTACCGGCCGGACGGCCCGCTCACCCAGCAGGAGGTCGCCGACCACCTCGCCGACCTGCTGCTGCGCGCCCTGCGGCCCTGATCCGTCAGGCCGGGCCGGCACCGGCCAGCCGGCCCAGCAGTGCCTCGGCCGCCGGGTTGCGCGGCCGGGGTGCCCGGCCCACGAGCAGCACCGTGCGGCCCGGCTCCGGCTGCCGGATGGACACGCACGGCAGCCCCGCGTCCTCGCCGATCCGGCGCGGCACGATCGCCACTCCGATGCCCGCCCGTACGAGATCGACGAGCAGCCGGATCTGGGTGACGTCGCAGGTGATCCGGCGCTCCAGGCCGCAGTGCGCGGCCAGCCGCCGCACCGCCGTCTCCAGTCCGGTGCCTGCACGGAAGTCCACGAACGGCTCGTCGGCGAGGTCCTTGATCAGGGTGCGCCCGGCTGTCGCCAGCCGGTGGCCCGGAGCGGTGATCAGCACCAGATCCTCCCGCCAGGAGGCGAACTCCACGAGCCCGTCCGGTAGTTGGGAGGCGTCCGGCGCCAGATAGGCGAGATCCAGCTCGCCGGCGAGTACCCCCGCCACCAGCTCCGGGGTCGTCGCCTCACGCAGCGAGATCTGCACCCCGGGCCACAGCCCGTGGAACGCGGCCAGCTCGGCGGCCAGATCCACACAGGTCAGCGTCTGGATCGTGCCGATCCGCACCCGGCCGGTGGCCAGGCCCGAGACGGCGGCCACCGCGTCACGCGCCGCGTCCGTCCCCGCGATGACCGTCCGGGCCGACGGCAGCAGCGCCCGCCCCGCCTCGGTGAGCACCACCCGGCGGCCGGTCCGTTCGAACAGCTCGGCTCCCAGCTCCCGTTCGAGATTGCGCACCGATGTGCTCAGGGCGGACTGCACGATCAGTTCGGCGCGGGCGGCCGCCGTGAAACTGCCGTGCGTGATCACCGCCATGAAGTGGCGGAGCTGACGTATCTCCATCCATCCACGGTATCGATGGCAGCCAGCGAATCCATCTGTTGGACCGACCGCGAGGACGGGGTGAAGCTGGATACATGGCGCACATCCAGGTATCGACGCGTGTACCCGTCCTGTGGAACGCGGCCTACGGGCCGCACCGGCACCGCGCTGTCCGGGGCCTCGCGCGGTGGCTGCTGCGGGCGAAAGCCTTCGCCCGCGAGCTGGCCCTCGCCGACCACGTACCGTACGGCGGCTACTGAAACCGGCGGCGGGCCCGCGCGGGGGCGGGACCGGCACGCCCCGGGGCGTGCCCGGAAGTCCAGCCCGCCCCGCGGCGTCCGGCGCCCTAGAGGTACTTCTTGATCTCGCGCCGCGCCAGCGACCGCTGGTGCACCTCGTCCGGGCCGTCGGCCAGCCGCAGCGTCCGCGCCGCAGCCCACAGCTCCGCCAGCGGGAAGTCCTGGCTGACGCCGCCCGCACCGTGCAGCTGCACCGCCTGGTCCAGGATGGAGACCACCGCACGCGGGGTGGCGATCTTGATGGACTGGATCTCGGTGTGCGCACCGCGGTTGCCCACCGTGTCCATCAGCCAGGCCGTCTTCAGCACCAGCAGCCGCAGCTGCTCCACCGTGACCCGGGCGTCCGCGATCCAGTTCTGCACCACGCCCTGCTGGGCCAGCGACTTGCCGAAGGCCTCCCGGGACACCGCGCGCCGGCACATCAGCTCGATGGCGCGCTCGGCCATGCCGATCAGCCGCATGCAGTGGTGGATGCGGCCCGGCCCCAGTCGCGCCTGGGCGATGGCGAAACCGCCGCCCTCCTCGCCCACCAGGTTGGTGACGGGCACCCGTACGTCGTCGAAGACCACCTCGGCGTGACCGCCGTGGTAGTGGTCCTCGTAGCCGTACACCTTCATGGCGCGCTTCACGGTCAGCCCCGGGGTGTCGCGCGGGACGAGGATCTGCGACTGCTGGCGGCGGATGTCGCCGCCGTCCGGGTCGGTCTTGCCCATCACGATGAAGATCGCGCAGTCCGGGTTCATCGCCCCGGAGATGTACCACTTGCGCCCGTTGATGACGTAGTCCTCGCCGTCACGGGTGATCCGGGTCTCGATGTTGGTCGCGTCCGACGAGGCGACCTCCGGCTCCGTCATCGCGAACGCGGACCGGATCTCACCGGCCAGCAGCGGCTCCAGCCACCGCTTGCGC
This sequence comes from Streptomyces sp. NPDC127177, assembly GCF_042672475.1. NCBI lineage: Bacteria > Bacillati > Actinomycetota > Actinomycetes > Kitasatosporales > Streptomycetaceae > Streptomyces > Streptomyces sp. NPDC127177. The sequence continues at coordinate 6,697 of NZ_JBHXUW010000056.1, forward strand.
TGCTCATCGGTGCCGAACTGGGCGAGCACCTCCATGTTCCCGGTGTCCGGCGCCGCGCAGTTCAGCGCGGTCGGCGCCAACTGCGGGGAGCGGCCCAGGATCTCGGCCAGTGGGGCGTACTGGAGATTGGTCAGCCCGGCGCCGTACCCGGCGTCCGGCAGGAAGAGGTTCCACAGCCCCTGCCTGCGCGCCTCGGCCTTCAGGTCCTCCACGACCTGCGGGGTGTCCCACGGCGACGCGAGCAGCTCCCGCTGCTCCTCCGCGATCCGTTCCGCCGGGTGGATGTGCTCGTCCATGAAGGTGAGCAGCTTGGCGCGCAGCTCTTCGGTGCGGGCGTCGAATGCGAAGTCCATGGGGTTGATCAGCCTTCCTGGAGGGTGGTGAGGCCGTGCGCGATGAAGACGGGGACGAGGTCGCCGATCCGGTCGAAGCCGCCGCCGACCGTCTGGCCCAGCGTGTAGCGGTAGTGGATGCCCTCCAGGATCACGGCGAGCTTGAACCAGGCGAACGCCGTGTACCAGGAGATGGCGGAGGTGTCCCGGCCGGAGCCCGCGGCATAGCGCTCGATGAGCTCGGCGGGGGAGGGGTGGCCGGCCGCGCCGCTGGTGGTGGAGACCGGTGACTCGGGCAGCCCGAGGTCGGAGCTGTACATCACCAGCAGGCCGAGGTCGGTCAGCGGGTCGCCGAGCGTCGACATCTCCCAGTCGAGAACGGCGTTGATCCGGTCGCCGTCCCCGATCAGGACGTTGTCGAGGCGGTAGTCGCCGTGCACCACCGTCGGGGCGGGGGAGACGGGCAGTTCGCGGCCGAGCGCCGCGTGCAGCTCGTCGATGCCCGGCAGTTCACGGTTGCGGGAGGCGTCCAGCTGCTTGCCCCAGCGGCGCAGCTGCCGGTCGAGGAAGCCCTCGGGGCGCCCGAAGTCGCCCAGCCCGACGGCCTGCGGGTCCACGGCGTGCAGTTCGACGAGGGTGTCCACCAGACCGAGGACGGCCGCACGGGTGCGCTCGGCGCCGAGCGGGGCGAGCTGCCCGGCCGTGCGGTACGGGGTGCCCTCGACGTACTCCATGACGTAGAACGGCGAACCGATGACGGAGTCGTCCTCGCACAGCAGCAGCGGCTCGGGGACCGGGACGGCCGTCGGGTGCAGTGCGCTGATCACCCGGTGCTCGCGCTTCATGTCGTGCGCCGTGGCCAGCACATGACCCAGCGGAGGCCGGCGGACGACCCAGCGGCCGGTGCCGTCGGTGACGATGTAGGTGAGGTTCGACCGGCCGCCCTCGATGAGCCGGGCGTCGAGCGGTCCGTTCACCAGCCCCGGCCGTTCGCGGTCGAGGTGTCCGCGCAACCGGTCGAGGTCGAGACCTGGCGGGTGGACTGGGCTCATCGTGCGCACCTCCGGGGTGAAGAACGGTCGGTGTTCATGATGCCGACCAGTCGGTATGTCGTCCAGTGAACTCCCGGAACGGAATGTCGCCCGCTGCGCTCGGATCGACGGCCGACCTCTGGTGCTGAGTCGTATCTCTGAATACAGTTCACGTATGGATACAGCCCGTATGGATAACGCCTTGTTGATCGACGAAGTCAGGCTCACCCCGATCCTCATCGCCGACCCGCCGCTGCTCAACACCCAGGGCGTCCACCAGCCCTACACCCCGCGGCTCATCGTGGAAGTCGTCACCCGTGGCGGGACGACCGGCGTCGGGGAGACCTACGGCGACGGCAAGTACCTCGAACTGGCCGAGCCGCTCGCCGCCGCACTGGCCGGGCGGCCGGTCAGCGATCTGAACGGCCTCTTCGCCCTGGCCGACGAGGTGTGCGCAGACTCACGCGCCGCTGACGAACGCGTCGACGCGGGCGGGCTGCGCGGGGTCCAGACCGCTGACAAGCTGCGGCTCTCGGTGGTGTCCGGCTTCGAGGTGGCCTGCCTGGACGCCCTGGGCAAATCGCTCGGCCTGCCCGTGCACGCCCTGCTCGGGGGCAAGGTCCGTGACACCGTCGAGTACAGCGCGTACCTCTTCTACCGCTGGGCCGAGCACCCGGAGGGCGGCGAACGCGACGACTGGGGCGCGGCCGTCGACCCCGCCGGAGTCGTCGCCCAGGCGCGGCGCTTCGCCCGCGAGTACGGCTTCTCCTCCTTCAAGCTGAAGGGCGGCGTCTTCCCGCCCGACCAGGAGATCGCCGCCGTCCGCGCGCTGGCCGACGCGTTCCCCGGGCAGCCGCTGCGGCTCGACCCGAACGGCGCCTGGTCCGTCGAGACCTCGCTGCACGTCGCCGAGCAGCTCAAGGACGTACTCGAGTACCTGGAGGACCCGGCGAGCGGCACGGATCCGATGGCCGCCGTCGCCGCCGGCACCGACGTCCCCCTCGCCACGAACATGTGCGTCACCACCCTCGCCGAGGTACCGGAGGCCTTCGCCCGGGACGCCGTGCAGGTCGTCCTCTCCGACCACCACTACTGGGGCGGACTGCACCGCACCCGCGAACTGGCCGGGATCTGCCGCACCTTCGGCGTGGGCCTCTCCATGCACTCCAACACCCACCTGGGGATCAGCCTCGCCGCCATGACGCACGTCGCGGCCACCGTCCCCAACCTCGACTACGCCTGCGACAGCCACTACCCCTGGCAGACCGAGGACGTCATCACCGCCCGCCACGTCTTCGAGGGCGGCCGGCTCACCGTCTCCGACGCTCCGGGCCTCGGCGTCGAACTCGACCGTGAGCGCCTTGCCGTACTGCACCGCCGCTGGCTCGACGACGACGGCACGATGCGTGAGCGCGACGACGCCGCCGCGATGCGCAAGGCCGAGCCGCAGTGGCGCACGCCGTCGATACCGCGCTGGTGAGAGCCCGGCGCGGGGCGGTCCGTCCCGCGCCCGGCCCCGGCGTCCGCTCAGTCGTCCCAGCCCTGCGCCGCCGCGAAGGCGTCGCCGTGCTCCACCGCCCAGCGGCCCAGTGACCTGATCGGCTCCAGCAGGGTCCCGCCGAGCTCCGTCAGCGCGTACTCGACCCGTGGCGGGGCCTCCGCGTACGCCTGCCGCTCCACCAGCCCGTACCCCTCCAGCCGTCGCAGCGTCTCGGTCAGCACCTTCGCGCTGATCCCGCCGATCTCGGTACGGAGGTCCCCCGGGCGGCGCGGCCCCTCGCCCAGCGCCTGCAGCACCACCGCGTTCCAGGTGTGCGACAGCAGATCGAAGCCGAGCCTGGCCGGACAGTCCGCCAGCAGCCGTTCCACAGGTCTCCCCTCCCCGTGGCGCCCGTTGGGCACCGAATGGTGAGCAACGGATCTCCTACCGTCCCCTCCATCGGTACGACGCTACGCCAACGGCGGTCAGGGAGACGGATATGCGCATCGGCATTCTCGGTACGGGCAACATGGCCGAGGCACTGGGCACCCAGTGGGTCCGGGCCGGGCACCAGGTCCTCTTCGGCGGCCGTTCACCCGACCGGGCCCGCGCCCTCGCCGCACGGGCCGGTGGCCGCGCGGCGACCCTCCGCGAGGCGGCCCTCTCCGGTGACGCGGTGCTTCTCGCGCTGCCCCACGCCGCCGTGTCCGCCACCCTCGCCGGGCTCGGCGCCGCCGACGGGGCACTGCGCGACCGACTGCTGATCGACTGCACCAACGCCGTCGGCCCCGGCTTCGTCCTCACCACCGAGGGCGGCCCCGGCGCGGCCCGGACCATCGCCGACGCCACCGGTGCCCGGGTCATCAAGGCGTTCAACCACCTTCCGGACACGGTCTGGCGGCTCACCCCGCCCGCCTTCGCCGACGGGCCCGTCGCCGTACCGCTGTGCGGGGACGACGAGGAGGCGCTGCGGACCGTGGCGGCACTCGTGCGGGATCTCGGCTGCGCGCCCCTGAGGGCCGGTGGGCTCGACCGGGCCGTGTACCTGGAGACGACGACTGCCTTCCTCATCGGGCTCTGGCACTCCGGCCACGACCCGCGCACCCTGCTGCCGCCCTTCGAGGCCGCCACGGCATGACTTGCGCCGCCCCCGGCCCGCGCCGATGGTCGAAGGATGAAGGCGATCAGTTACAGCAGGTACGGCGGGGCCGACGTCATGGAGTACGGCGAACGGCCCGACCCCAGGGTGGGTCCCGACGCCGTCCTGGTGAAGGTGCGCGCCGCGGCGGTCAATCCGGTGGACCGCAAGGCCCGCGAAGGCCTGCTCGACGCCGCCCTGGAAGCCGTGTTCCCCGTGATCCCCGGCTGGGACGTTTCCGGGGTGGTCGTGCAGCCGGGCATCGCGGTCGAGGAGTTCGAGGTCGGCGACGAGGTGATCGGGTACGTCCGGGAGGACTTCCTCAGCCGCGGTACGTTCGCCGAGTACGTCGCCGCCCCGGTGCGCACCCTCGCCCGCAAACCGCTGAGCCTGAGCTTCGAGGAGGCGGCGGGGCTGCCCCTGGCCGGACTCACCGCGTACCAGGTGCTCCACCGGTCGCTGCGGATCCGCGAGGGGGACACCGTCCTCGTCCACGCGGCGGCGGGCGGTGTCGGCTCGTTCGCCGTCCAGCTGGCCCGCCACGCCGGATGCCGGGTCATCGGGACCGCGAGCGCCCACAACCACGACCATCTGCGGCAGCTCGGCGCGGAACCGGTCGAGTACGGGGACGGGCTCGCCGACCGGCTGCGGGCGCTGGCCCCGGAGGGGATCGACGCCGCCTTCGACACCGTCGGCGGGGACGCCCTCCGGGTGTCGGCCGAGACGCTCGCACCGGACGGACGCCTCACCTCCATCGCGGACGACGAGGTCTTCTCGTACGGCGGGAAATACGCCTTCGTACGTCCCGACGCCACGGATCTGGCGCACCTGGCGGAGCTGGCCGAGCGGGGCATCATCACGGTCCATGTCGACCGGGTGCTCCCGCTTGCGGAGGCCGCCGAGGCCCACCGGCTGAACGAGCGGGGGCGCACCCGCGGCAAGATCGTCGTCACCGTGGACTGGGACGGCTGACGGCCCGGACCCCGAAACGCCGTCGCCGTCGGGTCAGAACAGCATCGCCGCCGCGAACACGGCCAGCGCCAGGGTGCACACCGCCGCCGCGGCGGCCTCGCGCGGCCCGAGCGGCCGGGGGCGGGCGGTGCCCATGCCCTGCACCCGGCGGTTGGCCACCCACAGGAACCCCAGCCAGGCGAGCACGCTCAGCGCCGGTGCGACGATCCCGGCCGGGCCCGTCCCGGCGTGCAGCGCCTGTCTCACCGCCAGCAGCGCGACCACCGTGCAGGAGAGGGTGGTGCGCCGCCAGGCCAGTCTGGTCCGCTCCGGCTGGAGGCCGGGATCGCGGTCCGCGGCACCCCGGGGGGCGGGCGCCCGCCCCGGGCCGCTCACCGCCCCTCCCAGCCGAACAGGACCACCACCACCATCACCACGGCGACGACGCCGACCGCGAGGCCCAGCAGCGTCGGGAACCGGGAGACCGGCAGATCCTCGCCCCGCCGCATGGCCCGCTCGCAGCGCACCCAGTGATTGACCGCCCGCAGGGCACACAGCACACCGGCCACGAGCAGGGCCAGCGCCAGGCCGGCCCGGACGCCCCAGGAGAGTTCCGGGAGGAACTGGTCGACCGCGAAACCGCCGCCGATCAGCGCGAGAGCAGTCCGGATCCAGGCGAGAAAGGTGCGCTCGTTGGCGAGCGAGAAGCGGTAGTCGGGGGTGTCGCCCTCTTCGCGGATCCGTTGCGGCGCGAACCACAGCCGCAGGCTCTGTACGAATTCGTTCACATCCGGACCCTAAGGGCTGTCCCGGCGGCGGGCCGGTTCAGGACGCTTCACGGAACGCCCGGAGCCGCCGGTGGCACTCCAGTCCGTCCGGGACCCAGAGCCAGTCGTCGAGCCGCTCGGCCAGTTCCGCGTCGTCGAGGAAGGTGTGCCAGGCGACCTCCCCCACCTGCGGCCTCACGGGCAGCTCGCACCGTACGCGGTAGACGGACGACCACCAGGTGTGCCGGCCGCCCGTGTAGAGGAACTTGAAGAGCGGCTCGGGGCGGGGGAGTCCCGTGACCCCCAGCTCCTCCTCGGCTTCCCGCAGCGCCGCCTCGTCGTACGTCTCGCCCGCGCCGACCACCCCGCCGACGAACATGTCGTAGTGCGACGGGAAGACCAGCTTGGTCGCGGTCCTGCGGTGCACGAAGATCCGGCCGTCGGCGTCCCGGGCCTCGATGAACACGCAGCGGTGGCGCAGCCCCCGCTCGGTCGCCTCGCCACGCGTGGCCCGGCCGACGACCTCGTCGTTCTCGTCGACGATGTCCAGGATCTCGTCAGAAGGAGTCATGCCCCTCATCCAACATCAGCCCGTTTGGCACCGGGCCGCCGCCCGTGATCATCAGCGAGCGGGAGCAGGAAGACGGGTTCAGCGCGGCTGGAGACTCTCCGCGCGGCGCCCGCCCATCGGGCCTTCCGGCATGGCCGGGTGCAGCCCCAGCAGCACGATCCCGACCACGATCGCCGCCAGTCCGATCGCCTGCCAGGCGAGGGCGCCCGTGTCGGTGCGCACCTGGTCGCCGAGGAAGCCGATCCCGCAGGCGATCCCGGCCAGTGGCTGGGCCGCCGTCAGCGCGGGCAGCGACATCCGCAGCGGACCCGTCTCGAACGCGCTCTGCACCAGGAGCAGCCCCGTCACCCCCAGCACCAGCACGGCGTACGGCTGCCAGCTCATCACCAGGGCCGCCCAGCCGTCGTCGCCGATCCGCTGCCCGCTGACCCGGGTCAGCGCGTCCTGGAGTCCGTACAGCAGCCCGGCCGCCACCGCGAGGAGGGCGGGGGACGCCGGTGACCGCGAGCGCGCGGCGAACATAGTGAGCACCACGGCGAGACCCGCCACCACGCCGATCACCAGCCAGTGCCGCAGCGGGCTCGACACCGCCGCGCCGCCCGTGGGCTCGCCCGCCAGCAGGAAGGCAGCCACCCCGCACGCCAGCAGCCAGAGCCCGGCCCAGCCCTGCCGGCCGAGCCGCTGGCCGGTGCGGTGGCGCGACAGCGTCATCGCGAAGAGCAGATTGGTCGCGAGCAGCGGCTCGACGACGGAGACCTCGCCCTTGCCCAGGGCCACCGCGCCCAGCACCAGGCCGCAGACCATCAGAGCGATACCGGCCAGCCAGCTCCGCACCCGCATCAGGTCCAGCAGCAGCCGGAACGACAGGTAGTCGCTCTTCGGGGCATGGCTGGCCGCGGCCTGCTGAAGCACGAAGCCGAACCCCAGACAGCAGGCGGCGCTCACGGCGAGTACGAGAACCAGCACCGACACGCTTCTCTACCCCAAGTCAGGCCGGAAGAGCACGAATTGTTTCGACGATAACGCGTGGGCGTCCCGGGTGCGGCCGGAGCGCCGCCGACCGGGCGGTTGACGCGGGGGCGGCCGGTACCGAAGATCTGACGCACCAGTAACTTCGCGAGCGGCCGCACGGGTGACGTGCGGTCCTGCCGCCGGACCGTGTCCGGATCGTCCCGACAAGGATGGAACCCATGGCGTACGACGCTGATGTGATCGTGATCGGGGCAGGACTCGCGGGGCTGGTCGCCACAGCCGAGCTCGTCGACGCGGGGCGTTCGGTGATCCTGCTCGACCAGGAGCCCGAGCAGTCGCTCGGGGGCCAGGCGCACTGGTCCTTCGGCGGCCTCTTCCTCGTCGACTCGCCCGAACAGCGCCGGATGCGGGTCAAGGACAGCCATGAGCTGGCCCTCCAGGACTGGCTCGGCACGGCCGGATTCGACCGGAAGGAGGACCACTGGCCGCGGCAGTGGGCCGAGGCGTACGTCGACTTCGCCGCCGGTGAGAAGCGCTCCTGGCTGCACGCGCAGGGCCTGCGGTTCTTCCCCGTCGTCGGCTGGGCCGAGCGCGGCGGCTACGACGCCAACGGCCACGGCAACTCCGTCCCCCGGTTCCACATCACCTGGGGCACCGGCCCCGGCGTCGTCGCCCCCTTCGAGCGCCGGGTGCGCGAGGGCGTCGCCAAGGGCCTCGTCACCTTCCGCTTCCGGCACCGGGTCACCGGCCTCGGCCGCACCGGAGGCGTGATCGACACCGTCAGCGGCGAGATCCTGGAGCCGAGCGGCGCCGCGCGCGGGACCGCGAGCAGCCGCGAGACGGCCGGCGGCTTCGAGCTGCGGGCCCAGGCGGTGATCGTCACCTCCGGCGGTATCGGCGGCAACCACGACCTCGTGCGTGAGCAGTGGCCCGAACGGCTCGGCACCCCGCCCGCCAAGCTGCTCTCCGGCGTCCCCGCCCACGTGGACGGGCTGATGGTCGGCATCACCGAGGACGCGGGTGCCCACCACATCAACCGCGACCGGATGTGGCACTACACCGAGGGCATCGAGAACTGGAACCCGATCTGGGCCAGGCACGGCATCCGGATCCTGCCGGGCCCCTCCTCGCTCTGGCTGGACGCCCGCGGCAAGCGCCTGCCCGTCCCGCTCTTCCCCGGCTTCGACACGCTCGGCACCCTCGAACACATCATGCGGACCGGCCACGGCTACACCTGGTTCGTCCTGGACCAGAGGATCATCGGCAAGGAGTTCGCCCTCTCGGGCTCCGAGCAGAACCCCGACCTGACCGGCAAGTCCATCCGCGGCGTGATCGGCCGGGCGCGCGCGGACGTGCCGGGCCCGGTCAAGGCGTTCATGGACAACGGGGCGGACTTCGTCGTCGAGAAGGACCTCGGCGCCCTGGTCCGCGGCATGAACGCGCTCACCGGCGAGGGGCTCATCGACGAGGACGACCTGCGCCGCGAGATCACCGCCCGCGACCGGGAGATCGCCAACCCCTTCACCAAGGACCTCCAGATCACCGCCATCCGCGGCGCCCGCACCTACCTGGGCGACAAGCTGATCCGGACGGCCGCGCCGCACCGCATCCTCGATCCCGAGGCCGGCCCGCTGATCGCCGTACGGCTGAACATCCTGACCCGCAAGTCGCTCGGCGGACTGGAGACGGACCTGTCCTCCCGGGTGCTCACCGCCGACGGCACCCCGCTGGCCGGGGTGTACGCGGCCGGCGAGGCGGCCGGTTTCGGCGGCGGAGGAGTGCACGGCTACCGCTCGCTGGAGGGCACCTTCCTCGGCGGCTGCATCTTCTCCGGCCGGGCCGCGGGCCGAGCCGCCGCGGAGGCGGTCGGCTGACCCACGCCGTGTGATGCCTTCGCGCGTCCGTCCGGTGGGGTTCGGGGCGCCGAACCGTGGAGGGACACCGGATGCGGGGCATGAGAAGGACATGCCAGGAGTAGCCGAGCCCGTGATCAACCTCGTCCGCCGCACCAGTGAATCCGTGCGGGTCCAGACCCTGCGCTCCACGGGTGCCGCGGTCATCGCCTATGCCGTGGCGACGGCGACGCTGTCCCAGCCCGCCCCCCTGACCGCTCCGCTGACCGCACTGCTCGTCGTTCAGGTCACGCTGTACGCCACGCTCACCACGGGCATCCGACGGGTGAACGCGGTGGTCGTCGGTGTGCTCATCGCGAGCGGTTTCAGCTCGCTGGTCGGACTGTCCTGGTGGAGCCTCGGACTGACGATCTTCACCTCGCTGATCATCGGCCGGCTGGTCCGGGTGAACGAGTTCGTCCCCGAGGTGGCGATCAGCGCGATGCTGGTGCTCGGCGTCGCCCAGGTCGCCAACACCGCGCTGGAGCGGGTGTACGAAACGCTGATCGGCGCGGGCGTGGGGCTGCTGTTCAACCTGCTGTTCGCCCCGCCCGTGTGGGTGGAGACGGCGGGGGCGTCGATCGACGGACTGGCCCGCGAGATGGGGGAGATGTTCCGTGACCTGGGCGGCGACCTGGCCGGGCGGGTCACCGTCGAGCAGGCGGGCGACCGGCTGCACCGGGCCCGCCGCATCGACCACGACATCGTGGCCGTGGACGCCTCGCTGCGCCAGGCCGAGGAGAGCCTCATGCTCAACCCCCGGGTCCGGCAGGGGCTGCTCTACCGCGTCGTGCTGCGCACCGGTCTGGACACCCTGGAGATCTGCGCTGTGGTGCTGCGGGTACTGGCCAGGACCCTGACCGACCTCGCCAGGGACCGGGTCGACGAACCCCTCTTCCCCGCCGACGTGGCCTCCGGGCTCACGGAACTCTTCGGGCAGATGGCCGAGGCCGTCGAGAGCTTCTCGATGCTGATCACCACTCCGGTCGCCGCGAACGCGGAAGGAGCCGAGACGCGGCTGACCGACGCGCTCACGGTCAGCCGCGCGACCCGGGACCGGGTGGCGGACATGCTGCTGGCAGCGGTCCAGGACCACCCCCGGAAATGGCAGCTGCACGGAGCGCTGCTCGCCGAGGTCGACCGGATCCTGGACGAGCTCGACATCGAGAAGCGCACGGAGCGCCTCGGCAACGAGCTCGACCGCCGTTCGGGAGAACTGCACGAGCGCCACCCCCGCCTGCTCGCGATCAGGCGCCGGCTGGACCTCGCCAAGCACACGGACCCGGCCCGGACCGGCGGCGGATGAGGCTCCCCGCCCGTCCGGTCAGACGGGGTCGATCAGCTCCACGACCCGGAACCGCTCGGCGACCACCATCGTGTCGTCGTCGACCGTGAACTCCGGGTCGCCGAGCGCCTCCCGCATCTCGTCGCTGTGCCAGAACCGCTCGTGGCCGGCGCGCCACTGGGCGACCGAGGTGTCACCCTCGCCCTCGTCGAGCACGTGCTGGAGGCCGACGTCCCCGAGGCGCAGGATCCGTACCTCCGTCACCTCCAGCACCGCGATCTCCCGGCCGTCCGAGTCGATCAGGGCGGACCGCTCGCCCACCGGGGGCGGCTCCTCCTTCTCCGCCTCGTACTCCACGAGCAGTCCCGTCGTCGACACCTTCCGGCCGTCGAGCACCGCGGTGACCAGCTGGTCGCGCAGCGGTCCGGGGAAGACGAGAAGGAAGGGCTTGAGCGCTTCACGGTTCGGCATGGCGCAAGTCTGACATCCGGGGTCCGCCCGTGGCCGGGAGAATCTGACGGACCGGTGACGGACCGCGGCCGCCCCTGGCGTCCGGCGGCCCGGAGTGCTCGAATCGAGGAGTGAACAGTCCCTCTCCCGGTACCGGCCCCGATCCGGCTGCGCCCGGCCCCGATCCGGATTCCGTCGGCGCACCGCTCGGCCGCCGCCTGGTCCTGACGATGCTCGGCCTCGGCGCCGCCGGGCTCGTCGCCGCCCCGGTCCTGCAGCGGACCCTTGAATCGGGCCTGGGCGCGGTCGCGGACAAGGATCCAACCGGGCTGACCGGGCTGCTGCCCAACGGCGGCGGTTTCCGCTACTACTCGGTCGCATCGTCCGTACCGTCGAAGAGCGCCGCCGACTACCGGCTGACCGTCGACGGGCTGGTCGACCGGCCGGCCACGTACACCCTGGACACGCTGAAGGCGCTGCCGCAGACCCGGATGGTCCGCGATGTGCAGTGCGTGACCGGATGGCGAGTCCCCGAGACCCCGTTCGAGGGCGTGCGGCTCTCCGCGCTGCTGGACGCGGCGGGTGTCCGGCCGGGAGCGAAGGCGATCCGCTTCACCTGCTTCGACGGCACCTACAGCGAGAGCCTCACCCTCGCCCAGGCCCGCCGCGCCGATGTGCTGGTCGCGCTGCGCATGCAGGACCGGCCGGTATCGCACTCCCACGGGGGCCCGGTCCGGCTCTACGTGGCCCCGATGTACTTCTACAAGTCGGCGAAATGGCTCTCCGGGATCACCGTCACGGACTCCGTACGCCCCGGTTACTGGGAGGAGCTCGGTTATGACGTCGACGCCTGGGTCGGCCGGTCCAACGGCCGTGACGACGCCCCCACGACCTGAGGCACCCGGCCGTGTCCGGCGGTTCCACCGGTCGGTGCGGTGGGTGCACCGCACCACCTCGGCGCTGATGCTGCTCTGCGTGGCGACGGCCGCCTGCCTGTACGTGCCGCAGATCGCCGAACTCGTCGGCCGCCGCCACCTGGTGGTCACCGTGCACGAGTGGTCCGGGCTGCTGATCCCCGTACCGCTGTTGGCCGGGCTGCTCTCGCGGGCCGTGCGGGGCGACCTGTCACGGCTCAACCGCTTCGGTCCGCACGACCGGACGTGGCTGCGGGCGGTGCGCCGCCGTGACCACCGGACCGGCTCCCGGCCGGCCGGGAAGTTCAACGCCGGGCAGAAGCTCTACGCGGCCTGGATCGCGGGTGCGGTGCTGGTGATGACCGGTACCGGGCTGCTGATGTGGTTCACCGGCCTGGCCCCGCTGATGTGGCGGACCGGCGCGACCTTCGTCCACGACTGGCTGGCCCTGGCGATCGGCATCGTGCTGGGCGGTCACATCGCGATGGCGTACGCCGACCCGGAGGCACGCCGTGGCATGCGCACCGGGTCGGTCGAGCGCCGCTGGGCGAGCAGCGAGCACCCGCTGTGGCGGATCCCCGCGGACCCGGCCGAGCCGCCGCGGGAGCCGTGACGGAGACCGGGCCCGCGGCGTCCTGAGCCGCTAAGGGCTGTCCCGTGGTCCCCGGCGGGCGCGCGACGCCGGCTACGGCGCCTCGCCGCGTTGTCGGAACGCCCGAATACATCCAGTACGCGGACGTTCCTCCGCCTTGCGGTGCGCCGCCATCCGACGCCGCGCGCTGACCAGGGACTACGGGACGGCCCTCAGAGGACCAGCGACAGCAGCAGGATGAAGACCAGTGAGACCACGGAGATGATGGTCTCCATGACCGACCAGGTCTTCACCGTCTGGCCGACGTCCATCCCGAAGTACTCCTTCACCAGCCAGAACCCGGCGTCGTTGACATGGCTGAAGAAGAGCGAGCCCGCGCCGACCGCGAGGACCAGCAGGGCGGCGTGCGAAGTCGACATGTCGGCCGCCAGTGGGGCGACCAGACCGGCCGCCGAGATGGTGGCGACGGTCGCCGAACCGGTCGCGAGCCGGATGCCCACGGCGATCAGCCAGCCGAGCAGCAGGGCGGGGATCGACCAGCTCTCGGAGAAGTCCAGGATCATCTGGCCGACGCCGGCGTCGATCAGGGTCTGCTTGAATCCGCCGCCCGCGCCCACGATCAGGAGCACACCGGCGATGGGGGCCAGGGACTTCTCCACGGTGGCGGAGAGGCGGCCCTTGGTGAATCCGGCCGCCCGGCCCAGCGTGAACATACCGACGACGACGGCCGCGAGGAGCGCGATCAGCGGGGAGCCGATCACATCGGTGACCCGCTGTACGCCCTGCTCGGGGTCGTCCACCACGATGTCGACCAGGGCCTTGATCAGCATCAGCACGACGGGCAGCAGGATCGTCGCGAGCGTGGCGCCGAAGCCGGGCCTGCGGTCCAGGTCCTCGGACGGGCGCTGCGGGATCATCTTCTCCGGCGCCTTGATGTCCACCCAGCGGGCGGCGTAGCGGGAGAAGACGGGGCCGGCGAGGATCACCGTCGGGATCGCGACCACCACGCCGAGGGCCAGGGTGACGCCCAGGTTGGCGTCGAGGGCGTCGATCGCGACCAGCGGGCCGGGGTGCGGGGGGATCAGCCCGTGCATCACGGAGAGACCGGCCAGGGCCGGGATGCCGATCCGCATCAGTGAGTAGTTGCCGCGCTTGGCGACCAGCAGTACCACCGGGATCATCAGCACGATCCCGACCTCGAAGAAGAGTGGCAGACCGATGATCGAGGCGATCAGGACCATCGCCCACGGCATGGCCCGTTTGCTCGTCCTCGCGAGGATGGTGTCGACGATCTGGTCGGCGCCACCCGAGTCGGCGAGCAGCTTGCCCAGGATCGCGCCGAGCGCGATGAGGACGCCGACGCCCGCCACGGTCGAGCCGAGGCCCGCGGTGAAGCTCGCTATCGTCTTGGCCGGCGCGGCGCCTGCGAACGAACCGAGCGCGAGCGAGCCGATGGTGAGCGCGAGGAACGCGTGCATCTTGAACTTGGTGATGAGCAGAACGATGACGGCGATGCCCGCCAGGACTGCGATGCCCAACTGAGCGTTGCCGGCCGAGGTGATCGGTTCGGCGGCGTCCGCTGCCAGCATCTCGACGCTGAGACTGGTCACGGTGATGATCCTTAGTTGTCCAGCCGGCGCAGTGCCGCGACGGCTCGCTGGGTGATCTCTTCGGGGGTGCCGGACACATCCACGGCGACGCCGGCCTCGTCGTCATCGAGGGGCTGAAGCGTGGCGAACTGCGAGTCGAGGAGTGCGGTCGGCATGAAATGGCCCTTGCGGTCCGCCATCCGCTCCTCGATCAGGGACCGGTCGCCCGTCAGGTGGAGGAACACGGCGCCGGGGGCCTCGCTGCGCAGCCGGTCGCGGTAGACCCGCTTCAGCGCCGAGCTGCTGACCACGCCGCCGAGCCCGGCCCTGCCGTGCGCCCACTGCCCGATCGCGTCGAGCCAGGGCCACCGGTCCGCGTCGTCCAGCGGAGTGCCGGCCGACATCTTGGCGATGTTCGCCGGGGGATGGAAGTCGTCGCCCTCGGCGTACGGAACGCCCAGTGCGGAGGCGAGCAGGGGGCCGATCGTGGTCTTGCCGGTTCCTGCGACGCCCATCACCACGACGACGTGGGGGGTGCTCATTGCGGTGCCTCGCTGTCCTCGTCGATGTCTTCCTCGACATCGGTCCGTCGCGCTACTGAAACCTATACGTACGACTTATTCAAGATGCTGTGACATAAACGTCGTACTTTATGTTCCCGAGAGGGGCCCCGTACCCTTGGGCCATGACCACACCTGCCCAGGGGCTGCATGCGCATGTGCTGGACGCCCTGGGTCTGGAGATCACCGCGGGGGAGCACTGCCCCGGTCAGGTGCTGCGGACCGACGAGCTGTCCCGGCGCTTCGACGTCTCCCGCACGGTGGTGCGGGAGGTCGTCCGCGTCCTGGAGTCCATGCACCTGGTGGAGTCCCGGCGACGGGTCGGGGTGACCGTGCGGCCCACCGAGGAGTGGAACGTCTACGATCCGCGGGTCATCCGGTGGCGGCTGGCCGGCGCCGACCGGCCGCGCCAGCTGCGGTCGCTGACCGTCCTGCGCTCGGCGATCGAGCCCGTCGCCGCCTCGCTCGCCGCCCGCCACGCCACCGCGGACCAGTGCGCGCAGCTCACCGAACGGGCCCTCGGCATGGTCGCCACCTCGCGCGGCCAGCAGCTGGAGGGATATCTCGAACACGACATCGCATTCCACCGGATCGTCCTCAACGCCTCCGGCAACGAGATGTTCGCCCGCCTCGGTGACGTGGTCGCCGAGGTCCTGGCGGGGCGCACCCACCACCAGGTGATGTTCGAGGACCCCGACCCGGCGGCCGTCACCCTCCACGTCCGGCTCGCCGAAGCGGTGCGCGAGGGCGACGCGGCCGGTGCGGAGCGGCTGACCAAGGAGATCGCGGTGGGCGCCCTGCACGAACTCGACGTGCTCGCGCCCTGAAGACGGTCGTGCCCGGCCCCTCGGTACCCCGCACGGCGTACCGTTGCCCGTGATCGATCTTCGGGAACGTCGGGAAAGGGAGTCCACGGGAATGGCGCAGCACGTACAAGGGGTCATCGCACCGGGCAAGAACGAGCCGGTGCGCGTCGAGACCATCGTGATTCCGGACCCCGGCCCCGGTGAGGCCGTGGTCAGGATCCAGGCCTGCGGCGTCTGCCACACCGACCTGCACTACAAGCAGGGCGGCATCAACGACGAGTTCCCCTTCCTCCTCGGCCACGAGGCCGCGGGCGTCGTGGAGTCCGTCGGCGACGGGGTCACGGACGTCGCCCCGGGCGACTTCGTCGTCCTCAACTGGCGTGCGGTGTGCGGGCAGTGCCGTGCGTGTCTGCGCGGCCGCCCCTGGTACTGCTTCGACACCCACAACGCGAAGCAGAAGATGACCCTGCTGGACGGGACCGAGCTCTCCCCGGCCCTCGGCATCGGCGCCTTCGCCGAGAAGACCCTGGTCGCGTCCGGCCAGTGCACCAAGGTCGATCCCGAGGTCGCACCGGCCGTCGCCGGGCTCCTCGGCTGCGGTGTGATGGCGGGCATCGGCGCCGCCATCAACACGGGCCAGGTCGGCCGCGGCGACTCGGTCGCCGTGATCGGCTGCGGCGGTGTCGGTGACGCCGCGATCGCGGGCGCTCGGCTGGCCGGCGCGGCGAAGATCATCGCCGTGGACGTCGACGACCGCAAGCTGGAGACGGCGAAGAAGATGGGTGCCACGCACACCGTCAACTCCCGTTCCACGGACCCCGTCGAGGCGATCCGCTCGCTCACCGACGGCAACGGCGCCGACGTCGTCATCGAGGCGGTCGGCCACCCCGACACGTACAAGCAGGCCTTCTACGCCCGCGACCTCGCCGGCACCGTCGTCCTGGTCGGCGTCCCCAACCCGGAGATGAAGCTCGAACTCCCGCTGCTGGACGTCTTCGGCCGCGGCGGCTCCCTCAAGTCCTCCTGGTACGGCGACTGCCTGCCATCGCGCGACTTCCCGATGCTCATCGACCTGCACCAGCAGGGCCGGATCGACCTCGCGGCGTTCGTCACCGAGACCATCGGACTCGGCGACATCGAGCAGGCCTTCGCCCGGATGCACGACGGCGACGTCCTGCGCTCGGTGGTGGTCTTCTGATGAGCGCCCGCATCGACCACCTCGTCACCTCCGGCACCTTCGCCCTCGACGGCGGCGAATGGGATGTCGACAACAACGTCTGGATCGTCGGCGACGACACCGAGGCGGTCGTCATCGACGCCGCCCACGACGCCGCCGCCATCGAGGCCGCGCTCGGCGGCCGCACGCTGCGCGCCATCATCTGCACCCACGCGCACAACGACCACATCGACGCGGCCCCGGCGCTCGCCGACGCCACCGGCGCACCGGTCCTGCTCCACCCGGACGACCTGCCGCTGTGGAAGCAGACCCACCCGGACCGGACCCCGGACGGCGAACTGACCGACGGTCAGGAGATCCGGATCGCCGGCACGACCCTCGAGGTCCTGCACACCCCCGGGCACGCCCCGGGTGCCGTGTGCCTGTACGCCCCCGGGCTTTCCACCGTCTTCACCGGTGACACGCTCTTCCAGGGCGGGCCGGGCGCCACCGGGCGGTCGTTCTCCCACTTCCCGACGATCGTCGCCTCGATCAGGGACCGGCTGCTCGCCCTGGACCCGGAGACCGCCGTCCGCACCGGCCACGGCGACTCCACGACCATCGGCGCGGAGGCCCCGCACCTGGACGAGTGGATCGCCCGCGGCCACTGAGGCGGCGCGCGGCCACCGGACTCACCCCTCCGGCCACGCGGAGAGCCGCAGCCCGCTCTCGAAGCGGCGCGGCCCTCCCGTGACCGGATCGGTGAACTCCAGTACCCGTGCCAGCAGTTGGAGAGGGTGCGACCAGTCGTCCGGCGCGCCGTCCGGCCGGACCACCGGATAGACCGGGTCATGGACGATCGGCAGCCCCAGGCTGTTCATATGGACCCGCAGCTGATGCGTCCGTCCGGTGGCGGGGAGCAGCCGGTAGCGCCCGAGAC
Organism: Streptomyces sp. NPDC127177; assembly: GCF_042672475.1. Taxonomy (NCBI): domain Bacteria; kingdom Bacillati; phylum Actinomycetota; class Actinomycetes; order Kitasatosporales; family Streptomycetaceae; genus Streptomyces; species Streptomyces sp. NPDC127177. Next base: position 24,123 of record NZ_JBHXUW010000056.1, read on the forward strand.
CCGCCCGGTGGTCCAGCAGCTCGATCCGGCTCTCGCTGTTCGGCTCGCCGGGCTCCTCGCGGGCGGCGATCACCCCGCGCTCCTTCACGATGCGGCTGCGGACGGTGCGCGGGAGGGCCAGCCCGGGGTCGTACCGGGCCACCGCCTCGTACTCCTTGCGCACCAGGCGGTCCCGGAACAGCGTCTGGTACGCGCCCCGTTCCCCGGGCCGGACCACGAACAGGACCAGCCCGGCGGTCAGCCGGTCCAGCCGGTGCGCGGGCTGGAGCAGGGGAAGCCCCAGCTCACGGCGGAGCCGGGCCACCGCGGTCTCGGTGATGTGCCGGCCGCGGGGCGTCGTGGCGAGGAAGTGCGGCTTGTCCACGACGACCAGGTGCTCGTCGCGGTGCACGACACCGACCGGAAAGGGCACCGGCTCCTCAGGCGCGAAGTCCCGGTGGAACCAGAGGTACCGGCCCGCCTCGTACGGCTCCCGGCCCGTCACCGCGCCCCGGGCCGCGACGAACCTGCCGTCCGTGAGCATCGCCCCGACCCGGTCGGCACCGATCGCGGCGCCGAACCGCGCCAGCAGATGATCACCGACCGTGGGCCACTGCCCGTCCGGATCCTCCGGGAGCCGCACCCGGACCGGATCGATCCCGTCGCGCTGGGGCAGGGGTGACGGGGGAGGCTTCGCGCGGCCCCTCACCGGGGCCCGTCCGCCGGCCGGTCCGCCCCCGGGATGCTGGTTCTCATGGTCCGGCGAATCCTTCCACAGGAACGGGGCCCCACTCGGCCACGCACCCGACGCGGCTCACGAGCGGGTGCGTGTGAGCCGCGTCGGGCGCGTCAGGTGCGGGGGAGCGTCACCTTCAGCGGGCCGCAGCCGATCCGCTCGGTCTCCGCCGCGACATAGGCCGGCAGCAGATCAGCCGTGAGCGTGAACCCGGCGTTCCTCGTCTGCCTCAACTGCTCCACCACGAACATCACCGGACCGGTCTGGCAGAGCGTCCGGTACACCGCCCGGTTCCCGGCCAGCTTCCCGTACCCCCCGGTGCCCTTCACGGTAGCGCCGGACCGCAGCGCGTCCCACGAGTAGATCTCGGTCAGCGCCGGGTCCACCACCGTCGTCATCCGCAGCAGCGGTTCGCGGTAGTCGCCACCGGCCTCGCAGACCCGGGCCGGCCCGCCGTCGCCGCCGACTCTGGTGTGCGACAGGTCCTTGCGGTACGCCGCCGGAAGGGCGAGGCCCTTGATGCCGCACAGCGCGGCCGTGTCGGTGTCCTTCCAGCCCACGACGGGCGGCAGGGTCCGCGGCTCCGGGTAGCTGCCCGAGCAGCCGAAGGACCGGATGACGCCGTTGGCCGCCTCCACCAGGGCGCCGGTCAGAGCGGCGCGGTCTTTCCGCTCGTACTCCGAGGAGATCTCGAGGTCCGCCCGGCCCATGCCGATCTCCACCACGGTGGGGCCGGTGAACTCACCGCGGCCCGTGCAGCTCTGCGGCAGCGCCAGCCACCCCCGCGAGCCGGACACCATCCCCGGCAGGCCGTCGCCCAGCGACACCATCGAGGCCGTGAGGAACTCCCGGGGCCACTGCGTCCCGTCGGCCCCCCGCAGACCGTCCAGCAGGCGCACCCCGACGGTCACCTGACGGCGGGCCCGGTCGTTCTCGTAGCCGGTGATGCGGCACTGCCCGTACGAAAGCCCGCCCTGCGGATCGCTCTGGAGCGACTGCTCCTCGACCTCGACCCGGCGGTCACCGAGGAGCTCAGACACGGTGGAGTCACCGAGCGAGTCCCAGCAGGGAGCGGGCCCGAGCAGCGGCAGCGTGTCGGTGCGCCAGGCGACCGCACCGGCGCCGATCAGGGCACCGACCAGACCGGCGGCGGTGACCGCGCGAGCGGTACGGCTCCGCAGCAGGCGGCGCACGAAGGAGGCGCGGCCGGCTCCGGGAACGGCGGGCCCGCTCCCCTCCCGGCCATCCGCCGTGTCCGCCGTGTCCGCGGCGGGTGCACCGCTGTGCCCGGCGTCCGGGGCGTCCGGGGCGTTCTCCATGGAGCTGTCCTCGCTCATGCGCCCTCACCGTCCGCGCACCCGATGCGCCGGCTCACGGAGTCGGCGAAGTTCTCGAACACCCGCCGGTCGTCGGGACTGCCCCGGCCCTTGAGGCCGGTCTCCACGTTCCCGTAGAACACCGTCCGCCGCCCGCCGCAGGTGGTGCGCAGCAGACCGTGGGCGCCGCCCTCGGGGAGGCCGTCGAACAGGGCCACCATGCGCGGCCGGCGTGCCATCACGTACTGTGCCGACGGCTCGTCGGGCACCCCCGGCGCCCGCCACACCACCGAACACGTCTGGAGCCGGTCGGTGACCGCCCCCACCTGCTGCTCGTAGTGCGAGCCCTCGCCGAAATCGAAGGTCATCCCGGGTATCCGGCAGAGCGGGTGCACGGCCCTCTCGTGGTCCTCGGCCACCGTCACCATCGGCGAGACCGTGCGCAGGGACTCGTCCGGGGCGCAGCCCGCCTTCTTCATCGTGGTGTTGGCCGCGTCGAGCAGCATCCGGCCGACATCGGTGGTGGCACCGATCGCGAACGGCATGGCCACCTTGCCGAGATGGCCGTCGCCCGAGCTCTCGCTCCTGATCGTCACGGCCGATGCCCTGCCGTCCGCGTCGCACGCCTCGGGCAGGACCAGCATGGCCCGGTCGCCGGCGACCAGCCCGTCGAGCCCGTCCGGGAGCGGCGAGGCCGAGCCGTGGAAGTACTGGGCTATCCAGGCCCGGCGCTCCTTGGCGCCGGCCGGGACGGGGCCGTACTCCAGGGTGATCTGCTCCTTGAAGGTGAGCGGCTGGTCCGAGTCGTCGTCCTCGACCTCGGAGGTCACCGCCAGGGTGCAGGTGCCGTGCGGCCGGTCCGCCGAGGGCGGCGCGGACTCGGTGGCCCGGCGCTGCGAACCGGACTTGCCGAGCGCCTGGTCGCCGAGGAACGACGGGCCGCTGTCCTGCTCCCACGCACCCCAGCAGTAGGTGTCGCGGAAGGGCCAACTGTCCGTCGCCCAGAGCCCGATGCCGGATGCGAGGACCGCGCCGGCCACCACCCCGGCGAGCACCGTGGCCCGCCGTACACCACCGCTGCCCATGACATCTCCCCCTTGTGAACCGCGATGATCACCGCAAAACGACGATGCTACGTCGTCACCGGCCCCGGCCGGGAAGGGGGTTTGGCGCGGGGCCGGTCGGAGGTCAGCCCAACGCCGAGAAGACGAAGGAGAATTCGGCGGGGACCGCTTCCAGCCGGTACTGCGGCAGCACACCCGGCCCGCACGACTGCGAGCCGATGCCCTGCACCGCGTGGTCCAGATTGACCCACACCCGGTCCCCGGCCACGGTCTCCGGCAGGTGCTCCGCCGCGTCCAGCTGCTCGCTGGTCCAGCGCCGCGCCGTGAGCCAGAACGGCGCACCGCCCTCGGCCCGCAGCCCCGCACCGTCGCCGTCCGTCAGCTCCGCCCACCGGACGCCGGCCCGCGCGCCGTTCTCCTGCGGCCTGACGTACGGCGTCTGCAAGGCGTCCACGTCCATCTCCCAGTGCCCCAGCATCGCGGCGGCCCGGGTGTCCGGGTACGCCTCACCGGGACCGCCGCCGAACCACCGCACCCCGTCGTACGCGGCGGGCAGCGCGAACCGGATGCCCAGCCGGGGCAGCGGCACCCGCCAGTCGCCCTCCGGCACCACGGACACCGTGAGGCCGAGCCGGTCCCCGGCCGCGGTCCAGCGGTACGTGGTGCGAAGGCCCAGGTTCCAGCCGGCGGGCGCCACCCGGGTCCGTACGGTCAGGGCGTCCTCCCCGGCCTCGACCGCGTCGAGGCGGTGCCGCATCCGGTGCAGCCCCAGCTCCCGCCACCGCACCCCGTACCGCTCGTCCGGCTGCCACGCCGCACCGTTGTCGTTGTCGGTGGGCGCCCGCCACACATCCAGCCGCAGCCCCTCCACCGCGATGTTCCCCAGCCGTACCGGCGCCCCGGTCGCCGCGTCGAAGACACCGGGCCCGAGCGTGATCACGTCCCCATGGCGCTCCGGACGCGCACCGGCCGCCGGGGCGGGGAGCCCCGGCGCACCCGCCTCGGCCTGGCCCCACGCCACCACGTGCCCGCGCTCGGCCCAGGAGGTGTCCTCGGCGAGCACCGCCCGCACCGTCCACACGCCCTCGCCGCCGTCCTCCGCCACGACCTCGGCCGATGCGCCGGGGGCCAGTTCCGGAACCGCCAGGGTGCCCGAGGCGACGACCGCTCCGTCCACCTCGCGCGACCACAGGAACTCCAGCTGCCCGAGCCCGGAGAAGTCATGGCCGTTGGTGACCGTGAAGGCGCCCGCCGAGGAGCCCGGGCCGATCCGCACCGGTTCGATCACCTTCTTGTACTCGACGAGCCCCGGGGAGGGAGTGCGGTCGGGGAAGAGCAGGCCGTCACAGACGAAGTTGCCGTCGTGCAGCTCCTCGCCGAAGTCCCCGCCGTAGGCGAAACCGAGCTCCGGGTGGGCGAAGCCGTGGTCGATCCACTCCCAGACGAATCCGCCCTGGCAGCGTTCGTACCGCTCGAAGAGCCTCTGGTACTCGCTGAGTCCGCCGGGCCCGTTGCCCATGGCGTGGGCGTACTCGCACATGAAGAAGGGCATGGCCCGCCGCCGGGCGTCCAGCGCCGCGTCGGCCCACGGCTCCTCGGCCCGCCTGCCGATGAGCTCGACCTCGGCGTGCGTCGGATACATCCGTGAGTACAGATCGACGTCCTCGCACGAGTGATCGCCCTCGTAGTGCAGCAGCCGCTCCGGGTCCCGCCCCCGGATCCACTCGGCCATCGCGCTCAGGCCGCGGCCCGAACCGCACTCGTTGCCCAGCGACCAGATGATCACCGAGGCGTGGTTCTTGTCGCGTTCGACCATCCTGGCCGCACGGTCCAGCAGCGCGGGTGTCCACCGGTCGTCGTCCACCGGGTTGTCGCGCCACTCCAGGTCGACAAAGCCATGTGTCTCCAGATCGCACTCGTCGATCACCCAGAGACCCAGCTCGTCGCAGAGATCGAGGAAGGCGGGGTGCGGCGGATAGTGGCTGGTCCGTACGGCGTTGATGTTGTGCTGCTTCATCAGCACCAGATCGCGCCGCATGGTCCGCGCGTCGACGGCCCGGCCGGTCTCCGGGTGGAACTCGTGCCGGTTCACCCCGCGGAAGAGCAGCCGCCGCCCGTTTACCTTGATGACGCCGTCCTCGACGACGACCGTACGGAAGCCGACCCGCAGCGGGATCCGTTCGCCCGGTGTCACCAGCTCCGCGGCGTACAGCCGGGGCGTCTCGGCGGTCCAGGGTTCCACCGCCACGGTCACCGGTTCGCCCGCCGGGACGTCGATCCCCAGCTCCGGCACGAGAACCCGTCCCTCGGTTCCCTCGCACTCCACCCGCAGCGTCCCGGAGCCGTCGCGGTGGTCGTACCCGGCGTGCACGAAGAGGTCCCGGGGCGCGCCCTGCGGCCGGTGCAGCAGTGTCACGTCACGGAAGATGCCCGGCAGCCACCACTGATCCTGGTCCTCCAGGTAGCTCCCCGACGACCAGGCGTGCACCCGTACGGCCAGCACGTTCTCACCGGCCCGCAGCAGATGGCCCACGGCGAACTCATGCGCCAGCCGGGAGCCCTTGAAGTCGCCCAGCTCCTGCCCGTTGAGCCAGACCCGGGCGCACGACTCCACTCCGTCGAACCGGAGCACGCTCCCGCCGCCCGCAGGCAGCCCCGCGGGCAGGGTGAACGTCCGCAGATGGTCGCCGGTCGGATTCTCGGACGGCACCCGTGGCGGATCGACGGGGAAGGGATAGACGACGTTCGTATACGCGGGGGCGCCCCCGGCGCCCTGGAGCACCCAGTGCCCGGGCACCTCGACCGAACCCCACGCCGACGCGTCGAACCCCGGCCGCGCGAACGACTCGTCCTCGGTGTCGGCGCGCGGCGAGAGCCGGAAGGCCCATTCGCCGTTCAGGGACAACCGCGCGGCATCGGACGCCGCGTACCAGGAGCGTGGTGCGAGTCCGCCCGATCCCGGACCCATGTCCTCGTACCAGGGAGTGTCGGCAGCTGTGCGGCTCATGGGTCTCCTCGGTCGGCAGCGCCCTTGTCACCGGGGACGTTAACCAGGGCTGAACCGATTCAACAAGGGTGCGCGGCCCGCTTCCCCGGGAAACGCGAAGTGCCGACCAGGATCGCTCCTGATCGGCACTTGCTTCTGTGTCCGAGGGGGGACTTGAACCCCCACGCCCGATAAAGGGCACTAGCACCTCAAGCTAGCGCGTCTGCCATTCCGCCACCCGGACAAGGTGTCTGTCTCGCGGGCCCGGCCCGTTCCGACGTGGAAAACCATAGCAAACATTGAGGGGTGCTCGATCACGCCCGGGTTCGTGTGAAGGGCGCATGACGAGAGGTGGGGGGCCTTGGGTGTGCGGGCCGGGCGCGGGAGGATGAGGGGGAGCACCACAGCGACAGTGGAAGGAACCAGCGTGAGCGAGACCAGAGCGGCCCGGACCGGCTCCGGCGAGAGCGCCGAGAACGAGGTCGTGGACCTCTGTCGTGATCTCATCCGGATCGATACCAGCAACTACGGGGACCATTCGGGGCCGGGCGAGCGGCAGGCCGCCGAGTACGTGGCGGAGAAGCTCGCGGAGGTGGGGCTGGAGCCGCAGATCTTCGAGTCCCACAAGGGCCGTGCCTCCACCGTGGCGCGGATCGAGGGCGAGGACTCCTCCAAGCCCGCCCTGCTGATCCACGGCCACACCGACGTCGTCCCGGCCAACGCCCACGACTGGACGCACCACCCCTTCTCCGGGGAGATCGCGGACGGCTGCGTGTGGGGCCGGGGCGCGGTCGACATGAAGGACATGGACGCGATGACGCTCGCGGTCGTGCGCGAGCGGATGCGCAGCGGGCGCAAGCCCCCGCGGGACATCGTCCTCGCCTTCCTCGCGGACGAGGAGGCGGGCGGTACGTACGGGGCCCGCTATCTCGTCGACAAGCACCCCGATCTGTTCGAGGGCGTCACCGAGGCGATCGGCGAGGTCGGCGGCTTCTCCTTCACGGTCAACGAGAACCTGCGGCTCTATCTCGTGGAGACCGCCCAGAAGGGCATGCACTGGATGCGGCTGACCGTGGACGGCACCGCCGGCCACGGCTCGATGACCAATGACGACAACGCGATCACCGAGCTCTGCGAGGCGGTCGGAAGGCTCGGCCGGCACACCTGGCCGGTGCGGGTCACCAAGACGGTGCGGTCCTTCCTGGACGAGCTGTCCGACGCGCTCGGCACGCCGCTCGACCCCGAGGACATGGACGCCACGCTGGCCAAGCTGGGCGGCATCGCCAAGATGGTCGGCGCCACCCTGCGCAACTCGGCCGCCCCCACCATGCTGGGCGCGGGCTACAAGGTGAACGTGATCCCGGGGCAGGCCACCGCCCATGTCGACGGGCGATTCCTGCCCGGGTACGAGCAGGAGTTCCTGGCCGACCTGGACCGGATCCTCGGCCCGCGCGTCAAGCGTGAGGACGTGCACGGCGACAAGGCGCTGGAGACCGATTTCGACGGTTCGCTGGTCGACGCGATGCAGATCGCGCTGAAGGCGGAGGACCCGATCGCCCGCGCTGTTCCGTACATGCTCTCCGGTGGTACGGACGCCAAGTCCTTCGACGACCTGGGCATCCGCTGCTTCGGCTTCGCCCCGCTGAAGCTCCCCCCGGAGCTCGACTTCGCGGGCATGTTCCACGGTGTGGACGAGCGGGTGCCGGTCGACGGCCTGAAATTCGGCGCCCGTGTTCTCGACCGGTTCATCGACAACAGCTGACCCGCCATCGAGATATTCGCCAGCTTGTACGTATCTAACCGGAAAGAGTGAAAGGGGCTTCCTGCTCGTAGCCCCATTACTTCCTCCTCGTTACAGGTGATGCGGTCCGCGGCTGGGACCGCATTTGCCAACTAGGAGGAATAATGATCAAGAAGATCGTCGCCGCTGCGGCTGTCACCGGTGGTCTGGTGCTCGCGGGTGCCGGCATGGCCGTCGCGGACTCCGGCGCCCAGGGTGCCGCCATCGGCAGCCCCGGCGTGCTCTCGGGCAACGTCGTCCAGGTTCCCGTCCACGTTCCCGTGAACGTGTGCGGCAACACGATCTCCGTGATCGGGCTGCTGAACCCCACCTTCGGCAACACCTGCGTCAACGCCTGACGTTGTGCGTCAACCCGCAAGGGTTTGAGCCCGGTCGGCCCCGCAGCACAAGCCATGTGCTCCGGGGCCGTCGGGTCCTTTGCCTCCGCACGTTCAAGTCCGGGGGTATTCCGGAAGGTAGAAGGCAGGAAACAACCTATGCGACAGGTCACGCGTAAAGGCCTGATCACCATGGCGGCGGCGGGCGGCGTGCTCGCGCTCAGTGGCGGTTACGCGCACGCCGACGCGGGAGCGTCCGGCGGCGCATCGAATTCCCCGGGGGTGCTTTCTGGGAATTCGGTACAGATCCCGGTCGACGTCCCGGTCAACGTTTGCGGTAACTCCGTGAGCGTCGTCGGACTGCTCAACCCGACCGCGGGAAATGCCTGCGGAAACGGTTCGGGCGGGGCGGCCGCCGGATCCGGCGGATCAACCGCCGGCACGTCCGGCAGCCACGCGGCGGACAGCCGCAGCGGCAGCGCGTCGGACGACCGCGGTCAGGGGGTGCGGGCGGGCACCGGTAAGCACCGGGCCGCCCGCAGCGACGACGGGGGCGGGGCGACGGCCCAGGGGTACACGCAGGGCTCACCCGGTCTGCTCTCGGGCAACCAGGTCCAGGTCCCCATCGACATTCCCGTGAACGCCTGCGGGAACAGCGTCACCATCATCGGCCTGCTGAACCCCGCGTCCGGCAACACGTGCGAGAACGAGAGCGCACCGCCGGTCGACGTTCCGGAGACCCCGGTCCACCACGTGACACCGCCGTCACCCGGACCGCGCACCATCCCGAACGCGCCCGAGCCGCAGACGGTGCCGGAGAGCACCCCGCAGCTCGCACACACCGGAGCGGGCGGGCTCGACCTGCTCATCCCGGCGAGCGCGGGTCTGCTGCTGGCAGGCGCGGGCACGGTGCTCTACCGCCGCGGCCGGGCCGCCTAGCGCAGACGGCACCGGGCAGGAGCACGGCGAAGGGAGCGGGCCCCGCGACAGCGGGGCCCGTTCCGTTTCACCAGGTGGCACGCAGCTGGCGGATGATCCGGCGGCGCAGCCGCACCCTGCGGCTGCCGTCGCGGCGCAGCGACAGGCGGTCCAATTCCCAGTGCCCGTACTCGGCATGGTCGGTCAGCAGGCGGGTCGTCTCCTTCCGGGACACCCCGCGCGGTACGTACACGTCGACAAATTCGTATTCCGGCATCGCATCTATTGTGCGGGCAGAGCCCGTGTACGGATAGCGTCTGCCCTATGTCTGATGCTGCGCAGCCCACCGCTGCCGAGGTACGCGCCGCCGCCGATGCGGTCAAGGTCGCGCTCGACCGCCACCTCGAGGCGGTCGAACGCCGGTCCGGGGACGACGACCCCGCTGTTTACGACGCGTTCAACGCACTGGCCGCTGCGGCGGAGGTCTACGACGAACTGCTCTACGACCGCCACGACGAGGTCACCCCCTTCGAGATTCCGGGGGCGCAGGACGCCCTGCCGCCCTACAACGGTCCCGAGGAGCCGAACGCGATCAGTGTGCTGATCCGCCGCGACTACGCGGTGGTGGAGCCGCAGCGGCTTCTCGCGCAGGCCCAGCGCCTCGCCGACGTGGATCCGGACGACCGCGACGGTACGAGCGCGGCCGTGGCCGGCAGCAGCGTCCATGCGGCGCTGGGGGTGCTCTTCGGGGAGTACGAGGCGGACGAGATCGCGTCCCGGCACACGGAGTTCGGTCTCGAGGAGGGCGACTCCACGCTCTGGGTCGCGGCGGCTGACGAGCTGCCGGAGCCGGGAGAGTGGCTGGGCGCGCCCTTCGACGACGCTGACCCCGAACTGGTGGTCTGCCGGTTCGACGTCAGCGCCGTCTTCGACGAGGACGAGCTGGACGGAGAGCTGGACGGCCTGGCGCGGGACGGCTCCTGACCGGTCCCCCGAGCCCGGCCCGTCTCTCCCGACCCGACCTGCCCTCAAGGCCGATCCAGACCGGTCCTGACCGATCGTGACCGGTGTGTGCCGGACGGTTGGGTGTCAGAGCGGTCCTGACCGGTGTGTGCCGGACTGCCGGGCGGATGCGCGGCGCATCCGCCCGGCAGTCCGCGCTCACCCGTCCGATGCCTCCAGCAGCGTGCGCAGCCGGGTGGTGCGGTCCTGCGAGGGGGACTGGGCGACCGCACGCGGCAGCGCCTGGTCCACCCCGTGTACCACCGAAAGGTGCCGCTCACCCCGGCTGAAGGCGGTGTGGACCCACGGGCGGCTGAGCCCCTGCGCCGCGTCACCCGGCAGCACGACGACCACCGCGGGCCAGCGCATGCCGGCCGCCTGATGGGCGCTGAGCGCCCAGGCATGGCGCACGGAAGCCTCCACCCGCTCCTGCGGTACGACGACCGGCGTCCCCGCGCAGTCCAGGTGCAGGCCTTCGGCGTCGGCCGACACGACCACGCCCGGCACGGTCCTGCCCGGCGCGGGGACGTGCGCGATCCGGTCACCCGGGTCGAAGCCGCCGAACCGCCCGGGGCCGGGGTTGAGCCGCTGCTTGAGGGCCTCGTTGAGCGCCCGGGTGCCCGCCGAGCCGCCGTGGCCGACGGTGATCACCTGAGTGTCGGACGACGGCACCCCGATGGCGCGCGGCACCGAGTCGGCGACCAGCTGGACGGTGCGGTGCACCGCCTCGCCCGCGTCACGCACGGGGACGATCACCACCTCCTTGCCCGGGGCCGCCACCTGGTTCAGCTCCCCGATGCCGATACCGGAGACGAGCTCGCCCATCGGACCGGGATCCGGTGTGCGCGAGACGACCTGCGGGCACGCCCGGGCGGCCAGCACATCGGCGAAGACCCGGCCCGCGCCCGCCGATGCCAGCACGCCCGGATCGCCGCTGAGTACCAGACGGGTCCCGTCGGCCAGGGCCTCCACCAGCATCGCGCCGGTCTCGACGTCGACCTGCGGGGCATCGAGCACGACCAGCAGATCGACGGCGACGGCACCCTCCTCGTCCCGTCCGGGGCCTTCGGCGCCGGAGAGCAGCCCGGCCAGCGTGACGGCCGTCCTCGGATCGCCCACCGCCTCGGCGAGCCGCTGCCTGCCGTCCACGCTGTGGGTGGCGCCCAGCGCCCGCAGGCCGAGGCCGTTCGCCGCCGCGATCAGGGCGGCGGGCTCGGCCCTGGCGGCCTCGCCGCCGGTGTGCGCGACGAGCCCGTGCGCCGCGGCGGCGCGGATCAGCTCGGCGGCCGAGGGGGAGGGCGCGGACGAGGCGGCCGCGGACCAGTCGGCGTCCTTCTCGCAGGCGTTCACCAGTCGGGCCAGGCCGTCGGCGAGGCTCTCCTCGGCCAGTGCGTACCGGTCGAGGCCGAGGAACACCTGCACCGGCTCCTGCGCGCCCTCGTCGGCCTCCGAGCCGCCTTCCGGGGCGTCTTCCGCCTCCTCGGCCCCCTCGTCGTCCCCGCCGTCCTGGAAGACCAGGACGACGCCCTCGGCCACGGCGTGCTGCACGGCCGCGTCCGGGTCGGTCACCGCGCGGCCGGCGAGCGCGGCCCGCACCTCCGTCGCGTCCAGCGCGGTGTGGCCCTGCAGTGCCGCGCGCTCCAGCAGCCAGCCCACCAGGGCAGCGGTGCGCCGCTCGTCGTCCGGTCCGCATTCGGGCCCCAGCAGCGCCCGGGCGAAGCCGTCGGCCTGTTCCGGCGCGACGCCGGGGACGGAGAGCAGCTGCCAGGGGTCCTCCCGCAGGACATCGGCAGCCTGTCCACCGAGCGTCCCGGCGGCCGGGGCGGCCAGGCTCTCCGGAGCCCCGCCCCCGGCCAGCACGGCGGCCACGGCGGCGACCGTCGAGGGCTCGGGGCCCTGGGGGGCCTGGGCGGGCTCCTGGGGCCGCTCACGCGCCGGTGCGGGCACCGGGGCGGTCCGGCGGGGGACGGCCGGGGCGGGGGAGTCGAAGAACGCGGCCCCCGGCTTCTCGCCGCTCTCCACGGCCCGTACGGCAGCCAGCAGATCGGCGGCCGGGCCGCTCAGCTTCGTGCCGGCCGGGATGGGGCCCTCCTTCTCGGCCTTGCGCTTGTCGATCCGCTCCCGCAGTTCGCGCTGGGCGGCCAGCTCGGCCTCGGCCTCGGAGAGGGCCGGGGCGGCGGCGTCGCCCTCCGCTGCCGCGTCCTTCTCCGCGCCCTCCGCTGTCGCGTCCGCGCCGTCCGCGGTCTCGTCCGTACCGTCCGCAGCCTCGTCCGTACCGTGGGTCGCTTCCTCCGTGCCGTCGGCCGCGGCTGGCGTCTCGTCTCCGGTGTCGCCGGCGTCCGCCGGCTCGCCCGCCCCGGCGGTCCCCTCGGCGGGGGCGGGCACGGGGGCGTCCGCGACAACGCTGTCGTCGTCGGTGGCCGAGGGGCCGGGGGATTCCCCCCGGGGAAGCGCAGTCACAGCGTGCTCCAGTCCTGGTCGGGATAGCGGTGCACGGGCGCCGACACATCGTCGAGCGCGCGGCAGATCTCGTCAGGAAGACTAAGCGCCTCCACTGACAATGCCTCCGTGAGCTGCCGCGCGTTGCGCGCGCCGATGATCGGGGCCACCACGCCGGGCCGGTCCCGCACCCAGGCCAGGGCCACTTGGAGCGGTGTCGTGGCCAGGCCGTCGGCTGCGGTCGCCACGGCGTCCACGATGCGGCTCGCCGCCTCGTCGAGATACGGCTCGACGAACGGGGCCAGCAGCTCGGAGGCCCCGCGGGAGTCCGCCGGAGTGCCGGTGCGGTACTTGCCGGTCAGCACCCCCCGGCCCAGGGGCGACGACGGCAGCAGCCCCACCCCGAGGTCGAGCGCGGCCGGCAACACCTCGCGTTCCACGCCCCGTTGCAGCAGCGAGTACTCCATCTGCGTACTGGCCAGCCTGGTCCGTGCGCCGGGCGATGCGAGCTGCCAGGTCGCCGCCTTGGCCAGCTGCCAGCCGCAGAAGTTCGACACCCCCGCGTAGCGGGCGCGTCCGCTGGACACCGCCAGGTCCAGCGTCTGGAGTGTCTCCTCCAAGGGGGTCACCGGGTCGAAGGCGTGCACCTGCCACAGGTCGACGTGATCCGTGCCGAGCCGGGCGAGCGAGGCGTCGAGTGCGGCCAGCAGGTGCCCGCGCGAACCGTCGAATCTGCGGTACGGATCGGGCACGCTCCCGGCCTTGGTGGCGATGACCAGATCACTCCGCGGCACCAGGCCGTCGACGAGCTGCCCGAGCAGGTACTCGGACTCGCCGCCGCCGTACACGTCCGCGGTGTCGACCAGGGTGCCGCCCACCTCCCAGAAGGCCTTCAGCTGCTCGGCAGCGTCGTGCTCGTCGGTGTCCCGGCCCCAGGTGAGGGTGCCGAGCCCGATCCGGGACACTCGAAGGCCGGTGCGGCCGAGATGCCTCTGCTCCATGGGCGCTGAGATTACTGGCCATGGCTCCACCGGGCGCAGGGCTGTGGACAACCGGGCCCCGGGTCACCCCTGCCGGATCCCCGTCCCGCGCGCTAGAGTCCGGAACACACGGACGTTACTGATCAGTAAGGAGAGCGGCTATGCGGCTCGGCATCAATCTCGGTTACTGGGGCGCGGGTATGGACGGGGACAACCTCGCCGTCGCGCAGGAGGCCGACCGGCTCGGTTACGACGTCTGCTGGGCGGCCGAGGCCTACGGCTCCGACGCGCCGACCGTGCTGACCTGGGTGGCCGCCCAGACCGAGTCCATCGACGTCGGCTCCGCGATCATGCAGATCCCGGCCCGTCAGCCCGCCATGACGGCGATGACCGCGGCCACCCTCGACTCGCTGTCCGGCGGCCGGTTCCGGCTCGGCCTCGGGGTCTCGGGACCGCAGGTCTCCGAGGGCTGGTACGGCGTCAAGTTCGACAAGCCGCTGGCCCGCACCCGGGAGTACGTCGAGATCGTCCGCAGGGCGATGACCCGCGAGCGGCTCTCGTACGAGGGACAGCACTGGACGCTCCCGCTGCCGGACGGACCGGGCAAGCCGATCAAGCTGACCATCCACCCGCAGCGCGAGCACATCCCGCTGTACATCGCCGCGATCGGCCCGAAGAACCTGGAGCAGACCGGCGAGATCGCCGACGGAGCCCTGCTGATCTTCCCGTCCGCGGACCACCTCGAGGACACCGCGGTGAAGCACCTGCGGGCGGGCCGGGAGAAGGCCGGCAAGACGATGGAGGGCTTCGACGTCTGCCCGACGCTGCCGCTGGCGCTCGGTGACGACGTCAACGGCCTCGCCGACATGTTCCGGCCCTACACCGCGCTGTACGTGGGCGGGATGGGCAGTCCCAAGCAGAACTTCTACAACCAGCTCGCCCAGCGCATGGGGTACGAGAAGGAAGCCGCCGAGATCCAGGAGAAGTACCTGTCCGGCGACAAGAGCGGAGCGGCCGCCGCCGTACCGCACCAGCTGATCGACCAGACCACGCTGCTGGGCTCGGTGGAGCGGATCGCCGACCGGATGCAGGCCTACGCGGCCGCGGGCGTCACCACCCTGACCCTCGCCCCGGCGGGCTTCACGCTCGACGAGCGGATCACCGCGCTGCGCGCCGGCACGGAGGCCCTGGAGCGGTCCGGACTCGCCTGAGAGCCGTCCCGTAACCCCGGCGGGCGCGCGGCCCGGCGCGTCCCGGGGCCTGTTTCGGAAGTCCCGCCGTCCGCCCGGACGGCGGGCGCCGGGGCGGTGGCACCACGGCCGTGGTGGGGGCTCGGGGGCCTCCCCGCCACGGCCGTCACGCGGAACAACGCGGCCGCCGGCGGTTGGGTTACGGGGCCTGTGCGGAAACGGTTCGCCGGGGTCGGTGACAGGGCTCCGGCGGGTGCTCGTTCGGCCCAGTGCGGGGGTGTTCCTGTTGCCCGTCGGGCCCGGGCGCATTTGACTGTCGCTCGGCGGACGCCGGTACGGAGGTGGCAGTGATGCTCTCGGCAAAGAGCCTGTTCCAGGAGATCCTCGACGACGACGAGTCGTTCCGGCTGTTCTGCTCCATCGCCGCCGGCGGCGAGTCCCAGGGCGGCTGGGAGAACGGCCGTATCGCGGCCCTCGCACCCGTCGGCCAGCGCGCGCTCGCCCCGAAGATCGCCCGGCACGGCGCCGACGAGGACAAGCACGGCCGGATCTTCAACGCCCTGCTCAAGAAGCGCGGTCTGGCACCCGCCGAGGTCCCGCACGAGACCGACTACACGATGCTGCTGGAGCGGTCGGGCATCGGCCTGTCCCATGAGCGGCTGGGGCGGGACGAGCCGCTCACCGAGCGCGACATCATCACCTACCTCGCGCACAGCCGGGTGACCGAACAGCGCGCGTCCGAGCAGATGCGGCTACTGCGCAGGTACTTCGCCGACCATCCCGACCTGGGCCGCGCGGTGCGGATGATCTCGAACGACGAGGACAACCACCTGGCGTACTGCCACGAGGAACTGCTGCGCCTCGCCCGGTCGGGACACGGCCGCACGATCCAGAGCATCCTGCGTGAGTGCGCGCTCGGCGAGATCCGGGTCTACCGCGACGTCAGTCTCGCCGTGATGGATCACATGGGCCGCATCCTGGACTGGCCGCGTGCCAAGGCCGCCGCGCTGGCCGCGGGGATCCACGCCGTCTACGCGTACGAGCTCCTCGGGGGCTGGCGGCGCATGGTGAGCCTGGCACCGCCCGAGCGGCGCGACGCGCTGGGCGGCCAGGCCGTCCCGGCACCCGAGTTCGGCTGAGTCCGGCCGCCCTCCCTCAGAGCCAGCCCCGACGCTTGAACTGGCGGTACAGGCCGAGGACCACACCCACCATCAGCAGGATCACCGCGGGATACGCCCAGACCCAGCGCAGCTCCGGCATGTGGTCGAAGTTCATGCCGTAGATCCCCGCGACCATGGTCGGCACCGCCGCCATGGCGGCCCAGGCCGAGATCTTGCGCATGTCGTCGTTCTGCCGCACCCCCATCTGCGCGAGATGCGCGGACAGGATGTCGGAGAGCAGCCTGTCGAGCCCCTCAACCTGCTCGTTGGCGCGTGTCAGATGGTCCTGGACGTCCCGGAAGAACGGCTGCGAACGCTCGTGGACGAAGGGCACCCCCGCGCTCGCCAGCCGGGCCATCGGGGCGGCCAGCGGGACGGTGGCCCGGCGGAACTCGAGCACCTGGCGCTTGAACGTGTAGATGCGGGCCGCGGTGTTCTTCGAGTCGCCGGTCCCGCTGGGGGCGAAGACCTGGGTCTCCAGCTCCTCCAGGTCGACCTGGAGTTCTCCCGCGACGTCGATGTAGTGGTCCACGACCGCGTCACTGACCGCGTACAGCACGGCCGTGGGCCCGTGCTTCAGCACATCGGGCTCGGCCTCCAGGCGGCGGCGTACGGCGGCCAGCGGCGCGGCCTCGCCGTGCCGGACCGTGACCACGAACGAGTCGCCTATGAACACCATCAGTTCGTCCGCGTCGACCGTGTCGGTGTCGTGGTCGTACATGACCGGCTTGATCACCGCGAACAGCGAGTCGTCGTAGACCTCAAGCTTCGGACGCTGGTGCGCGGACAGGGCGTCCTCCACGGCCAGCGGGTGCAGTCCGAACTCGCTGCTGACCCGGTCGAACTCCTTCTCCGTCGGCTCGTGCAGGCCGATCCACAAGAACGCGTCACCGGCGGCCCGGGCCTCTTCGAGAGCGTCGGAGAAGTCATCGGGGCCGTCGGTGCGGCGCCCGTCCCGGTAGATGGCACAGTCCACAATCACGGCGCGCATTCTGCCCTGCTCCGCTCCCGGACGCACCTTTGCGGGGGTGTCGGCCCAGGGCCTGCCGTCCGGACCATGCCGGATCGGGCCGGATCAGGGAGCGGGGCCCGGGAGCCCGGCCTGGTCCGAACGGACTGCCCTTAGGCTGGCCGCATGCCCACCCTGATCCTCGTACGTCACGGACGCTCCACCGCCAACACCGCCGGGGTGCTCGCGGGCCGGACACCCGGCGTCGCGCTCGACGAGCGCGGCACCGAGCAGGCCGCGGCGCTTCCCGGCCGGCTGGCCGCGCTCCCGCTCGTCGCGGCCGTCAGCAGCCCCCTGCAGCGCTGCCGCGAGACGCTGCGGCCGCTGCTCGACGCCCGGCCGGAACTGCCTCTCCACACCGAGGAGCGGATCAGCGAGTGCGACTACGGCGACTGGGCGGGCCGCAAGCTCGCGGAGCTCGTCGACGAGCCGCTGATGACGGTCGTGCAGCAGCACCCGTCGGCGGCGGCGTTCCCCGGCGGCGAGTCCATGCGGGCGATGCAGGCACGGGCCGTCGACGCGGTACGGGAGTGGAACGCGCGGATCGAGGCGGAGCACGGCGAGAACGCCGTGTACGTGATGTGTTCGCACGGCGACATCATCAAGTCCCTTGTCGCCGACGCGCTCGGCATGCATCTGGACCTCTTCCAGCGCGTTCACGCCGACCCGTGCTCGGTCACCGCGATCCGCTACACCCGGCTGCGGCCGTTCCTGCTGAGGCTCGGTGACACCGGCGACCTCGCCCCCCTGGCGCCGCGCGAACCGGCCCCTGACTCCGCCGACGGCGCGGGTGCGAAGAGCGGCGGGGAAGGGGACGCGGCGGTCGGCGGCGGCGCTGGATCACCGTGATCGCTCCGCGCAGTAGGGTGGACGCGCCGTAGGCGCCTTTTCCGGGAGGACTCTCCCGGGCCCCGGCCGCCCCCCATCCGCGTCAAATCACAAGGGAGACAGGACGTGTCCCGTCAGGTGTTCCTCTACGACCCCCCGGACCGTTTCGTGGCCGGTACGGTCGGGCTGCCTGGACGTCGTACGTTCTTCCTGCAGGCATCCTCAGGCGGACGTGTCACCAGCGTGGCCCTGGAGAAGACCCAAGTCGCCGCCCTCGCCGAGCGGGTGGACGAACTGCTCGACGAAGTGGTCCGGCGCACGGGGGGCAACTCCCCGGTGCCCGCCGTGGCCCCGATGGACGTCACCGACACCGCCCCGCTCGACGCCCCCGTCGAGGAGGAGTTCCGGGTCGGCACGATGGCGCTCGCCTGGGACGGCGAGGAACAGCGCATGATCGTCGAGGCGCAGGCCCTGGTCGAGCTGGACGCGGAATCCGTCGAGGATCTCGCGGAGGCCGAGGAGCGGCTGCTCCAGGACGAGGAGAACGGCCCGCCGATGCTCCGCGTCCGGCTCAGCGGGGCGCAGGCTCGCGCCTTCGCGAAACGGGCTCTGGACGTCGTGAACGCCGGCCGCCCGCCGTGCCCCCTGTGCAGCCTCCCGCTCGATCCGGAAGGACACGTATGCCCGCGCCAGAACGGATACCGCCGCGGGGCCTGACCGACGCCGAGCGGCTGACCCTGCTCGGCAAGGGCGAGCTCACCGTCCTCGGGCAGGTTCGGGGGGCCTCCAACGCGGTGCTGTACTGCTCGGTCGCGTACGAGGGCGACGAAGCGCACTGCGTCTACAAGCCGGTGGCCGGCGAACAGCCCCTGTGGGACTTCCCCGACGGCACCCTCGCCCAGCGCGAGGTGGCCGCGTACGAGGTCTCCGAGGCGATGGGCTGGGGGCTGGTGCCGCCGACCGTGCTGCGGGACGGACCCTACGGCCAGGGCATGTGCCAGCTGTGGATCGAGGCGGTGCCGCAGGGCGAGGACGAACCGGGGCTGCTCGCGCTCGTCGAGGACGAGGAGCCGGGCGAGGGCTGGAAGGCCGTGGCGCTCGCCGAGGTCGGCGAGGGCAGGACGGCGCTGCTGGTGCACGCCGACGATCCCCGGCTGCGGCGGCTCGCCGTCCTCGACGCGGTGATCAACAACGGTGACCGCAAGGGCGGACACCTGCTGCCCGCGCCCGACGGCCGGCTGTACGGCATCGATCACGGGGTCACCTTCAACGCCGACGACAAGCTGCGCACCCTGCTGTGGGGCTGGGCCGGCGAGCCGTTGCCCGCGGAGGCCACGCAGGTGCTGGACCGGCTGGCCGGGGAGCTCGAGCCGGGGGCTGCGCTGGTCACCCGGCTGGGCGAACTGATCACCGCGGCCGAGATCGAGGCGCTGCGGGCCCGTGTGGCGGGGCTGCGTTCCACCGGGCTGCACCGGGAGCCGAGCGGTGGGTGGCCGGCCATTCCGTGGCCGCCGGTGTAGGCGGGGCCGGGGGCGGCGGCCCGGGCACCGCATCGCCCGGAGACCGGGTCCGGCGGCCCGCCGGGCGGGGCCCGGACACATTTCGGGGCCGTGCGCAAGAGTGCCTCTTCGGACAGGATCCCCCCTCCGGTTCGTATCCGGAAGCTGCGTCCGGTTACGCTCGTGGCATGCATGCCTGGCCCGCTTCTGAGGTCCCCGCCCTGCCTGGCAAGGGCCGCGACCTTCGGATCCACGACACCGCGACCGGCGGACGGATCACCCTTGACCCCGGTCCCGTCGCCCGCATCTATGTCTGCGGCATCACGCCGTACGACGCGACCCATATGGGTCATGCGGCGACCTACAACGCGTTCGACCTGGTTCAGCGCGTGTGGCTCGACACCAAGCGGCAGGTTCACTATGTCCAGAACGTGACCGACGTGGACGACCCGCTGCTGGAGCGGGCCGTGCGCGACGGGCAGGACTGGACCGAGCTCGCCGAGCGCGAGACGGCCCTGTTCCGCGAGGACATGACTGCCCTGCGCATGCTCCCGCCGCAGCACTACATCGGAGCCGTCGAGGCGATACCCGGCATCGTGCCGCTCGTCGAACGACTCCGGGACGCGGGCGCCGCCTACGACCTCGACGGAGACGTGTACTTCTCCGTCGACACCGACCCGCACTTCGGTCAGGTCTCCAACCTCGACGCCGAGGCGATGCGGCTGCTCTCCGCCGAACGCGGCGGCGACCCGGAGCGCCCCGGCAAGAAGAACCCGCTCGACCCGATGCTCTGGATGGCCGCCCGCGCGGGCGAGCCGAGCTGGGACGGCGGCTCCCTCGGCGCCGGACGGCCCGGCTGGCACATCGAGTGCGTCGCCATCGCCCTGGACCACCTCGGCATGGGCTTCGACGTCCAGGGAGGCGGCTCCGACCTCGCCTTCCCGCACCACGAGATGGGCGCCTCGCACGCCCAGGTGCTGACCGGCGAGCACCCGTTCGCCCAGGCGTACGTGCACGCCGGCATGGTCGGCCTGGACGGCGAGAAGATGTCCAAGTCCAAGGGGAACCTGGTCTTCGTCTCGGCGCTGCGCCGCGACGGTGTGGACCCGGCGGCGATCCGGCTGGCCCTGCTCTCGCACCACTACCGCTCCGACTGGGAGTGGACCGACCAGGTGCTCGCCGACGCGGTGGAGCGTCTTGCGCGCTGGCGTGCCGCCGTTTCGCGGCCCGACGGGCTGTCCGCCGACGCGGTGGTCGAGGAGGTCCGCGAGGCCCTCTCCGACGATCTGGACACCCCGGCCGCGCTGGCCGCCGTGGACCGCTGGGCGGAGCGGCAGACCGCCGGGGGCGGTTCGGACGAGGGGGCGCCGGGACTCGTCTCGCGCACCGTCGACGCGCTGCTCGGTGTCGCGCTGTAACTCTCCGCAGGATCAGGTCCGTTCACCGGCCTCGAACTTCTTGATGAAGTTCGGGGCCGGTTCCGTTTTGTCCATGGTCAAATGCTCGATGCTGCGCTAAAAGCGCTCTATGCAATCATCAACGCGCATCAGATCGGCAGTAGTTGCAGCGCTGCTGGGGCTGTTCGCCGTCCTCTCGGGACCGGGCGGTGCGGCGGCGGATCCGGCCGCACCCGACGGGACGACGGTCGGCGACCTCACCGGCTTCTCGGCCGACGGATCCGTCTACCACCTGCGCGCGGGCACTGCCGAGGCCCGTGTCAGCTTCGTGTCCGACGAGACCTTCCGGATCGAACTCGCCCCGGACGGCACGTTCTCCGACCCGGCAGGCGATGCCATCGTGCTGCCCCAGGGATCGCCGCCCCGCACCCGCTGGAAGGAGCGCGGCGACCGCTACGACCTCTCCACCGGCGACATCACGCTCCGTGCCTACAAGTCGCCGCTGCGGTTCGCCCTGTACCGGGCCGACGGCAGCCGGGTGTGGTCCGAGGCCAAGGGGCTGAGCTGGGACGGCGAGAAGACCACCCAGACCCTCGCGCGCGGCGGCGACGAGCAGTTCTACGGCGCCGGTATGCAGAACGGGCGCGGCAACACCTCGCACCGGGACCGGACCGTCGAGGTCGGCGTCGACTACGACTGGGACGACGGCGGCCACCCCAACTCGGTGCCGTTCTACCTCTCGTCGGCCGGCTACGGGGTGTTCCGCAACACCTTCGCACCCAACACCTACGCCTTCACCGACCCGGTGACCACCAGTGCCCAGGAGCAGCGCTTCGACGCCTACTACTTCGCCGGTGACAGCGCCAAGGACGTCATAGGCCAGTACACGAAGCTCACCGGCAAGCCGTTCCTGCCGCCCGTGTACGGCATGGAGATCGGCGACTCGGACTGCTACCTGCACAACGCCAACCGCGGCGAGCGCCGCACCCTGGACTCGCTGAAGGTCGCCGACGGATACGTCGAGAACGACATGCCGAACGGCTGGATGCTCGTCAACGACGGCTACGGCTGCGGATACGAGGATCTCGCGGAGACCGCGAAGGGCCTGAAGGACCGTGACATGCAGCTCGGCCTGTGGACCGAGGACGGTATCGACAAGCTCGGCGACCAGGTCAAGGCGGGCCAGCGCGTGGCCAAGCTGGACGTCGCCTGGGTCGGCGACGGTTACAAGTTCGCCCTGGACGGCTGCAAGGACGCCTACAAGGGCATCGAGGACAACAGCGACGCCCGCGGCTTCACCTACGCCCCCGAGAGCTGGTCGGGTGCCCAGCGCTGCGGTGTGCAGTGGTCCGGCGACCAGTACGGCACCTGGGACTACATCCGCTGGCAGATCCCGACCTACGCCGGCGCCACGATGTCCGGCCTCGCCTACACCACGGGCGACGTCGACGGCATCTTCGGCGGCAGCGCCAAGACGTACACCCGTGACCTCCAGTGGAAGATGTTCCTGGGGACCACGATGACCATGGACGGCTGGGCGGCCGACGACAAGCAGCCCTACCGCTACGGGGAGCCGTACACCTCCATCAACCGCGACTACCTCAAGCTCAAGGAGTCGCTGCTGCCCTACCAGTACTCCTACGCGCACGAGGCGACGAAGACGGGTGTCGGCATGGTCCGGCCGCTGGTGCTGGAGTACCCGGACGACCCGAAGGCCGCGACGGACGCGGCGAAGTACGAGTTCATGTCGGGTGAGGACCTCCTCGTCGCCCCCGTCTACCAGGACAGCACCGAGCGCGACGGCATCTACCTGCCCAAGGGCACCTGGACCGACTACTGGACCGGGCGGACCTACCGGGGGCCGGTCACCGTCGACGACTACAGTGCCCCGCTCGACACCCTGCCGCTGTTCGTCAAGGGCGGCGCCAGTGTGCCGATGTGGCCGGGCATCCGCTCGTACAAGGACCGCACCGCCGGCTCCCCGCTCGCCTGGGACATCTACCCGCAGGGCAAGTCCTCGTTCACCCTGTACGAGGACGACGGCGTGACCCGGCAGCACCGCGACGGCGCGTACGCCACGCAGACCGCCGACGTCCGTGCCCCGGCCAAGGGTGCGGGCGACGTCACCGTCGACATCGGTGCGAGCAAGGGGAAGTTCGCGGGCAAGCAGAGCAGCCGTCCGTACGAGTTCAGCGTGCACACCGGCTCCGAGCCCGGTGCGGTGAAGCTCGCGGGCAAGCTGCCCCGGCTCGGCTCCGCCGCGGCGTACGCCTCGGCGAAGCAGGGCTGGTGGTACGACCGCGACGACCGCGGCGGCGTGGTCAAGATCAAGACCGCACCGCTGTCCACGGACAGGAAGTTCTCCGTGAAGCTGGAGAACACCAGCGCGGTCGGCGGACGGAACGCGGCCGCGGCTGCCACGGTCTCCGCGCCGCAGGGGCAGGAGATCGGCGCGGGAGCCCCGGCCACCGTCGCCGTCGACGTCACCGCGGGCAGCGGCGATGTGACGGACGCGGCGGTCTCGCTGGATGTCCCCAAGGGCTGGAAGGTCACCCCGGCCACCGCCGTGCGCCGGATCCCGGCGGGCACCACCCGGCGGGTCGAGGTGTCGGTGACCCCGGCGAAGGACGCCGCGGTGGGGGAGGAGCGGATCACCGCGCTCGCCCGCTACCGCTCGGCCGGCGAACCCCGGACGGCCGTTCGGCGGATCGCCGCCTCGGTGATGCCGCCGCCGCCCGCCGGTGAGGTGTGGGCGAGTGATCTGGAGTGGCTGAACTCCGTCAACGGCTACGGCCCGGCGGAGCGTGACCGCAGCAACGGCGAGTCGGGGGCCGAGGACGGCGGCCCGCTCACGCTGGCCGGAAAGGTGTACGAGAAGGGAATCGGCACGCACGCCGACTCCGACATCGAGGTCTATCTCGGCGGACACTGCTCGAAGTTCACCGCGGACGCGGGCATCGACGACGAGATCGACGGATACGGCGAGGTGGCGTTCTCCGTCGAGGCCGACGGGAAGGTGCTCTGGACCTCGCCGAAGGTCACCGGGGCGTCGGCCGCCGTACCGGTCGACGTGGCGCTCGACGGTGCGCGCCACGTCCGTCTGAAGGTCACGGACACCAACGGTTCCAAGACCGGCGACCACGGCGACTGGGGCGCCGCGCGCTTCGTCTGTTCCTTATTGACCGCTGCCAATGGGGGGCGCCGGGGGGTTGGGCCCCCGCCGGGCTCCCCGCTGTCCCGGTCAGTCCTCCGGCGAGTCCTCCGGCGGATCCTGCCGGCCGTCGGCCCCGTGGGCCTCACCGCCGTCGTCCGGCTCCGGGCCCGTCGCGGGACCGGCTCCGGGCCCGCTGCCGGAGCCGCTCACCGGCCCCGGGCCGGTCTCCGGCCGGGTCGGCTTCGGCGGCCTGGTGCGGCCGCTGGAGGTGTCCCGCAGATACGAGGCGTCGCCGCTCTCCGTGGCGTGCCCACCCGGCCCGGACAGCGGACCGGGATCCCGGCGGCGCAGATAGCGCTCGAACTCCCGGGCGATGGCCTCGCCGCTCGCCTCGGGCAGCTCCGCGGTGTCCCGGGCCTCCTCCAGCGTCTGCACGTACTCCGCCACCTCGCTGTCCTCGGCGGCCAGTTGGTCCACCCCGAGCTGCCAGGCGCGTGCGTCCTCGGCCAGTTCGCCCAGCGGGATGCGCAGCCCGATGAGATCCTCCAGACGGTTCAGCAGCGCCAGGGTGGCCTTCGGGTTGGGCGGCTGCGACACGTAGTGCGGCACCGCCGCCCACAGGCTCACCGCGGGCACGCCCGCGTGGGTGCAGGCCTCCTGGAGGATGCCGACGATGCCCGTCGGCCCCTCGTACCTGGTCTCCTCCAGGTCCATGGTCCGCGCCAGGTCCGGATCGGACGTGACGCCGCTGACCGGGACCGGGCGGGTGTGCGGGGTGTCGCCGAGCAGCGCGCCGAGCACCACCACCATCTCGACACCCAGTTCATGGGCGAAGCCCAGGATCTCGTTGCAGAACGAGCGCCAGCGCATGGAGGGCTCGATGCCCCGGACCAGGACGAGGTCGCGGGGCTTGTCCCCGCCGATGCGGACCACGGAGAGCCGGGTGGTCGGCCAGGTGACCTTGCGCACCCCGCCGTCCAGCCACACCGTCGGGCGGTTGACCTGGAAGTCGTAGTAGTCCTCGGCGTCCAGCGCCGCGAACACCTCGCCCTTCCACTCCCGGTCCAGGTGCGCGACCGCTGTGGAAGCGGCGTCACCTGCGTCGTTCCACCCCTCGAACGCGGCCACCATGACCGGGTCGATCAGCTCGGGAACCCCCTCGAGCTCGATCACCCAGGCCTCCTTCCGAAGTTCCCTTGCGTACGGAACAACCTTACGGCTTCCGGCCACTCCCGCCGCAGTTCCCGACCGTCGCCGGACGAACCCGGGCCACGAGGGTGCATCACCGGCCTAATCAGGGCATCCAGCCTGTCATACATCCGAGCTGTGTGCGGCCAATTTCGCCTCGACCCTGGACGTTGGAACCTTCGGACCGCTATACATCGGATGACCAGAGCAGAGGTCCGATGTTATTTCCCCTGGGGGCGCGCATGAGTCAGACCGTCACGGATTTCGAGGTCCACGACATCCGTTTTCCGACCTCGGAACAACTGGACGGCTCGGACGCCATGAACCCCGACCCCGACTACTCGGCCGCCTACGTCGTCCTGCGTACCGACGCCGTGGACGGTGACGGCGGAGGTATCGAGGGACATGGCTTCTCCTTCACCATCGGGCGCGGCAACGAGGTGATGGCCGCCGCCATCCGGGCGCTGCGATCCCACGTGGTCGGGCGCCCCGTCCCCCGTACGGCAGCCGACCTCGGCGCCCTGTACCGGGACCTCACCCATGACTCGCAGCTGCGCTGGCTGGGTCCGGAGAAGGGCGTGATGCACATGGCGGCCGGCGCGGTCGTCAACGCCGCCTGGGACCTGGCGGCGAAGCGGGCGGACAGACCCGTCTGGCAGTTCCTGGCCGAGATGACGTCCGAGGAGCTCGTCTCCCTCATCGACTTCCGCTACCTGAGCGACGCCCTCACCCCCGAGGAGGCGCTCACGATCCTGCGCGCCGCCGAACCGGGCCGGGCCGAACGGGCCGCGCGGCTGCGCGCCGAGGGATACCCCGCCTACACCACCTCGCCCGGCTGGCTCGGCTACTCCGACGACAAGCTGGTCAGGCTGGCGAAGGAGGCCGTCGCCGACGGCTTCACCCAGATCAAGCTGAAGGTCGGCGGCGATCTGGACGACGACATCCGCCGGCTCGGGCTCACCCGTGAGGCCGTCGGCGACACCGTGCGGATCGCGGTCGACGCCAACCAGCGCTGGGACGTCGCCGACGCGGTGAAGTGGATGACCGCGCTCGCGCCGTACGACCCGCACTGGATCGAGGAGCCCACCAGTCCCGACGACGTCCTCGGACACGCGGCCGTGCGCGCCGGACAGCCCGTCAAGGTCGCCACCGGCGAACACGTCGCCAACCGGGTCGTGTTCAAGCAACTGCTCCAGGCGGGCGCGGTCGACTTCGTCCAGATCGACGCCGCACGGGTCGCGGGCGTCAACGAGAACCTCGCGATCCTGCTGCTCGCCGCCAAGTACGAGGTCCCCGTCTGCCCGCACGCGGGCGGCGTCGGCCTCTGCGAACTGGTGCAGCACCTCTCGATGTTCGACTACGTGGCCGTCTCCGGCAGCTGGGACGACCGGGTCATCGAATACGTCGACCACCTGCACGAACACTTCGTCGATCCCACCGTGATCGAGGCGGGCCGCTACCGGGCCCCGGCCTCCCCGGGCTTCTCCGCGCAGATGTTCCCCGAGTCGATCGCCGCACACCGCTACCCGGAGGGCCCCGTCTGGCAGGCCCGCCGCACCACCGAGGAGGACGGCCGATGACCGGCACACGCGACTTCGAGGGGATGAACGCCCTGGTGACGGGTGGAGCCTCCGGTATCGGGGCCGCCGTCGCGGCCATGCTCATGGAGCGGGGCGCCCAGGTGGCCGTCCTCGACCGCGAGACAGCGGGCGCCCCCGAGGGCACGCTCGCCGTCGAGGCGGACGTCACCGACGACGCGGCCGTGCGCGAGGCCGTCGACCGTGCGGCGGCCGGACTGGGCTCCCTGCACACCCTCGTGTCGAACGCGGGTATCGGCTCCATCGGTTCCGTCGAGGACAACGACGACGAGGAGTGGACCCGGGTCCTGGACGTCAACGTCCTCGGCATGGTGCGCACCGCCCGCCACGCCCTGCCCCATCTGCGGAGCGCCGCGGCCCGTCGCCCCGGTGCCGTGTCGATCACCCAGACCTGCTCGATCGCGGCGACCGCCGGCCTGCCGCAGCGGGCCCTGTACAGCGCGAGCAAGGGCGCGGTGCTCTCACTGACGCTCGCCATGGCCGCCGACCACGTCCGCGAGGGCGTCCGGGTCAACTGCGTCAACCCGGGCACCGCGGACACCCCGTGGATCGGCCGGCTGCTCGGCCGGGCGGACGACCCGGACGCCGAACGCGCCGCCCTCAACGCACGCCAGCCGCTGGGCCGGCTTGTCTCGGCCGACGAGGTGGCCGCCGCCATCGTCTACCTCGCCAGCCCCGCCGCGGCCTCCGTCACGGGCACCGCACTGGCCGTCGACGGCGGAATGCAGGGCCTGCGCCTGCGCCCCGCCGACAGCTGACGATCACCTGAGCCGCATCCCTCGCACCACCCGCAACCAGCACATGCCAACGGATCTCCGAGCCGCTACTCCACAAAGGAACGGGACACCAATGAGAGTGCGTACGACGAGTGCGGCAGCCTGCGCCGTACTGCTGGCCGTCACAGCCCTCGCGGGCTGCAACCGCGAATCGTCGGACGACGGCGCGGGGGGCGGGAAGGTCGGAATCGACCTGCCGCGCAGCGACAGCGACTTCTGGAACTCCTACCAGAACTACATCGAGAAGGGGGTCAAGGGCGGCGAGGTCAAGGCGCTGCCGCTGACCAACTCGCAGAACGACATCGGCAAGCTGGTCGCCAACGTCCAGACCTTCAGCGACCAGGGCGCCAAGGCCGTGGTGATGGCCCCGCAGGACACCGGCGCGATAGCCGAGTCGCTCAGCAACCTGAACGGGAAGAAGATCCCGGTCGTCAGCGTCGACACCCGCCCCGACAAGGGCGACGTCTACATGGTGGTGCGGGCAGACAACAAGGCGTACGGGACCAAAGCCTGCAAGTACCTCGGCGAGCAGCTGAAGGGCAAGGGCAAGGTCGTCGAGTTCCAGGGCGACCTCTCCTCGATCAACGGCCGCGACCGGTCCCAGGCCTTCAAGGCCTGCATGGACAAGGACTTCCCGGGCATCAAGGTGTTCGAGCTCGCCACCGACTGGAAGGGCGACGTCGCCTCCGCCAAGCTCCAGTCGACCCTGGCCGCGCACCCCGACATCAACGGCATCTACATGCAGGCCGGTGGCGTCTTCCTGCAGCCGACCCTCGCGCTCCTGGAGCAGAAGAAGCTGTTGAAGCCCGCCGGTTCGCCGGGCCACATCACCATCATCTCCAACGACGGCATCCCGGAGGAGTTCGACGCCATCAAGGCCGGAAAGATCGACGCGACGATCTCCCAGCCCGCCGACCTGTACGCGAAGTACGCGCTGTACTACGCCAGGGCGGCGCTGGACGGGAAGACCTTCAAGGAGGGTCCGACCGACCACGACTCCACGATCATCAAGATCCCCAACGGTCTCGAGGACCAGCTCCCCGCGCCTCTGGTGACCAAGGAGAACGTCGACGACCCGAAGCTGTGGGCCAACCAGCTGGAGAAGAAGAAATAGCCATGGACCAGGCACCCCAACCCGCCGTACAGGCGGAAGGCGTCGTCAAACGCTTCGGACCGACCGTCGCGCTCGACGGGGTGAAGCTCACCGTGCGGCCAGGTGAGTCGCACGCCCTCGTCGGCCGCAACGGGGCGGGCAAGTCGACCCTGGTCGGCGTCCTGACCGGACTCCACAGGGCGGACGCCGGCACGGTCACGTTCGGCGGAGAGCCCGCACCCGCCTTCGGGGACACCACGGCCTGGCAGTCGAAGGTCGCCTGCGTCTACCAGAAGTCGATGGTCGTCCCCGACCTGACCGTCGCCGAGAACCTCTTCCTCAACCGGTTCGACGAAAACTCCCGGTGGATCAGCTGGGGGCGGCTGCGCAAGCGCGCGGAGCGGCTCCTCGCCGACTACGGGGTCCAGGTCGACCCGAACACCCGGGCGCGCGATCTCGCCGTCGAGCAGCGGCAGTTCGTCGAGATCGCCCGTGCGCTGTCCTTCGGCGCACGGCTGATCGTCCTCGACGAGCCGACCGCCCAGCTCGACGCCCGCGGCATCGGACGGCTCTTCGGGAAACTCCGGGAACTGCAGAGCCAGGGAGTGGCGTTCCTCTTCATCTCCCACCACCTGCAGGAGGTGTACGAGCTCTGCACGGCGGTCACCGTCTACCGCGACGCCCGGCACGTCCTGACGGCCCCGGTGGCCGACGTCGCCAAGGCGGAGCTGGTGGCGGCGATGACGGGCGAGAAGCCGGCCGGAGCCGTCGCCTGGCACGCGGCGGGCACCGCCCCACCGCCCGACCCGTCGGCGGAACCCGTCCTGCGCACCGAGGGGCTCACCCTGGACGGCCGGTTCGAGCCCCTTGACCTCCAGGTGCGCCCCGGCGAGGTGCTCGGCCTGGCCGGGGCCGCGGCCAGTGGCAACACGGCACTGGGCGAGGTCCTGGCGGGCATGCGCAAGGCCGGCGGCGGGACGGTCCGGGTGCACGGCCGGGAGGTGCGCTCGGGAAGCGTGCCGCACGCGCTGGCCGCCGGGATCGGCTACATCCCCGAGGACCGGCACGACCAGGGGCTGGTCCCGCAGCGCAGCGTCGCCGAGAACGCCACCCTCACGGTCGCCGACCAGCTCGGGCCGTGGGGGACCGTACTGCCCTCCCGTACGCGGGAGTTCGCCCGCGGCATGATCGACTCGCTGGACATCAAGACCCAGGGGCCCGAACAGCCCGTCACCGGGCTCTCCGGCGGCAACCAGCAGAAGGTGGTGGTCGCCCGCGCACTGGCCCGCGGGCCCAGCGTGCTGGTGGCGGTCCGGCCGACAGCGGGGGTGGACGTCAAGTCCAAGGACTCGCTCCTCGGGGTCGTCCGGCGGGTCGCCGACGAGGGCAACGCCGCGGTCGTCGTCTCGGACGAGCTGGACGATCTGCGGGTCTGCGACCGGGTGCTCGCCCTGTTCCACGGGCGGGTCGTCGCAACGTTCGCAAGCGGGTGGACGGACGGCGAACTCGTCGCCGCCATGGAAGGTGTGGGGGAGAGGGAATGACCGGCACGATACGGCCGTCCGCGGCCGAGGACCTCGACGGGACGCCGAAGGGCGGCGTGGACGGGGAGAGCCCGCTGAGCCGGCTCAAGCTGATCCGGTGGAGCGACTTCTCGCTGGTGCCGGTGATCCTGGTGCTGATGGTGATCGGCTTCATCGTCTCGCCGGTCTTCCTCACCTCGGACAACCTGATCAGCGTCGTCCAGCAGTCCTCCGAGCTCAGCCTGCTGGTCCTGGGCCAGGCGCTGATCCTCATCTGCGGGCGGATGGACCTGTCGCTGGAGTCGACGATCGGCATCGCGCCCGTCGTCGCGATGTGGCTGGTCCTGCCCTCCGAGGGCGGCCGCTTCTCCGGCCTGGGAGTGCTCCCCACCTGGACGGCGATCCCGGTCTGCCTGCTGGTCGGCCTCGCCATCGGGGCGGTCAACGGCTTCCTGATGCTGAAGCTGCGGGTCAACGGCTTCATCGCCACGCTCGGCATGCTGACGATGCTGCGCGGACTCCACATCGGCATCACCGAGGGCAAGTCCATCACCGATGTCCCGGAGTCCTTCCGCTACCTGGGCAAGACCTCGTGGTTCGGCGCCCCGGCCGCGGTCTGGATCTGCCTGGTGCTCTTCGCGATCGGCGGCGCGGCACTGGCCTGGCTGCGGCACGGACGCTCGCTGTACGCGATCGGCGGCAACCCGGAAGCCGCCCGCGCCGCCGGGATCCGGGTCGACCGGGTCACCTGGATCGTGCTCGCCGTCGGCGGCCTGCTGGCGGCCTTCGCGGGCGTCCTCTACACCGGCCACTACGGCGCGGTCGCCGCCACCCAGGGCAACGGCTGGATCTTCCAGGTGTTCGCCGCCGCGGTCATCGGCGGCATCAGCCTCAAGGGCGGCCGCGGCACCCTGTTCGGTGCGCTGACCGGCGTACTGACCCTGCAACTCGTGGTCAACGTGATGACCCTCGGGGGTGTCCCCGCGCTCTGGAACCAGTTCCTCAACGGCGCGATCATCATCGTCGCCCTGGTCATCTCCCGCTTCGCGAGCGGCGAGAAGCAGGACTGAGCGTCACGCGTCGGAGAACGCCGGCGGGGCCGGTCCTTCCGGCCCCGCCGGCGTTCGAGGGGCGGGGTGCGGGGTATCGGGGCGGAGCCCCGGCTCACCCCGCCCCCCGCCTACAGCGTCGACCGCAACCACTGCTCCACGCTCGCCACATGGACCGTCGCCCACGCCCGCGCCGCCTCCGCGTCCCGGTCCCGGAGCGCCGCCACGATCGCCCGGTGCTCATGGAGCGTGCGGCTCACCGCGTCCTCCTGGGTCAGACCGCGCCAGACCCGCGCCCGTGTCGTCGGTCCCGAGAGCCCGTCGAGCAGTGAGCAGAGCACCGAGTTGCCCGACGACTGCACGATGCCGCGGTGGAACTCCAGGTCGCAGGCCACCAGTTCCTCGACCGACGGATGGCTGCCCAGCGCGTCCAGCTGGGCGCTCAGCCGGTCCAGCTCCTCCTCGGTGATCCTGCTCGCCGCCATCGCGGTCGCGGCCGGCTCCAGGATCCGGCGGACCGCCAGGAACTCCAGCACCGTGTCGTCGCGGTGGAAGTCCACCACGAAGCTCAGCGCCTCCAGCAGCAGCTGCGGATCCAGACTGGTGACATACGTGCCGTCGCCCTGGCGCACGTCGAGAATGCGGATGAGCGACAGGGCGCGCACCGCCTCCCGCAGCGAGTTGCGGGACAGGCCGAGCTCCGCGGCGAGTTCGCTCTCCTTGGGGAGACGATCGCCGGGCCGTAGCGCACCCGAGACGATCATTCCCTTGATCTTCTCGATGGCCTCGTCGGTGACAGCCATGGGCGACCTCCAGACATCCGATGTATCGCCCCCATTATGCGTCCCCGGAGACCCCGGGTGCGCCCTTCGGGGCAACCGGGGCGGTGAATCCGCACACACGAGCGGGGGGGGGGGGGCCCCCGGCCCCCCCCCCCCCCCGGGGGCCAGGGGAGCCGCCGCGGGGCCCCCCCCCCCCCCCAGGCGGGTATAAAAAACAGAACCGGGG